>CAZAXA010000789.1:0-2428 GCA_964488965.1 uncultured Phaeodactylibacter sp. | reverse complement strand
CCAACTTCGGCGCCTTTGTGGACATCGGCATCAAGGAGAGCGGGCTGGTGCACATTTCACAACTGGCCAACAAGTTCGTCAAAAACCCGGCGGATCTGGTAAGCCTGGGGCAGGAGGTGATGGTCAAGGTGATGGAGGTAGACCTGAAAAGGGGGCGGGTGCAGTTGTCGATGAAGGAGGTGTGAAATTAATAATCGAATGCGTCGCAGGCGCAAAACCTTTGGGCAGGCATGCGGACGTCCAAGATGATCGCCGCACGAAAACCGGGCGATCAGGATGATCGCCGCACGAAAACCGGGCGATCGGGATGATCGCCGCACGAAAACCGGGCGATCAGGATGATCGCCGCACGAAAACTATTTCCTCGCAACGACGCAGCGACGCGACGCCTGATAATCAGTCGAATATGAAATTTGGCCGATTATCCTGGCATAGTTGAATGAACAGCCCCGGCAACTCAGGCCTTATTCTTACATCAGGGCGCAGGCGCCAGTTCAACCGACGGGGTACTGCCCGGAGGAACAACATCAAACGGCTCGGAAGAAGACTGCGGTACGGGCGCATTCGAAAAGAGTGCAAGCGGAAGGGCAGCCACTTCATCCACGTCCCTGATCCTGATCGTCACCCGCGGCAGAGAAGAGTCCGAACCATCAGTCCGCTCCCTGACTTCCAGCACATCGAAAGCCACCAGGCCCAGGTTCGCGCCCTGAAGGTTGCCTTCGAGCGGAGAATAGTTAATGCTGATATCACTGTCGTACACCACGGCAAGCACGGTTTGTCCGATGAGCATGGATAGGCCGGTAGCGCGCAGGGGCGTTACATTCGGAATCTCATCGAGCAGTACTTCCCTGTCATCGTCGGGAACGGCCGCGCCCAGGCCGGGGCCGGGCGCCAGGTAGTTGCGCGCGCCATTGCCGGTAGGGCCTGCGCTGATCCAGGAGGAAGGGATCGTTTTCAGGGCGTGCCACCCCTCGTCGCCGACCTGCCCGGTGTAGAGATCGATAGTCTCTCCGGTATTTTCCCGGAAATAACGCAGGGGTTGCCGCAGGCCTACCTCTGCTAGTTGGTCATTTACATCTGTTTCCGAAAAGTTGTTCGGCGGGTTGCCGTTGTCGATGCTCTCATCATCGATTGCCAGCAATATCGCACTGGCAGTACCCGAAGGAATGCCTGGCGTGTCATCGTCATTGTTACAGGCTGAAAACAGGAGAAGGGCCGAGAAAAAAGAAAGCGTCAGGAAAGTGTGCTTCGGAATGGGAAACTTCATTTTGGGATGATTTTGATCTGTGTAAGGGAATAATTCCCGATTCCAACAACCATTATTTTCTTTTGTTTGCAGCTTTAACACTTTAATGACCACTGCCGGGCCGGCAACCCGGGCCAGGCCTGTGCTTAAAAAAAAGCTGCCCGCCGGGGGGGCAGGCAGCTCAGGTTACGGGTTATATTTGGTTAAGGCTGTGGAAAGAACTCTACTTCATGGTTTCCAGCACCCGGGGCGCCGCTTCGCGGATGGCCGGGCTGGCCTTGTCTTCGAACTTCCGGAAGTTGGCGATGAAGCGGGCGGCCAGGTCATTGGCCCTGGCGTCGTAGGCCTCCTTGTCGGCCCAGGATTGCCTGGGGTCAAGCAGTTCGGAGGGTACGCCCGGGCAGGAGGCGGGCATCTGCAGGCCGAACACATCGTGGCTGTGGTAGCCTGCTGATCCCAGGCCGCCTTGCAGTGCAGCGCTGATCATGGCGCGGGTGTACCTGAGGTTGATGCGCGAACCGATGCCAAAGGCGCCGCCCGTCCAGCCGGTATTGACCAGCCAAACGTTCACATCGTGCTCCCGCATCTTTTCACCCAGCATTTCTGCGTAAAAGGCGGGGTGCAGGGGCAGGAAAGGCGCGCCGAAGCAGGCCGAGAAGGTGGCCTGCGGCTCAGTGACGCCCTCTTCAGTTCCGGCCACCTTGGCCGTATAGCCGGAGATGAAGTAGTACATGGCCTGTTCCGGCGTCAGGCGGCTGATGGGCGGCAGTACGCCGAAAGCGTCGCAGGTCAGGAAGAAAACGTTCTTCGGGTGGCCCCCAACGGAGGGCTGCAGGGCGTTGTCAATGTGGTAGATCGGGTAAGAAACCCTTGTATTTTCGGTGATGGCGTCGCTGTCGTAGTCCGGAATGCGGGTTCCTTCCAGGAAGTGGATGTTTTCGAGGATGGCGCCGTGTTTGATGGCGCGGTAGATTTGCGGCTCTTTCTCTTCGCTCAGGTTGATCGTCTTGGCATAACAACCTCCTTCGAAATTAAAGATGCCCTTGTCAGACCAGCCGTGCTCGTCGTCGCCGATGAGGGGGCGTTCCGGGTCGGCGGAAAGGGTGGTCTTGCCGGTGCCGGAAAGGCCGAAGAAGATTGCCGTATCCCCATCGGCGCCCACGTTGGCGGAACAGTGCATGG
>CAZAXA010000788.1:0-2432 GCA_964488965.1 uncultured Phaeodactylibacter sp. | reverse complement strand
GGTAGTGGAAGATCTTCAGCATGTGCATGCGTTCTTCTTCCGATTGGCGGTGCATGAACTGGGCGCAACCTTCCAGTGCTTCCTTATCACACCAGGATGCCATGGAGAGATATAAATAGGAAGCGTAGCCTTCCAGGGCGATCTGCTCATTGAGCGCTTTTATCATTTTCTTCGAAATCATAGCTGTTACCGTTTTTAGAATGCGGAAAATTAAGTAATTCTGCCCAGAAAATAGCAATAACTCCAGAAACCCCGTCCCGTCCCCGCTATGCTCAGCCGGGTAAAAAAAACCAAAACCCTCAGTGCGCCGGCCAGAACAAAAAGGCCACGGCGAAAACCGCCACGGCGATGATAAGCCCGTACATAAAAACATTGTAACAAATACGCAGGTAGCGGTATTTTTTGGCCAGTACGACCCCCAGGTAGTACAGGTCGCGCGTCATGGAGCTGTAGAGGAAGTCGCTGTCTTTGATCATTTCCATCATTCCCCAGTGGAAGTCTTCCAGGTCCATGCGGTAAAAATTACCGAAGAACAGCAGGTTGGTGCGCTTTTGGGCGATATCTTCCCGGCTGGCGCGCCCCTGGGTCACCTTAGGGCGGGTGGACAGGATGGCGAAGACCAGGGCGATGAGGCATACGGCAAGCAGGATCAGGGTGGGTAAGGCCAGGCGGTAATCGCCCGGGATTTTGGGCACCAGGTTAGCTACCACGATGGAGATGATGATGGCGTTGATACTCAGCATGATGTTGGCCTTATTATCGGCAATGGAGCTGAGGTTGACGTGCGTGCGGTAGGTGGTGCGGTACATCGTTTCCACGCCGCGCCCCAGGTTGATCTCTTTGAGCTTCAGGCCCCCGTTTCTCTTCTTCTTTTTTTTCTTTTTCTTTCTGTCGGCCACTTCCTCTTCCGCATTGCCGGGATGGAGCCGCTGCTTTTGTTTTTTCAGTTGTTTGATGTGCTGGGCCTTTTGCTTGCTGAACATTTCCCGGGCCACATCGGTATGGTATTGATGCCCTATCATGAAATCCAGTTCGAAATCCACCCATTCCTGTTCCGACATGAGGATATCCCTGGTCATCAGCATCTCCTGCCGCAGGCGCCCGCAGCGATCCCAGTAGCGGTCGTTGCCCAGGTGGCTGAGGTCGGCGTCGCAAAGGATTTCTTCCAGCAGGTTCCGGGGGTTCTGAGGCACGCGGGTAGCGATGATGCACCCCTTTACCTGTTCGATATTGCCGGCATCATAACGGCGCCGCTTCAGAAAATCCTCCGCCAGCTCACAGCTGAGCGCTTCGTGGCCATCCTGGTTTTTGTAATAACCGGTATCATGGAACCAGGCGGCCAACTGCAGAATCTCCATATCCTTTTCCGAAAGGTCATATCCGGCCCCGATCTGACGGGCGGCCTCTACGACGTTCCTGGTATGAGGAAAATCGTGGAATACGAATTCCGGAGGGAAATGATCCCTGAAGAATTGCCGTACGAAAGTTTCCGTATCTGTGAGTAGCCCGTTCTGTGATTGCATCATATAGCTTTCCAAATTGGCGGATAAGCGCGCGGCCGTGGCGGATGGCCGCCAAGTTTGTCTTATTCAAGGCTTAAAATAAAAAAATTATCACTTATATCACCCCCGCCTGATCATCCATTTTCCGAACGTTAGCACAGCCTTTTATAGTATATCCGGTAAATGGCAACGGTATTTTCCCCTCCTTTGACTTTTGATTTGTGATTTCCCCTCCGTCTTCGTTCATCAGCCGGGTAAACTTCCCCCTTCTCTACTCCGTCTCCACCGGCCTCTCCTTTTTCACCACACCCGGCTTCTCTTCTTTCCCTCTTGCTTCTTTCAGGGCCTCTCCGGCATTTTCCCAGATTTTTTCCACTTCTTTTTTCACCTTTTCCGCCGTCCTGTCCTTCTTCTGGCCCAGTTCCTGAATGGCGCCGCCACCGTAACGCTGTGCGTAATATTTCACAGACCTTGACCAGAAGAGGCGGCGTTCCTTGCCGCTCATTTCGGCTTCATAGAGGCTGTAACATTCCTCCACATAGGCGCGGAAGCGCTCGTCGTAAGGCTTCCACCCCTCGTCCGACACGGGCAGCTTAGCCTCCGTGGCTTCCTCGATGAGGGCGAAGTAATCTTTCAGAAAAGCTTCCTTGGTACCGCCGCAGGCCGGCGGCTGAGCACAGCTGGCCAGAAAGGCCAGGCCGGCAACAGTAAAAAACAGCATTGCTTTCATCCCGATGGTTTTATCCGGCAGGCCAATAACTTCTATTTTCGGCCGGGCAGCGCGAAAATAAGCAAAAATCGGAAAGGAAAGAATGAAGTGGCGCCTTCAAGCTCGCAACTACCAGGCAAAAGAGCAGCCTCATCCCGGCTCTATATTAACGTGAGGTTTGGCCTGGATGTGTTCCCATTCAGCGGACTGAGGCAGGTTGA
>CAZAXA010000787.1:0-2435 GCA_964488965.1 uncultured Phaeodactylibacter sp. | reverse complement strand
GGGCGGAGTGAAGCTGGCGCTGTGGTGATGTGGTGATGTTTGAATTTAGTATTATAGGCCTGCTTTCGTAAAAAAAATGTATTTTAGAGCGGGTTAAACAAGAGGCCAGGGATAAGGGTTCTGCTTAACCCGCTCTGAACCAAAAGAATACCCCGGTTTATGGAAGGCTGGCAAGAGATACTACTGTACATCATCGGAGGCTACGTGTCGGTATGTCTCGTCTTTTACTTTCTGCAGCATTATTTCTTTTTCCGGCCGGAGATTCTGCCCCGTTCCTTTGAGTACCGCTACCCCTTTCCTTTTGACGAGGTGGATTTCGAGATGGAAGACGGCGGCCACATCAACGGCCTGCACTTCAAGGTTCCCAATGCCAAGGGCGTGGTCTATTACCTCAAAGGCAATTCCCGCAGCATCAAGGGGTGGGGGAAATTTGCCAGGGATTTCGTCAGCAAAGGTTATGATTTCTTTATGATGGACTACCGGGGTTTCGGCAAGAGCTCCGGCAAGCGCACGGAGGCCACGCTATACAATGATGCGCAAACCGTCTATAAATGGCTGAGCACACAGTACCCGGAGGAAAAGATCGTCGTGTACGGGCGCTCCCTCGGCAGCGGTATCGCCGCCCGCATCGCCTCCTGGAACAAACCGAAGATGCTCATCCTCGATTCCCCCTACTACAGCTTCCTTTATCAGGTGCGGCAATACGGTTTCTGGCTGCCGCTGAAATGGATTCTTCGCTATAAGATACGCACCGACTTCTTCATCAAAAAGGTGGAATGCCCTGCCTTCATCCTCCACGGCGCCAAAGACCGCCTCATTTCCTTCCGCCAGGGCCGCATGCTGGCCGGCCTGGCGCCCCGCGGCGAACTCATCCCCATCGAGGGCGGCGGCCATAACAACCTGCCCTCCTTCCCGGAATACCACGACCACCTGTACGATATCCTGCACGACGAGGCGTTGTACCGGCGGCTGGCCATAGGGCTGCAGGAAGTAGCGTGACCCGTTAGCCCGCCCCGCCTTACAGGCGGCCATGCCCTGTCAACAAAATGCTTAAATAAACTGTTCTCAAAGGGTGGTTTTAATACCGCCAAAACATTCATTAAGCCCAGTTTTTTTTAGTAATTTTGCAGCATGGATGCAGTAAAAGATCAAGAGGCTTTGAAGCCAAAAGCGGGCGAGTATGGCGCCAGTAATATTCAGGCGTTAGAGGGCCTGGAAGCAGTGCGGAAACGCCCTGGAATGTACATCGGGAGCACCGATACGAAAGGCTTGCACCACCTCGTATGGGAAGTGGTGGACAACTCCATCGACGAGCACCTTGCGGGTTATTGTACGGAGATCGAAACGATCATACACAAGGACAGTTCCATCTCCGTAAAAGACAACGGCCGCGGCATTCCGACGGATATGCACAAAAAATTGAAAAAATCCGCCTTGGAAGTGGTCATGACCGTCCTGCACGCCGGTGGAAAATTCGATAAGGACACGTATAAGGTATCCGGCGGTTTGCACGGCGTGGGCGTATCCTGTGTGAACGCCCTGTCGGAACACCTCAGGGCGGAAGTGCATCGCGAAGGGAAGGCTTTCGTCCAGGAATACAGCAGAGGCAAACCCGTGGCAGAGGTGGCCGTCATCGGCGAATCGGACAAGACCGGCACCATCATCACTTTCCACCCGGACCCGGAGATTTTCGAAACGCTGGAATACAAATACGATATCCTCGCCAACCGGATGCGGGAGCTGGCCTTCCTCAACAAGGGGCTCACGCTCAAACTGATCGACGAGCGGGAGATCGAAGACGACGGCTCCTTCAGGTCGGAGTCCTTCCATTCCGAAGGCGGGCTGAAAGAATTCGTAGAGTTCATCGACGCTTCCAAACAACGGCTGATCGACGAGCCGATCCACGTGATCGGCATCGAAGAGAACGTCGAAGTGGAGGTGGCCCTGCAGTACAATACCTCCTATACGGAGACCATCTACGCCTACGTCAACAACATCAATACCCGGGATGGCGGCACCCACGTCAACGGCTTCCGCCGCGCGGTCAACCGCCTGTTCAAGCAATACGGGGAGGATAACGGCTTTTTCAAAAAACTGAAGTTCAACATATCCGGCGAGGACTTCCGCGAAGGCCTCACGGCCGTGATCTCGGTCAAGGTGCCGGAACCGCAGTTCAAGGGGCAGACCAAGGGCGAACTCGGCAATTCCGAAGTGACGGGCATCGTCTCCCGCTGCGTCGGGGAAGTGCTGGGCCATTATCTGGAAGAACACCCCCGGGCGGCCAGGAAGATCATCGATAAGGTGATCCTGGCGGCTACGGCGCGCCACGCCGCCCGCAAGGCAAGGGAGTTGGTGCAGCGCAAGAACGTCCTCACCGGCGGCGGCCTGCCGGGCAAACTGGCCGACTGCTCTTCCCGCGACCCGGAAGCCTCGGA
>CAZAXA010000786.1:0-2439 GCA_964488965.1 uncultured Phaeodactylibacter sp. | reverse complement strand
AACGCTATCCCGACGGCTGCTTTGTGGAAGACACCGCCATCGTGACGGAAGAGCTGGCTATCCTGTGCCGCCCGGGCGCCGCCAGCCGGCGGGGCGAAGTGGCGGCCGTCGCGGAGGTGCTGGCGGAATACAGGCGCCTGGCCGCCATCAAACCTCCAGGAACGGTAGATGGGGGCGATATTCTGAGAGTCAATGATCATTTCTACATCGGCAGGTCCAAACGTACCAATGCGGAAGGGGCGCGGCAACTGGCAGGTATCCTTTCCGAACATGGCTTCACCTCTTCCGAGATCCCGGTGCGCGGCGTCCTGCACCTGAAAACGGGGGTGGCGTATATCGGGGAAAATACTTACCTGTCTATTGACGAATTTGCGGGAAGGTTTGCATCCGGACAGCTTATCCGGGTGGGGGAGGAGGAAGGCTATGCCGCTAATTGCCTGCTGATCAACGGCGCCGTGCTGGCGCCCGCCGGTTTTCCGAAGGTGAAGCGGCAGATAGTGGAGTTGGGCTATCCCATCATCGAGGTGGAGATGACGGAGTTTAGGAAAATGGATGGGGGAGTGACTTGTTTGTCGTTGGTTTTTTGACGGAAAGCTGCGTAGTTGTTCAGGAAGGCCCCCTTCGAGCCAGGCAAAAGAATGGGATTGGAAACAGAAATTCGTTATCTTGTGTTAAAGAAAAGAAAAAGCGATGACGGTAATAACGGTTGAATTGATTGACCCGAGGGCCAAGATGCTTCTGGAGGACCTTGCCAAAATGAATTTGATTAAAATTCAAGAGGTCGAAACATCTAAACAACGCTTTTCGGCTTTACTTTCAAGGCTCAGAGCAAGGGAAGAGGAGTCTCCCAGTTTAGAGGAGATCACAAAAGAAGTGGAGGAAGTAAGGTCCGAAAGAATGAAAGGTAATGGATGAACCTTTGGATATTATTCTTGACACCAATTTGTGGATCAGTTACCTGATCTCAAACAGATTGATCACAATCGACCTGCTTCTTGGACAAGAAAAGGCCAGGTTGGTTTTCAGCGAGGAATCGTTGAAAGAGTTCCTCGAAGTAGCCAACCGCCCTAAGTTCAGGAAGTATTTCTCGGAAGATGAGATCCGTGAATTATTAGATTTGTTTGAGTACTATGGGAAATTAGTGGCAGTTACTTCTATAGTGGATGTTTGCAGAGACCCCAAAGATAATTTTCTATTGGCACTGGCTAAAGATAGCCAGGCTGATTATCTGATTACGGGTGATAAAGATTTGCTTGAATTGAACCAATTTGAACTCACCAAAATTGTCACTTATTCAGAATTCGAAGAAATCGTCCTTTAGACATCTCTCAACCGCAGCACCGGCAGCGCCTCCCACCGGATAAATGGCCTGATCCTCTTTCTCCAAACAGAGGATGATCCCGATGGTGGGGTTGTCACCTTCCGGTTTGGAGTGGCCCTCCCAGTATTTTAGTAGAAGCTGTTGATCTACCGCTCCAGGGTGGGGTGCTACCCTGGCCGCCGACGGCTTCTTATAGGCGAAAGCCCCGGAAGCGTTCGTTGGCTATGCGCAGAAGGAGGCGGTAGTGAGCCCGGCTCAATCCCCGGCCACTAAGAGCCTATCCGAAAACCATCCTTTGGCCTGCTCCAAAGGGCCCCTTCAGGCAAATGGCCATCTTTGGAACCTCACTTCGCTATTTTTTTGCTCCGTAGCCCCGCTACGAAGCTCAAAAATGGCTTCGTGAGAACCCCAACCTGGCCATTCCTGCCTGTCAGCGAGCGCTGGCGAGCAGGCAGGTTCGGCTTCAAAAACGGTTTTCGGATAGGCCCCTAAAATTTCATGATCCGCGCAACCCGCGCAACCCGTGTCATCCGCGTTCCTTCACCCACGGGTAGCGGCCACTTTTCCTCCCCCAAATCCCCCATATTCCCTATATTTACTCTCGACACATTACCCAACTGCCCAGGCAAAAAAACCAAAACCCCATGGAATCGCTATTTCTCGCTTTCGCCAACAGCCAGTCCGCCCCGCTGCCGACATTGCGGGAGGAGGACGACGAGGCCTGCCGCCTGCTCAGCCGTCGCGCCGGGCAGGGGCATTACGCCCTGCACCGCGACTCCTACGCCAGCCTGCCCAAAGTGGCCGGGCAACTGCTGAACTACCGCGACAGCCTGGCCCTTTTCCTCTTCAGCGGCCATGCCGGGCGGGACCGGCTCCTCCTGGAAGACCAGGGCGCGCGGGCGGAAGGCATCGCCGAACTGCTGGCTTTGTGCCCGCGGCTGAAGCTGGTGGTACTTAACGGCTGCTCCACCAAAGGGCAGGTGGCGCGGTTGCTGGCCCTGCCCAACCGCCCGGCCGTCATCGCCACCAGCGCGCCACCCGGGAAGGTCAGCTTGGGAAGGGAGTTGAGGCCGCCCTTGATGATGGCACGGGCACCGTAAGCCACGCGCTTGCCACCT
>CAZAXA010000785.1:0-2460 GCA_964488965.1 uncultured Phaeodactylibacter sp. | reverse complement strand
CGCGTACCTAACGGCACGCTTTCTACATTAAGCCCTAAAGCGAGAATCGCTGGCAGTACACTGATCATAAAAGATTTTAACTGATCTTAATCAATCCCTGGCTACCTATGGTAGCAGTGTACCATCCCCGCAGGGAGCCTTTTCACAAGCCCGGATACCTGGCCACACGGCATTTCCTCCGTAACACCCGCAGCGCGCAGAATGAATTAAATGCGCTATTTGGAAATGTTTTGTTTCAAATATTTTGCTTTAAACTTTGTTCTTTGTATCTTCCCCGAACCACATTGCCAAAACGATTATAAAAAATGCACCCCGCCCCCCGAAAACCCCCGGCCTCCCGGATAATGCCCGACAGCCATCTCCCCTTCGGCCTGCGCGACGGGCAACTGCTCAGCATCGAAGAAGTGCCGCGGGGGCTGGCCTGCGCCTGCCGCTGCCCCGCCTGCGGAGGGCCGTTGGTGGCCAGGAAGGGCGCCCGGCATGCCCACCACTTCGCCCATTACCGGGGCGGGGCCTGTGCCAATGCTTTGGAGACCTGCCTCCACCTCAAGGCCAAGGAAATATTCGGGAAAGTTCGGAAGATCGCCGTCCCGCCCGTCTTTCTGCACCGGCAGAAGACGCCCGTTTTCGATGCGCAACTGCTGCGCTTTGAGCGGGTGCGCCTGGAGCAGCGCCTGGGCAGGGTAGTGCCGGACATCATTCTGGAGTCGGGCCCCAAAAGGCGCCTGCTGGTAGAGATCGCCGTCACCCACCATTCGGGCCCGGCCAAGGCCAGGCGGCTGAAACAGCAGGGCCTTTCCGCCATTGAAGTAAACGCCCTGGCCATCTACCGGCAACTGGCCAGGAAAGACGGCGGGTTTAGCCCGGCTGCTTTTGAACAGGAGTTGATACAGGGGCTGGAGCATAAACGCTGGTTGTTCAACGACAAACAGCAGCGCATCGAATACAAGCTCCGGAAGCAGTCGGCCGAACGGCCGGTAAAACACCGCCTGTACAAAGGCTACCACGGTTATATCGTTCCGGATTGCCCGCTGGAAAAGCGGCGCTGGCGTTCGGGCTTCCGGCAGGGCGAACCCTATGCCGCCCTGTGGCAGGACTGCCTGTACTGCTCCCGCTGTTTTGAGGTCATTTACGAGAAGGCCATGGCGGGCTTTGAGGAAGTGCCCCTGTATCCGGTTGCGGTGCGTTGCTGGGGGCATCTGCCGCTTCCCCGGGCGTTGGGCTGGGCAAGTAGTGTATAGAGCGGTATTTTACATCATCTCCTTCAAGGCGCCCTTCAGCGAAGAGATTTTTTCCCTCCATTGTTCTGCCAGCGGCCCTGCCTCATTCAGGCTGCCGAGCTGCCGCTCTGCCAGGGCGATGAACTGTGCTGCGCTGTGGCCGGCAGGCGCCTCCTGGCCTTCAGCGCTTTGCCGCATCCGTATGGCGGCGGCCAAAGTAGCGATGGCAGCCGTTTCCAGCCTCATCGGGGCGGTTGGCGGCAGGTATTCTCCAGCCAGCCCGACGGCCGATTCGAAGCAGCGGAGGGCCGGCGCGAACTGTTTATTTTCAAAGTAAAGGCTTCCCATCTGCTTAAGGGCCTTCACTTTCATAGAGGCCGTTTCGGTTGGCGGCAACGTGTCGAGGGCCGATAAAGTTTCTTCGTAGTATTGAAGCGCCTCCTCGTATGCGCCCTGTTCCTGCTGCAGGCTTCCCATCTGATAGAGGGTTTCCGCTGTTTTGGAATTGTAAGAAGCGCCCATATTGCGATAGAGGCCAACTGCCTGTTCCAGGGAGGATTGGGCCGCCGGCAAGTCGCCCTGGCCTCGCTGCAGGGACGACAGCTTTTGCAGGAGCCCGGCAGTTTCTGCCTGACAGGCCTTTCCTGCGTGGGAAAAAGTGGATAGGCTCAATTCATAGGCCCGCGCAGCCTCCTGCAGGGCGCCGCATCGATCCAATGTTTCCGCCTCCTTCCGGAGTGCTCTTGCCTGTTCTATAAGAATTGCTTCCTGCATGCGGGATACAGAATTTATTTGTAATTAAACTGTTATGTTCTGACGGGCGTTCTCCGGAAAGGTAACAGAATATGAGGCCCTGAATTTCGATGGTTTGGTATTATTGCCTACCTTGTTTATCTGCCATTTTAAATGGTTTACTTTTTCACTTAAATAGTTTTTATGGTTATTGAAAAGAATAAAGTGGTCACCCTGCATTACAAACTCCAGGAAGAGGATGCGGAAGGGCGCCTTATTGAAGAGACCCATGGCAAAGACCCACTGGTCTTTCTGTATGGGGTTGGGCAGATGATCCCTGAATTTGAACGGCAGCTCGCCGGAAAGGAAGTGGGTGACACACTCGGCTTCGGTATCAAAAGCGGCGAAGCCTACGGGGAGTATGACCCCGAGGCCCTCGTCACCATTCCCAAGGGTAGTTTTGTTATTGACGGCCAACTGGCTACCGACCTCCTGCAGCCAGGCAAGA
>CAZAXA010000784.1:0-2462 GCA_964488965.1 uncultured Phaeodactylibacter sp. | reverse complement strand
TGGCAGCGGGAAAACCGGAAAGGACGTTATGCGGGGATGAGCCTGGCAGAATGGGAAGCGGAGATCGACCGCTACGATGCCGCCTGCGCTGCTGCCCGCAAGGCCGGCCGCCCTGAATTTGTGCCGCGGTTCGACGTTTATGGGCAGCGGGAATGGAAGGCCGGCGGACCTAAGCCGGTTTATGCCCAACTTTCCCACGAGTACGGATTGAATTTTTTATACACCAAAATTGAAAGATAATGGCAGAGCCACACATTAACCCGGCGGTCAAAGCCGAACTGGAAAGGGCGCAGCGCGAACGGGAGCGGATAACGAAAGAAGCCGAAGCCGCCCGCGCCAGGATGGATGCCGACATCCAAAAGGTCAAAGAAAAAGAGGCTGCCGCCCTGGCCAGGTTAGCCCAGGCCGAAGCGGCCGCCCTGGAAAAGGAGCGCCGGATAATTGAGGAACAGCGCCTCCGCGAATCGGACGCCGCCTATCTCAAAGGCCAGATCGAAGCGGCCCAGGCTGAAGCCCAGGGCATGGCGCAGCAGTATGAAAAGATGCTGCAGGCCCGGGCGGAAGTGCAGCGCCGGCAGCAGTTGCCGGAATACGGTGAGCTTATGGAGCAGTTGGGCGTAAACCGGCGCATGGCCTCCCTGATAGCCGGCCTTCAGCCGGGCGCACTGGAATCGTACCTGCCGCAAGGTGAAGAAAGCCCGGCGCCGATGTTCCCGGCTGAGGCCCTGGCCTCCCTGCTGCCTTCAGTGCGAAGGGATATTGTCTCGAAGCACCTCGAACGGCAGTTGGCGGGGATGAGCCTGGCCCGGCTGGGTACGCCGGATATGCTCGCCGCCAGCAAAGAGGATTACCTCCTGGCCGCCCTCAAGGCCATTGAAAGCATGGCCGGCGCGGAGCGGGGCAACCTGTCAAAGGCACAGTTTGACGCCCTGCATGCCCTGAAGCAGGCTGCCGCCCACCTTGGGATCGTCCCGGCGATTGATACAATGCCATAATGGCTCCGGGCGGCTTCGGCTTCAGCCATTGCCGACTACTTTGATTATCAAAACGATCTGAGCGCCCCCCCGCGCAAATGCGCTGTCAAAATGAAAGTTTTTTTGTAAACAACAACGCAAAAACAAGAAAATGGCTTTTCAACCCGGCACAAGTGGGAACCCTGCAGGCCGCCCCAGGGGGGCAAAAGACAAGGCCGGGAAGGCAGCCAAGGAAACAGCCCTGGCCTTCATCGGCGAATACTTCACCCAAGGCCAGGCCCTAAAGGACTGGAAGCGGATGAAGCCTTACGAGCGCTGGAATATCATTTGCCGCCTTCTAAGCATAGTAATACCGAAGGAAACAAACCAAAAAATAAACCTGGCAGGGATGCCGCCGGAAGACGCCGCCCGCCTTGTCTTGGAGGCCGCCGGGCTATTGGAAGAAGAAGAATAAGTTATGAAGCCAGAACAATTATTGCAGGCCCTTATTGACGGGCAGGTAACGCCCAAAGAGTTTAAGCGGCTGGCTTTTCAGCCCTCCGGGGAGGTTAGCCGTGAAACGCTGGAGCGGGCATTCCGCGTATCCATAACGAGAGACGGCCGGCATTTGGATACCGGGGAGGAAATGCGCGAATGGCTGCCCCGGCTGAAAAGGGAGTGGGGGCGGCTCAGGGTTACCCAGTTTAGTATGTCCTGGGAAGAATGGCTGGAATTTCAGCAAAACCGCCCTTGCAGCCCTATTGAGGCGCTACAGGCTGGCGCTCGTAAAATGGGGATGACAATGCCGGAGCTTCGCCGCTGGCTATATGAGGAAGGGCTTAAAAATTCAATCCTGTACTGATGAAAATGGAAAAAGCCGAAGAGCTTTTGGCCGCCCTGGCGGCCGGGGAAATAAGCCGGAAGGAGTTTAAGGAACAGGCCCGGCAGTTTTTGCCTTTGGCTCTGCTTTTACACGATCAAGGAACGGGCAAATATACCCTGCTGCCCTTCGATGGAAGCGGGAAACGGGAAGTAAGGAAAAGAGATGTTCCCGGCCTTTATGATAAATACAATATCCGGGCTGTTATTGCCTTTTCCGGCATCGAACCCGTTACCAGGGAAGAAGATATTGCTGAACCTGAATAAACCTGAAATTGCTTTGCTATGTATAGACGCCGACAGAATGGCACAACCGTCACACTTAAAAAAAGGGAAGACCTGTTAAGGTTTGTTAACCTTGACGGCTATATAAAAGAATCGGCGTAAGATTGTTTATCAACCTATAAAAAAGACCGGAGAACCTGACAAAACCTCACATTTGAAAAAAAGTTTTCCCTACCGTTTAACGGGAATTTCCCTAATTTTATAAAAAAACAGGTTATGAAATTTTGGGAATATGTATTAGCCAGATATGCGGCACGAAAGGCAGAAAGATTGATTGATACTGCTGTAGAAGCCACAAAAAAAGCGGTTAAAGGGCGATTCCCAACCTTGGGTACTGCTATATTA
>CAZAXA010000783.1:0-2469 GCA_964488965.1 uncultured Phaeodactylibacter sp. | reverse complement strand
GCCCGTTCCTGAACTCGAAGGGCTGCCGGTAGATATCGTGCTCAAAAGGCAGCTCGATGAACTGCAGCTCCGGAAATACCTTCCTCATAGCCAGCCGCACGTACTGGTCCATCCCATAATTGTCATCGATGTGCAGGAAGCCGCCCCCGATGAGGTAATTCCTCAGGTTATCGGCTTCGGCATCGGAAAATACGACATTGCCATGGCCGGTCATATGCACAAAGGCATAGTTAAAAAGCTCGGCGCTGCCGACATCCACTTCGGCATAGTCCGTGTCAAAATCCGTCCCCAGGTACTGGTTGCAAAAACGGGCCAGGTTGGGCAGAGCGGTGGGGTTGGCGTACCAGTCGCCGCCGCCGCTGTACTTGAGCAGGGCCATGCGCAATGCCGGCGGCTGCTCCACGGGCCGGAAAGAAAAGGCGAACAGGATGGCCAGCCCGGCCGGGATCAGTTTAATTTTCATAGGTTATTTCAAATTCATTAAATCAATCATTCCTTCACTCATTCAGCAAATTAATAATATGGCAGGCCACTACCCCGGCCGTTTCCGTGCGGAGCCTGCCGGCGCCCAGGCTCACCGGCAAGTAGCCGGCGGCAACAGCGGCAGCGGCCTCAGCTTCGCTGAAGCCCCCTTCCGGGCCTATCAGTATGCAAACGTCCTGGCCGGCCTGGTAGTTGTCTTTCAGATGGCCCTTAACGCCTTCTCCCAGGGTGGCGACATACCCGCGGGCGCCTTCAGGCAGGGGCCTGCTGATGAACTCCCGGAAGCCGGCCATATCGTTAAGCCGGGGCAGGTAGGCCTTCAGGGATTGTTTCATGGCGGCCAGCAGCACCTTCTCCAGGCGCTCCGGGCGCAGCCTGCGGCGTTCGGAATGCTCGCACAGCAAGGGCGTGATCTCATCGATGCCGATCTCCGCCGCCTTCTCCAGGAACCACTCCAGGCGCGCCAGGTTTTTCGTAGGCGCGATGGCCAGATGCAGCCGGCAGCTTCGCCGGCCGTACTCCTGAGTGGCCCTGGCGATGCGGGCGGTACAGGATTTTTTGCCCGCCTCAGTGATCTCCGCCTCGTAGAACCCGCCCTTTCCGTCGGTAATATATATAGTATCTCCCACCCGGTGGCGGAGGGCCTGCAGGCAGTGGCGGGCTTCCTCCTCCGGCAGGACGGCCAGGCCTTCGCTGATGGCAGTGGTATAAAAGAGGTTCATGGCGAAATATTGGCTCTTTATCGGTTTTGGCTGACGGGGCGTATAATTTTTATTTAATTCCCCTTACCTTTGCGCTCGCTTGCACAACAATAGGAAAAATAATCCTGTTTTTAAACCCGACACTCGTGTCCATTAATAATTTTTAGACTCCAGCGATCTATGGATTATGTGATTATGGCGGGGCAGCTGATGCTGAGCCTTTCGATACTGATCGTCCTGCATGAGATGGGGCACTTCTTCCCTGCCCGGCTCTTTGGCGCCCGCGTGGAAAAGTTCTACCTCTTCTTTGACCCCTGGTTTTCCCTGTTCAAATACCAGAAGGGGGAAACCGAATACGGGATCGGCTGGCTGCCCCTGGGCGGCTATGTCAAAATCTCGGGCATGATAGACGAGAGTTTCGATACGGAGCAGATGAAACAGGCGCCGCAGCCCTGGGAGTTCAGGTCGAAACCCGCCTGGCAGCGGCTCATCATCATGCTGGGCGGCGTGACCGTCAATTTCATCCTGGGCTTCCTCATCTACGGCATGGTATTGTGGGCATGGGGCGAAGAATACCTGCCTAACGAGAACGTCAAATACGGCATCTACGCCGATTCCCTCGGCCAGGAGATAGGCCTGCGCGACGGCGACCACATCCTCGCCGTCGGCGGCAAACCCTTTGATAAGTTCAACGACCGCCAGGTGGTGCGGGAGATCATCATCAACAGTGCCGGCAGTATTACCGTGGAACGGGACGGCCAAACCGTAGAAGTCCCGGTCGACCCCAAATTCATCACCATACTCGCCAGCAGCGAGAACAAGGACCGCATGTTATTCTCCGCCCGGGTGCCCTTCATCGCCGCAAAAATGGTGAAGGGTTCGCCAGCCGAGCAGGCCGGCATTAAGGAAAACGACGAGATCATCGCCCTGAACAGCCAGCCCACGCCTTATTTCAGCGACTTCTACAAGATCGCGCGGGATCTGAAATCCCGGCCGGTAACCGTCACCGCCGTTCGCGAAAAGAAGGATACCCTGCAGCTGGAGATGACTACCACTGAGAACGGCACGGTGGGCATCTATCCCTTCGGGCCGGCCCATTTCTTCAAAACCGAACGCCAGGACTACACCTTCGCCGAGGCCATGCCCGCCGGCGTGGTGATGGGGCTGGGTTTCCTGCGCGACCAGGCCAAGGCCTTCGGGCAAATCTTCCGCGGCCGCATCAAGGCCAGCGACAGCATCGGCGGCTTCGGCACCATCGGCTCCATGTTCGGCGGCGAATGGCAAT
>CAZAXA010000782.1:0-2472 GCA_964488965.1 uncultured Phaeodactylibacter sp. | reverse complement strand
AATGCAGTGTCCTATCTGGCACTCCCCAAAAACCAGTATTTGATCAATCAAAAAACTGGTATATGTACACTTTCGAGAACATTTTCCAGGATAAGGTTACGTCCTGGGAGTTGAAGGAGAGGGGGAAATTGTTTGTTTCGGCAAACACCCCCTCTGCCGTTGCCACGCTCCTTGGAACGGATCTCACTACAATGAAAAACCTCATAAAATACAAAGAATATACCAAATTCTATGTGCCTAAACGGAACGGGGAACAACGCCTCATCGAAACGCCAGGAAAGGGATTACAACGATTGCTGAAAAGGTTATCGGCCCATCTCCATGCTGTCTATCACACGGTGCTGCCGGATGCTGCTTACGGCAGCATTCCTTCAACTGCCGACCAGGCTGAACCGAGGAATATTTACACCAATGCTTTGCAGCATGTGAAGCAAAAGTGGTTATTGCACCTTGACTTAAAGGATTTTTTCCACAGCATTTCCTTTAAGAAGGTCGTACAGGTTTTCAGAAATCCTCCATTCTCTTTTGAACAAAAACTGGCGAGCTTGCTGGCGGCGATGGCCACGAATGAAAACCACCTACCAATTGGCGCCTCCTCATCTCCTGCCATAGCAAATTTATCCTGTCTCGAACTGGACGAGGAACTGGAAGGGCTGGCAAAGAAGAAAGGCTGGAAATATACCCGCTACATGGATGATTTGTCCTTTTCAGGCATGAAAAAATTTGGCAAGAAAACCATTCGAGCCATACGGGAAATCATTGAAAAAAATGAGTTCACGCTCAATGAAGAAAAAATGGGGCATTACCGGATTAAAGATGAACCAACAGTCACCGGCTTAGTTCTGAAACCAGACAAACCGGATCTGAGCGAGGAATACATCAAAAACCTTGATGCTGATATTGAGATATACCACATCCTCACTTCCGAACGTATGCTCCTTGCCAATATTTTTCCCAGTGAATTACTCAGGCGGTTCAGAAACCACCTGGCTGGACGGGTGAACTTTGTTCGGTTCATAAGGGGAGAAGGCCATGCTTCTTACCTCAAACTCAAGTATAAATTGAAGCCGGGGAGGAATTATTTGGACTGATACTGGCTTTTTCTCACTCGAAAAACGCCAGGTCCTCCGCAATCTTAGCGCTCTCCAGCCCGCCGGCCCGCAGGTACACCTGCAGGCTCTGGATATCTTTCCATCCTCCCAGGTCGGCGATGGTCTTCAGGCTGGCGCCCTGCAGGCGCAGGTTGGTGGCGGCGCTGCGGCGCGCCGTATGAGTGGTGATCAGCTGGCTCTTGACGGTGGGCGGCTCGATGGGCACCAGGTCGTTCAGGCCCGCCATGGCGCCGATGACCTTGAGTTCCCGGTTGGCCTGCTGGTTGGTGCCCCAGGAGAAATCGTAATTGTACTTTTCCAATAGCTCCAATGCTTTGGGGCTGACCGGCACGATAGACTCCATGCCCGTCTTTTTGGAGAGGCAGCGCAGGTATTTCTTGTCGCGGTCGGTAAAGATGGACTTGCGGGAGAGCAACTGCACGTCGGAGAAGCGCAGCAGGAAGTAGTAGGCCAGCAGGAAGCGGTCGCGCTCCTTTTCCAGGTGGGGCTGGCCGAAGAGGGGGAGGCCGGCCCATTGCGCGATCTCCTCCTCGTTGAGGTAGATCTTGCCGGCCGGCTTGGCGCCGTAGGAGCGCAGCTTGTGATATTCGTCGTTGGCGTGCAGGTTGAGCTTCCTGGCGGAGGTCATCAGCCGCTTGACGTTGCGGAGATGCTTGCCGACGGTGGATAGCTGGCAGCCCATCTCTTCGCAGAGGAATTTGGTGTATTCCGCTTCCCAGGCCTGGCCGATCTCGTCCAGGTAGACGTCGTTGCCCGGGCGGGAGGCGGCGAACTGCCGCAGGCGCGTCAGCAGGCTGTTGTAGTTTTTGATGGTGCCGGCAGTCAGGCCGTGGGTGCCCTTGCGGGCTTCCTCTATGAACTTTTCGGCGTAGTCGAGCAGGGAATGGCGGACGGTACTCCCCTTCTCAAAGTTGCCGAAGGCGCCGCCGCCGAGGAAATGGTCTTCCACCTTGGAGCGGAACGCCCGGATGCGGGCGTTGTACGTCTTAGCCAGGGGATGTTTGGGTCGCACCAGCCCCAGTTTGCTGTCGAAGTCCCTGGGGTGGACGAATACGCCTTCCACCGGGTAGTACTTCTGTTTTCCGTCGATGTTGACGTAAACCTTCACGCTGCAGGTGCCGTCCTGCCGGGGGGCGTATTTCCAGCAAACATTTTTAAAACGCATGAGCCTAAAATTCTTTAAAAGTATTTTAAAAGAAATCAGCTCAAAATAGTCAAAAATGGTGAAAAATAGCAAGAGGCAGGAAGAAGAAAATCGGCGGGAACCCCAATGAAAACGCCCTGTTTGGCGAAAACAGGGCGTCCGGGGAAAAGAGTTGAGTGGTCCCACCAGGATTCGAACCTGGATCTTAGGTTCCGG
>CAZAXA010000781.1:0-2473 GCA_964488965.1 uncultured Phaeodactylibacter sp. | reverse complement strand
ATTCCATCATTGCAAACGCAACCGAAGAACCAAAAAGTTTGTGCCCAGGACAGGACTCGAACCTGCACGTCCTTGCGAACACCAGCCCCTCAAGCTGGCGCGTCTACCAATTCCGCCACCTGGGCATTATCAGGGGTTATCGGTCATTTGCTGATGGTTGTCAGCCGGCTTCGATGCCGGGAGCATCCGCTTTTTGATGTTCCATTCTGCCATACAGCCGGGCTGTTCAAAAAGTTTTGCAAATATATAAGAATTCAGCTAAAACCGGCAAGCCCAACCTGAATTATTTCTCCAGTGCGGCATCCCGCAATTGTTGCAGGAAAGGCGAGGCGAAAATGAAGTCCTGCAGCACTTTATTATCGCTGTGCATGACCTCGTCGCGGTTGCCGCGCCAGGCGATCTCCCCTTTGTAGAGCAGGATCACATTGTCGCCGATACCCATCACCGAGTTCATGTCGTGGGTATTGACCACTGTGGTGATGTTGTTCTCGATGGTGATGCTGCGGATGAGCTCGTCGATCACGATGGCCGTCTTGGGGTCCAGGCCGGAGTTGGGCTCGTCGCAGAACAGGTATTGGGGTTGAAGGACGATGGCGCGGGCAATGCCCACCCGCTTCTGCATGCCCCCGCTGATCTCCGAGGGGTACTTGTCATTGATGTTGTCCAGGTTGACGCGTTCCAGGCAATAATTGACCCGGTTCTTTTTCTCTTTCCAGGTCATGCTGGTGAACATATCGAGGGGAAAACGGATATTCTCCTCCACCGTCATGGAATCGAACAGGGCGGAAGCCTGAAAGAGCATACCCACCTTCATGCGGATGGCCCGCACTTCCTTCTTGCTGAGGCCGAACAGGTCTACGTCATCATAGAACACCTTCCCCGAACTGGGCGCGAGCAGGCCGACCAGCAATTTCAGCAAGACAGTCTTCCCGGCGCCGCTGCGCCCAATGATGAGGTTGGTCTTCCCCGGAAAAAACTCCGTCGTTATCCCCTTCAGCACCTCATTGTCATCAAATGACTTGAATATATTTTCTGTTCTTATCATAATTTCAGTAGAGTCGCAAGCTTCAATCACTCATTCCTTCACTTACCCCGTCAGCAACACCGCAATGACATAATCGGCCAGCAGGATCAGTATATCGCTGAACACCACCGCGTTGGTGCTGGCCTGCCCCAGCTCGATGCTGCCCCCCCTGACATAATACCCCTGGTAGCAGGAGACCGATGTCAGCAGGAAAGCGAACACCACTGCCTTGACGAACATCATAAAGACGTTGTAGGGAACGAAGAAGGAGCGCAGCCCCTGAATGTATTCTGCATCCGACATCAGGCCGGCCGGCACCGAGGCCAGGTATCCTCCGATGATGCTGACGAAGGCGGCAATGGCCACCAGCAGCGGGATCACCACCAGGGCGGCCACCACCTTGGGCAGGATCAGGTAGGCGGCCGTATTGACACCCATGATCTCCATGGCGTCGATGTGCTCCTTCTGGCGCATCCCGCCGATCTCCGCCGCCATATTGGAACCAACCTTACCGGCCAGCACCAGGCAGGTGATCGTCGGCGCCAGCTCGATGATGGTACTGTCCCGGACTATATAGCCGATATAATAGGTCGGCACGAGCGTCCCATCGAGCTGATAGGCGAACTGCACCGCCGTTACCGCACCAATGAAGATGGAGATCAGGCCTACGATGATCAGAGAACCGATACCGATGTCGTTCATCTGCCGCATCGTCTCCTTGTAGTACATGAAGTGGTTTTCCGGCCGGGAGAAGGTCGTCCCCAGCATCATGGTATACCGCCCCATGTGGTACAGAAAGTTCTTAAAAAACATAGGCTCAAATTCCCTGATTGATTTGGAACGCCAAAATTAGGGGAAATTTGCCAGAAAAAATGAAATGTGGGGGTTATATTGCTACAGGTTTCGCGTAGCGATGTAACCATCTAACCATATGCCATCCCAACCATTCTCTATGCAAGACGAATCCCACATCCTCCATTCCTGGGCCCTCAATGCCCGGAACTGGATCCAGACGATCGATAATCAGGAGATCGAAAGCCGCAAACTGGCCACCAACCGCGCCATAGTGGAGGCCATTCTGCGCTACCGGCCACATAAGGTGCTCGACCTGGGCTGCGGCGAAGGCTGGCTCTCCCGCGAGCTGCTCTCCCGCGGCATAGAGGCTATCGGCGCCGACGGCACGGCCGCCCTGGTCGAAGATGCCCGCAGCAAAGGGCAGGGGAAATACCAACTGATCACCTATGAGGAGATCATTGCCGGCCAGCCACTGGAGGGCGAACCTTTCGACGCCATTGCCATCAACTTCGGCCTGTTTGGTAAGGAGAGCGCCGAGGCGCTGCTGGCGGCGCTGAAAGGCCGGCTGGCGCCTGGCGGGCTGATTTTCATCCAAACCCTTCACCCCTTCGGCCTGCTGGAGCAGGGCAAAGCCTACGTCAGCCACTGGGAAAC
>CAZAXA010000780.1:0-2476 GCA_964488965.1 uncultured Phaeodactylibacter sp. | reverse complement strand
GCTCAAGACCAGCGGCGCCCCGATGGCAGCGATCAGCAGCATGATGCCCAGCGACTTGCTCGAAGAGGCGGCGTTGTAAATGGTAATGCTATATGTTTTGTCAATCGTGGAAAGGATGAGCACCGGGTACAGCTCTATGGCCACTACGATGAGCAGCAGGGCCATTGTCAGCCCGGAAAAGAAAAAGGCCCGCCCGTATTGGCGTTTTGAGATCAGCCGCGGTATGTTGGCGATGCTCAGGAAGGCCAGCACCGGTACGATGAACAGCCACTGCAAGTCCTTGAAGCGGTCGGACAAGTGAGGGATGTAGATCAGCGTATAGAGGGTCATCAGGGAAAAGGTGGTAAGGAAAAAGATCATGGCCCGCCGCGCCAGGATGGTGAGTTTGGCGTACAGCCGCCCTTCGGTCTTCATCAGCAGGTACAAGGCGCCGTGGGTAGTGAACAGGGCCAGGGTAGTAACCCCCACCAGCAGGGCATAGGGGTTGAGGAATTCCAGCCAGTTGCCTTCAAATTCCTGGCCCGGGCCGATCTCCATACCCAGCAGCACGTTGCCCAGCACTACTCCCAGCAAAACGGCCAGCATGGCGCTCGATATGCTGTAGCTGACATCCCACATCTGCCGCCACCATTTCATCTTCTCTTTACTCCGAAACTCGATGGACACTGCCCGGAAGATCAGAAAGGCGAGGAAGAGCATGAAGGGAATATACATGCCGGAGAAGAGCGTGGCGTACAATACGGGAAACCCGGCAAACAGGGCGCCCCCGCCAATAACCAGCCATACCTCGTTGCCGTCCCATATCGGGCCGATGGCGTTGAGGGCAATGCGCCGGCTCTCTTCCTTGCGGAAAAACAGGTGCAGGGCGCCGGCGCCCAGGTCAAACCCGTCCAGAATGGCATAGCCGCTGAACAGGCCCCCGACGACGAGGAACCAGAGGGTGGGGTAGTCTATTCCGAGGATAGTGGGCATTGTGTAGGTATTAATGTGTATAAGTGCATTAGTGTATAAGTGCATTAGTGTATAAGTGCCGGGTTGGGGCGGCTATTGAATTTACTTTCCTTTTCGGTATAGATAACGGATCAACCCCATCGTTTGGTAAATAGCTTTATCCACATCTCCGTGAAGCTCGCTAATCACTTCCGGAGGCAGCAAATTCAAATCTTCAAACAGATACAGCATGCTCTTTACTTCATTTCCCGAACTGGTTGAGATTTCCAAAAACCGAATCTTCTCCTGGTTGCTGAACCGGGTGAAGCCTTCCGTTATGTTGTTCATGACCGATAGTGCTGCTCTTCTGAATTGAGACCGGGTGTCCCAGTCCTTGCCTAATTCCCCTTGCTTGCTGTAAACGAATACTTTTCTGGTTAATACTCTTGCTGCCTGCCAGCAATGGAGGTCCTCAAAACGAGTTACTTTATTCATCTCTACAGAATTTTGGGTTCTACTATATTAGTCGCAGAAATCCCAAAATTCCATAAAGCGAAAGCAACTTTTTTTAAATGCACTAATGCACTAATGCACTAATGCACTAATGCACCCCTATGACTCCCCCACCGCCCCCACCATCCCTTCCTGCCTCGAACTATGCTGTATATCCTCCCCGCTCCCAGGCCCGGCCTGTATCTTTTTATTCAGCAGGTACAGGAATAAGGCGAAGAGCAAGGTATAGATGATGGCAAAGAGGATGAGCGAAAAGAGCACCTGGTTGGCCGTCACTGTTTTGGACAGGGCGTCGCTGGTGCGCAGCAGGCCGTAGACGACCCAGGGTTGCCGGCCCATCTCGGCGGCGAACCAGCCCGCCTGGTTGGCGATGTTGGGCAGCAGGACGGCGAAGGCGAAGGCCCACAGCAGCCAGCGTTTTTCGAAAAGCTTCCCGCGCCACCACTGGAAGGAGGCAAAAAGCGTCAGGGCGATCATGGCCATGCCGATGGCCACCATCAGGTGGTAGAACTGGAAGATGGCGTTCAGGGCGCCGGGGCGCTCGTCTTCCGGAAAGGCGTTGAGGCCCTTTACGGGGGTTTCGAGATCGTAGTGCAACAGGAAGCTCAGCCCGCCCGGCACTTTGAGCCCTGTCACTTCCTGCTTTTCCTTGTCCACCCAGCCGAAGACATAAGCGTCGGCAACGGCCAGGCTGTCGAAATGGCCCTCCAGGGCGGCCAGCTTGGCGGGCTGGTTGACGGCGACCCCTTCGGTGGAATGATGGCCGGCGAGCAGCTGCGCCAGGGAGAATACCGTCGCGACGCCCAGGGCGATCTTGAACGCCTTTTGCGAAAGCTCCACATAGCGCCCCTTCAACAGGTAGAAAGCGTGTACGCTGAGCACCAGGAATGCCCCTGCAAGAAAGGCGCCGATCCATACGTGCAGCAGGCGGTCGACACTGGAGGGGTTGAAAACCATGGCCCAGAAGTCGGTGATCACCGCCCGCGCTTTCATGCCCTCCCCTTCGATCATAAACCCGGCAGGGGTCTGCTGC
>CAZAXA010000779.1:0-2490 GCA_964488965.1 uncultured Phaeodactylibacter sp. | reverse complement strand
GGCGTTCTTCCTGAAGGACGAATTCCATGCGCAGGGCGCGCTGCTCGGCCTCCAGCTTTTCCTCGATGGCCCGCGCCAGGTTGGGCGGCAGTTGTATGCTCTTGATGAGCACCGCTTCGACGACGATGCCTTTTCCATCCAGCAATTTGGTCATCTGCTGCTGAATGGCGGACTCGATGGTTCCCCGCTCGCCGGTGTGCATGTCCTTGGCATAAAAACGGGCGGAAACATCTGCGACGGCGGAGCGGAAAACGGGCAGGATCACGTTGTTCTCAAAATCATTGCCGATAGAACGCAGAATATCCGGCGCCTTGTTTGACTGAATGTTGTACAGGATGGAGATTTCCGCCCGGATATTCAGTCCTTCTTTAGATGGCAGGTTCAGCGCTACCTCCATATTCTCCGTCTGCACCGGCACTTTGACGATCGTTGTGGTAAAGGGATTGTACACTTTCAGCCCTTCGGTGTAGGGGCGGTCGGCATATTTCCCGAAGGTGCGCTTCACTCCGACCTCTCCCTGGCGCACGACGGTACAGCTGCTCAGCAGAAAGGCGAATGCCGCCATGGCTAACATAACTTTCTTCATAGCACATTAATTTTAAATGGTGAAAAGAAGAAGTTTGGTATCAGGAAAAGGCCCGGGTAGCGAGGACGGCGTACTGGTTAGGGCCTGCGACCGGACAAGGCGCCCTGCGCTACCCCTGCGGCCTTGAAACTGATACTGAATATTTTCAACGGTTTGGAGATTTTATGCCTGGCGCCTAGTACGAACACAGGTACTGGAGCTGCACTTCTCCTCTGTCGTAACCCAGCTCGGCGCTTTCCCGGAAATCAAGGCAGGCGTCGGGGCGGTTGTAGCCCAGTATCCTGGCGATCCCGCGGTTATAATATGCTTCGGCAAAACCCGGATTCAGCCCGATGGCGCGCGTGTAGTCCTCCTCCGCCGCCAGGTAGTTGCCCAGCAGCAGGAAGATATTGCCCCGCAGCTTGTACAGCACGGCATTGTCTTCCGGCGCCAGCCTCATGGCCTGCTCGATATCTGCCAGGGCGCCCATGATGTCGCCCGACATTTTTCTGGTGATCCCCCGGTTGAGCCATACCTTGGCCTCGGCCTGCCCATCCTGCCCGAGCAGGTGGCCATAGTCCCGCAGCGCGGCCTCGGCCTCTCCCATGGCTTTGTGGGCCAGCGCCCGGTTGAAGTAGGCCATTTCCAGGCCCGGATCCAGTTCGATGGCCCTGTCGAAGAGGGCAAGCGCTTCCTGGTAGCGCATCTGTTGCTGGCGGATCACGCCCAGGTTGTAGGCGGCGGTGGCAAGGGCGGGGTCCATTTCGATGGCCTGCTCAAAGGCTTTCTCGGCCAGGCCCGGAGCATCGGCCTCCAGGTAGGCCAGCCCCAGCAGGTCGTGCGCCAGGGCATTCCCGGGCTCCATGGCCAACGCCATGCCGAGGTCGTCGGTAGCCCTGCCATGTTCTCCCCTGCTCAGAAAGATAAGGGCGCGCTGCAGATAATAGGCCGGGGATGCCGGCAACTGTTCAATGAGCGCCGAAAGAGCAGTCAGCCGGGCGGTAGTATCGCTTCCCGCTTCGTCTCCGAATGCCGGTTCAAGCAATTCCCAATAGCATTCCATACGGCGCTCCAGGCTGAGGCGGCCCGCCAGTTCATAAGGCTCGAAGGCCAGCACCTTCAGCTTGCGGAGGTTATTGCCATAGCCGTACATATCTCCTACATAAGGATTGATGCGGGTGGCAAAGGCATAATCCTGCTGGGCTTCCGCCAGGCGGCCGAGCCGGTATTTGGCAATGGCACGCTTGATGTAAGCCTCAGCGAAATAGGGGTTTTGCGCTACGGCATTATCAAAAGATAAGATGGCATTCTCGAACTTGCCCTGCGCCATCAGGTTGTCTCCCATGATCAGATGGCGGGTGATGCCCTCTCCGGCGATCACCGGATTGTCGCTCACGCGCGACTGGAAGGCGCCAAGCTGTGGCTGCTGGGCCGGAAGCCCAGCAGCTGCGAAAGTAAAACAGATTAGAATGAAAATATCTTGAACTCGAAAGTTACCCATAGTTCCAGGTTGTTTGAAAAAGGAAAACTATACTAAATAATAGTTTTACTATCAAAACAAGCCAGGCCTTTTCTGGTTCAGAAAATTTGCTTTTTTTCGAAAAAATAATTAAAGGCTTCTTTTCTTTTGAAAAAACATTCAGCTCCGCCTGCAGTTTTTCTTCCCGGAGTTGTCGGTTGTGCCTTTCCACACATATCCACTCGATGATGAGGTAAATCCCGAGTGCCGGGAAAGTGGCGGTGAGCGTACTTCCGATAACCGCCTTAACCGCCAGGTTGCCGGGATAAAAGAACACTTCCAGCAAGGCGGGCTGCACCAGGCTGCACCAGCCGTACAAGGCCCCGGTAAGCAGGGCCGAGGCCAGCGCCAGCAGCACAGCAGCAACCTGTTCTACACCCCGCCCGCCTTCGGCGGCGGCCTTCAG
>CAZAXA010000778.1:0-2493 GCA_964488965.1 uncultured Phaeodactylibacter sp. | reverse complement strand
CTGCTGCCCCGCGGGCAGGCCTTCACCGTCAATGCCGCCGATGAGCCGGCCTTCGAAAGCTTCCGGACGGTAGATGCCGGCTTCGTGCAGAGCCGGCTGGCCATCGGCTACAGCCCCAAAGAATATACCGAGGAGACACGCAACGATACCGTTTTCCAACGGGTGGCGGAAAGCCAGATGCCTGCCCGGTCGCGGGTGTTGCTGTGGCTGACGGTGGCAGGCTTCGAAGGGCAGCCTCACGAGGGCGAATTGCTCTATTTCAGGATGCAGAAAAGCGGTAAGGTGTTCGTCGCCGAAACGGATGCTGCCGGGCGGGCCATCCTGATGTTGCCCAAGGGCGACAGCATATTTATGAGCACGGCTTTCGAACCTGACATTTCGAGCTTCTTCCTGCCCGATGACGACAGGGCCGGCAAGCTCCGCCTGCGCTATACCACTATCGGCACGAAGGCCATCCTGGCGCGGCGGGCCGAGCGGGCACGACAGGCCGCCATCCGGGATTCCCTCTACCGCCTGGAGCGGCTGCGCGACAGCCTGGCCGCCGGGCGCGCCCTGGCCGAAGAAGAGGACTTCCTCCACATGCTGAGTTTCGGCGCCAACCCGGAACGGGTAAAGGAAAAGATCGCCTCCCGCGCCGCCAAAGAACGGGTGTTGATCGAGGCGGACGAGCGCTACTTTGAAAAGGCGGGGCAGGAGATCGAGGCCGCCCTGTACCGCAAGCGGGCCGAATGGTCCAATAAAGTGGTCGTTACTGATATTACCGGAAGCATGTATCCCTATATGGATCAAATCCTGCTGTGGCACGCCCTGGCCCTCGTGCCCGGCGAACGGAACCGCTATGTCTTCTTCAACGACGGCGACGGCACGCCCGAGGCGGAGAAAAAGCTGGGCGCCGCCGGGGGCATCTATATCACTGAGGAAATGGATATGGACAGGCTGCTGGAAACCATGAACCGGGCTATGGAGGGCGGCAGCGGCGCAGATTCTCCCGAGAACGACCTGGAAGCCCTGCTCGAGGGCGTCCGCCTGATGGGCGAGATCGACGAGCTGATCCTCATCGCCGACAACTACAGCGATGTGCGGGATATCGAACTGCTCAGCCAGCTCCGCGCGCCGGTGCGCATCGTACTGGCCGGCGCCGACTACGGGGTGAACGAGGATTACCTGGAGATCGCCTACCGCACCGGCGGCTCCATACATACCCTGGGGGAAGACATCTACGAGCTGTCCCGCCTGGCGGATGGGGAGGTGGTAACGATCGGGGAGTACAGGTATCTGGTGAATCGGGGGAGGTTCGTTCAACTGGCGGCAGAATGACTCTTGAGCCGGCTCAGCGGGGCAGATCAATCTCACAGATTTCGAAATTATCCCCCCGGTAGCCCGTGATCAGCAGCCTGCCGCCATCCGGATGCCATTGCGGCAGCGTATCGCCATCTTCGTTGAAGGTGATGCGCCGCCTTCCTTTTCCGTTCTTTTTTACGATGAAGATTTCCGGCCGGGCAGGCTCCATGGAAGCGGCGTAGGCGATGCGGCGGCCGTCCGGGCTCCAGGCGGGGCAGAAGTCGTGTTGGGGCCGGCGGGCCAGGCGCTTTAATTTACCGCTTTTGAGGTTCATGCGGTAGAGTTCGTCGTCCTCGTTGTTGGTCTCGTGGCGGGAGAAAAAGAGGATTTCCTCTCCGGAGGGATGCCATTGGGGGAAGACGTTGCGGTATTCATCTTTAAAAAGGGCCGTGGAACGCCTCTCGTCCATGCTGTAGAGAAAGAGGTCGAAGTTGGACTCTCCTACCCGGGCAGAATAGGCAATTTGCCTGCCGTCAGGTGAATAGCGGGCAAAGAGGCCGTCGTCGGTTATGGTATCCAGGCGCATCAGTTGGCGCAGGCCTGTACCGTCGGTATTGATCTCATAAAGCGCAGTGGCGCCATCGCGGGTGGATTCGAAAAGAATCTTCCGCCCGTCCGGGCGCCAGCTGGGGCGGCGGCCGCCGACGGGATGGGTTGTGAGCTGAATAAGCTGCCCGCCCCGCTCATCCATGAGGAATATCTCCCAGTTGCCGTTCCGATCCGATTCGAAGGCGATCCGCCGGCCGTCGGGCGAGAAACTGGCGTAGCGGTCGTTGGCAGGGTGTTGGGTGAGGTTGCGCTCGGGGAACAGAGCCTGAGCAGAAAGCTGCCAGGGGCAAAGAACCAGGCAAAACAGGCAGGCATATACAGTTCCAGGTATTTTCGGAGTGATGAACATTATTTTTTTTAAACCTCACGTAAAATTATCCCTGTCAGAATAGCCGAAAGGGGCCAAAGTTGCCAAATATCTGACAGGATTAACAGGATTAACAAATGCCATGAGATTACTCTTCTTCCTCCCCCTGGCGGGGGGATTATTCATTTAACTGTATCAACGGCGCTGTAAAAGCTCCGTTTTCGGGGAAACCAGAAACCAGAAACGGCTACCCTTCTAACGTTGGACAGAGAAGCAGGAATATAGATTCCTGCGCT
>CAZAXA010000777.1:0-2493 GCA_964488965.1 uncultured Phaeodactylibacter sp. | reverse complement strand
AACGGCCACAGCTCGCCCTGCAGGCCGGCCTGGTGATCAGCTCAGATGCATCCATTGCTCCGGGCGCCTATTCCCTCAACGGCTCCGACAGCCTCGGCCGGCCTGTGATCGTCATCGAAGGGGACGGCATTACCGTTGACTTCAACGGCGCGGAGATGATCGGCTCCGCCGATAAGAAATACCCGAACGAGTTCTGCGGCCTGGCCGTGCTGGTGCGCAACAGCAACCGTGTGACGATCCGCAACCTGAGGGCCCGCGGCTACAAGGTGGCGCTCATGGCAGAAAACACCGACAGCCTCCTGGTCGAAAACTGTGATCTCAGCTATAACTACCGGCAGCGGCTGCACAGCCGGTTCGAAAAGGAAGACATGTCTGACTGGCTGAGCTATCACGCCAATGAGGCCGACGAGTGGCTGCGCTACGGCGCTGCCGTTTATCTCAAAGATTGTAACCATGCCACCGTCCGCAACCTCACCGTCACCGGCGGGCAGAATGGCCTGATGCTCACCCGTTGTGACAGCGGCCTGTTCTACAACAATACCATCCACTTCAACTCCGGCGTCGGCATCGGCCTGTACCGCTCCGGCCACAACCGGGTCATGCACAACCGCCTCGACTGGAACGTGCGCGGCTACAGCCACGGCTTTTACAGCCGGGGGCAGGACTCGGCCGGCATCCTCTGCTATGAGCAGAGCAGCGACAATACCTTCGCCTACAATTCCGCCACCCATTCCGGCGACGGCTTCTTCCTCTGGGCCGGGCAATCCACCATGGACAGCGGGGAGGGTGGCTGCAACGGCAATATCATCTTCGGCAACGACTTCTCCCATGCCCCTACCAACGGCATTGAAGTGACCTTCAGCAGCAATATCGTGGCCAACAACCGGCTGGAAGAGTGTACCTACGGCCTGTGGGGCGGCTATAGCTTTAAAAGCCTTATCGCCGGGAATACTATCCGCAACTGCCGGCAGGGCGTGGCCATCGAGCACGGGCAGGATAATGCCATCGTCAGCAACTATTTCGAAGGCGGCGAAACCGGTATACAACTCTGGGAGCGCAGCAGCCAGCCGGGCGACTGGGGTTATGCCAGGGCACGGGATGTCTCCAGCCGTAACTATGAGATTCACCGCAACTACTTTGCCAATGTTCCGGCGCCCCTGAAAATCTCCGGTACTGCCAAAGTGGCCATCAATGACGACAACCAGTTCCTGGGTTTTGAAAAACTGCTGTCGGCCGAGCAACCCAACCAGCAGTTCTATCTGGTAAAGAACGATGTGTACCAGCCCGATAAATGGGGCGACGCCGCCGGCTTCCGGAACAGGAACCGCATTGCGGAAGCCCCCCCGGCTGAAGAACTGGCGAAATGGCCGGCCCTGGCCCGCGAGCTGGCGCCGGTGAAGGAGTTCGCCCCACCGCCCCTGCCCGGTGGGATGGACGCCATGCTGCCGGACAGCCTGCCGCGCGGGCGCCAGTATATCCTGATTGACGAATGGGGGCCCTATGACTTCCGCCGCCCGTCCATCTGGCTGCGCGATATCCGGGACAGCCTCTATACCTTCCTACTGCTGGGCCCGCAGGGCAACTGGCGCTTCAATGGGGGAGAGGGGTTCTCTGCGGTGAACCCCATGACCGGCGCCTTTCCGGCCACCGTGACGGCTGTGCGCGACAGCATGGCCACGGAGCTGAGGCTGAACCTCGAATTTATAGGAGAGGCCGTGACCGGGCAGTTCGGCGAAAAGCGGGAACGGGGCGCCGTTGTCCCCTTCCATTTCTACCGTTTTGAAAAGTCGTTCGACTGGGAGTTGCGCTTTTACGAGTATGGCGAGCATACCCACCCTCTGAGCAACTATGAAGCCTTCCGGCAGATGAAGGAAGATAAGCCCGATGCCGTGGCACATACTCATGAGTTGGATTATGCCTGGTGGGACTCGCCGGCAGAGGGTATCGATGCCGACCGCTTTGCCACCTTCGCCACTACGGCCTTCGATATCCGGCCCGGAAAGTACGAAGTATCTATCACCAGCGACGATGGCCTGCGCTTTTACGTCGACGGGCAACTTGTCATCGGCCATTGGGATATTCATGAACCCTTCACCGATAAAGTAGTGCTCGACCTGTCCGGCCGCCATACTTTTGAGATCGAACACTTCGAAGGCGGCGGTTTTGCCACCCTGGCCTTTCACATGAAGGCCTTGCGGTAATTTAATATAGAGGAATAGAGCGCTTCGGGCTGTGCAATAGATATAGACAGGATTAACAAGATATTGGCGGGCAGGTTTAAGAACCTATCCGGCAGGGGGCTGGCAGAAGGTTCTCAAACCGGCGGCTGGCTTTGAGAAACTTCCTCCCTGCTCCCTGCAGCAAGTTTCTTAAAGCTACGGCTGGTGGGCTTTCCCGGCAGCAGGCTTTGAGAAACTTCCTCCCCGCCCCCGGCTGGTAGTTTCTTAAAGCTACGGCTGGTGGGCTTTCCCGGCAGCAGGCTTTGAGAAACTT
>CAZAXA010000776.1:0-2495 GCA_964488965.1 uncultured Phaeodactylibacter sp. | reverse complement strand
TGTCCAGCACTTTTTGCAGGTTCCAGACGTTGTCGTGGATGTCGGAGAGGATGGTGAGTTTCATGGATGCGCTCATTTTCGATTAATATAAAAACCCGAACAGCCAAAGAGGGATCTTTCGGCCAAAACCGATCTCGATACCATCGGCGGCGATGAATGCTTTTTCTTCAGATTTAACCTGCCGGAGATCTTTGTTCTTTCCGCCTACTTCAAAAAGGTAGTTGTTTTCAAAATTATCCACAAGGAAATCTCCCTTCTCCGGATAAGTTATGGCCAGTGGTAACGGGCGGCCAAGTTGAGGCGCGCTTAGTTGATTCAGGAAAAAGGTTTCCCTGAGGCTGCCTTGATTTACCTGTGTTGGAGCCAATGCGTAGGTGAGGTTGGTGTTTTCCAGATAGATTTTTTCCGGTTTTTGCAGTGAACTGACTCCCTTATGGCGGCTGTGCATCAGGTTGAGCAGCCGGGCGCGTTCGAGGAGATAGATGTACTCCGTCAGCCGGTTCCGGTTTAACTCTATGCGTTCGCTCAGTTTGGAAATATTAGGTTTAAAAGGTGCGGAAGAAGCAATGGCATACAGCAGGCGGTTGATCTTAACATGGTCCGTGATCGTATAATCCGGTAAATAGTTCAGGTCCACCTCGATTATCAGTTTCAGGACTTCCCGCACCCGGTGGAGGTAAATATCGCGATTCTCCAAAAAAAAGGGATAGTATCCTTCCTGCAGGTAAGTTTGAAAAAACTGAAGGGGATGTAGATCGTAGTCGTGAACAATCTGGCCGGCCAGTTCGTGGTGGCGCTTAACAATATCTTCAAAAGAAAATACCGGCAGTTTTTTGTTTTGAACCAGATCAATATATTCCCGTAAAGAAAGCCCCTGAAGGTCATATATCAATGCCCGGCGGCTCAGGTCAGCCTGTTCATTTAATATTTTGAGAATAGAGGACCCCGTAAACGCTACTTTCAGCCTGGGAAGCAAATCGTAAATGTTCTTGATCTCCTGCGCCCAGTTGATCTGCGGATATTTATGCACCTCATCGAGGTATATCACTTTCCCTCCTTTGGCGTAAAATTCCTTTGCAACATCAACCAGGCGGTTTTCGGTGAAGAAAAAATCGTCAAGCGTTACGTACAGCGCTTCCGGAGAATTGCCGTAGTTTAGCTTCAAATGTTGTAACAACAGCGTGGTCTTACCCACTCCTCTCGGCCCGCGGATGGCAATCAGGCGATGTTTCCAGTCGACGCGTTGAAGCAGTTCACGGGTGTAGGTAGTACTGACAACTGCTGCCGCCTCCTGGCTTTGTTGGTATAAAGTTTCGAGTTCGATCATCAAATTGCTATTTCAGATAGCAATTTAATGCATTTTTTGCTATTTCAGATAGCAAAATGTTCCATTTTTTTCATTCGCGCCATAGCCTTGCCTTCCATTCTCCGGAAATCGGAATAACGGCGCTTCAGGGCCCGGTGCTGAAACCAGGCCAGGATGGTGCCGACGGGCAGGCAGGCTAAGCCCGGCTCATTTCTATCAGTTTCCGCATGGTATTGTCGTTTCTCGTAGTCGCCGAAACACCGAGTTTCTTTTCCAGGAAGTTGTTGCTCAGTACGGAGCGGGCGGCATTGCCCGGAACGTACATATAGGCGGCATGCTCCGCGACCACCACCCGCTCCGGGGAGAAATCCCGGCTCAGGAGTTCCTGCACCTTATCCACGGGCGGCTTTTGAGCGAACATCGTATAAAACACCCTCGATATGTCTACCTCCGTAAAGGGGTTGGCCCGGTGGATGGCCTCCAACTGGCTGCCGGTTTTGGCGACCACCGTCAGATCGGGGCCGATGTGCGCTTTTATAAGTTCATACACGCGGTTTTCTGCTTCCTCCGCAGAGAGTTCCGTGCGCAAAACGACATTGCCGCTTTGGATATAAGTGCGCACATCGGCGAACCCGGCCCCGCTCAGCACTTCCCGGAGCTGCGCCATGGGCACCTTGTTTTTCCCGGTGGGCATAACGCCGCGGAGTAGGACGATGTAGGTGTTCATTTTTTAGTACTTGAATTTTTGGCTAAGATAAGGCTTTTTGGGGGATGCTGGGCATTGAGGGAGATGGGGCAGCCAGTAGTTCGCCGGGAGGTAGCTGCGAATTGGCGGCCTATCTTTGATTTAAAAACCAGGAACCAGGAACACCAAGCCTTCTAAGGGCCTGCCTACTGTTCCTTCCCCCGCCGGCGCCAGTACAGCAGAAACGGCGTCCCGAGCAGGATCAGCGCCAGGCCCAGCCCCGCTTCGCGGGGCCGCTGGAAGCAGGTGACAACCACCAGGCAGGCGCAGAAGAGCACGAAGAGGGCCGGCAGGACGGGGTAGCCCACCGCCCGGTACGGCCGGGGCGTATCCGGCTCCTTGCGGCGCAGCACGAAAACGCCGAGGGCGATGGCGCCGTAGAAGATAAAGGAAGCGAAGATAAGCATGTCGGTCAGTTGGTCGAAGGAGCCGGAGAAGACGAGC
>CAZAXA010000775.1:0-2505 GCA_964488965.1 uncultured Phaeodactylibacter sp. | reverse complement strand
AGGTGTTGGTTTCCGAGCGGTCGAAATAGGCGCCGCTGTAGTAACCCAGCATGTTGTTGAGGCGGTAAGAGGTGAAGAAGTAGTCGCTGTCATGCACCTTGTCCTCCTGAAGCTTCTTCTGCAGCTGTTTGCTGCGGTTGGTCATTATGTCGAACTGGTGGTTGTTGTATGCCGCTTCCAGGGTGTACAGGCGTTTGTTGTAACGCTTTTGCTCCAACTGCTCGTGGGCAAGAAAGTCGTAGTACAGCTTTTTCAGGTAAGACATGATGTTGTGCAACTGTTGCTCTTCGTAGGGCTGGCCTTTGAAGAGGGCCCGGAATACGGCCGGCTTCTCCAGCCTGGCGGGAGGGCCGTCGATCCGGCTCAGGATGAGGGTGAGCAGTTCCTGGGTTTTTTCGTGCTGGTTGAAATAGGGGGAATGGACAAAATGGGAAAAACGCTCCCTGTCCCGGGCAGAGAGTTCACGAATGTGTTTTAAAAGGCGGCTTTGGTGCATAATTTATCGGTATTGAATTCCAGTAATTTTTTGAATACCAGGTTTAAATATCTGCTATTCAATTTTTTATTCAAAAAACAGGTTTAATTTCTTGTCAGAAATATACAAAAATGTACTTATACCGGCCTTTTTTTTGAACGACATTTGTAATGTCATCACGATGAAACACTATGAACATACAGCAACTATTTCAAAAAAGCGTGACTCATTACTAGCAAACCGTAATTCCCGGAAACTTCGGCAGCTGTAGCAACTATCTTCTTCTTATGCCCCTGGCCTGAACACGATAGCTGCCACAAACCACTACTAACAAATTATCCTATGAACATTGCCGGGCTCGCGCCCGGCGCCTTTTGCCCTCTGAACAGGGAAGTCAAAACCAATTATTGTCTCATGAACGCCTTGGAAAGGAGTGCTCTGCTTCGGCAGCAGCACTCCTTTCACTTTTACGGCTGACAGGCAGGGAAGTTGCGCCGCATCCTGCCGATTTTGGCCCCTTATCCTGCCGTAAACTGAATTTTCCCGGAAAAAAAATGCCGCTCCAAACAAAAAAAATCTATTTAAAATCCAGAAAACGACAAAGAAATGATTACATATACCTATAAATCAACTACTTGCATTGTATTAAACACAACTTCCGGCTCAGTAATCCGTAAAATTGTACTTCACCTCTTGCGAAGAGTGTGCGACATTTGTATCGTGAGAAAAGGATAAAGCCGAAAGGCAGGGAGAAAAGCGCAAGCCAACAGGAAATAATCGCATGAAGATAGTAAATACGCCTTGCTGCTAACAAATTATAATCCATTGATTTTCGAGTTGCGATGCGACTCTTTCAGTTGTGATCCCACGAATGCAATTATAATCTCATGAATCTTTCGAGGGCATCGAAGGACGCCCTCTTTTTTTTGGTATGTAGATAGCCTCTCAAAGCTCTTTCTATACCGGCCCCGTTTGCGGGCCGGTTTTTTTTTGCCCCGCCTCATTCATCGCGGCTTGCCGGAAAATACTTTTCTACTCGAAACATTACTTGTAGTTTTGCCTTATCTATACTTAAGGGCAATAGGTTTTGTGCATTGCCAACGCTGCCCCTCGATCCCCTAAAGGGGAAGGCCACACACAAATGCACAAAACCTATTGCAGCGGATGTATAATAGTAAGAATGTAATGCGACCCTGAAATGAAACATCTCGTAGCGCCTTCCCTGCTCGCCGCTGATTTTACCCGCCTTCCCGAAGAGGTGGCCATGGTTAACGAAAGCGTTGCCGACTGGCTGCACCTCGACGTGATGGACGGGCGCTTCGTGCCCAATATCACCTTCGGCATGTTCATCATAGAGGCCGTCCGCAAGCTGTCGGCCAAGCCGCTGGATGTTCACCTTATGATCGTGGAGCCGGAGCGGTACATCGAGCGTTTCCGCCAGGCCGGGGCCGACGTGATCACCGTCCACTATGAGGCCTGCACTCACCTCCACCGCGTCATACAACAGATCAAAGAGGCGGGCGCCAAAGCGGGCGTCGCCCTCAACCCCCATACGCCGGCCGGCGCCCTGGAGGACATCCTGGAAGAGGTGGACCTCGTGCTCCTCATGTCGGTCAACCCGGGCTTCGGCGGCCAGAAGTTCATCTACAATACCATCCCCAAGATCCGGCGCCTCAAAGAACAACTGATCATGCGCAACCTCTCCGCCCGCATCGAGGTCGACGGCGGCGTAGGCCTGCACAATGCCGAAAAAATCCTCCAGGCAGGCGCCGATGTGCTGGTGGCCGGCAGTTCCATCTTCGGCGCCGGCGACCCCAAAGGCGTTATCCGGCAGATGAAGGAGATTGGCAGGGAGGTGATGAGGTTTGTCTGAATGTATTGTTTACTACTACCACCATTCACCCCTCCTACTCCCCCACCACCAGTTGCCCGCTGCCCGCCATCTTCTGATTCACTACCAGTTGGAAAAAGTACGCTCCTCCGGGCAGCCCCCCGGCTTCCAGTTCGAATTGTCCGCCCCGGAAGGGCAG
>CAZAXA010000774.1:0-2512 GCA_964488965.1 uncultured Phaeodactylibacter sp. | reverse complement strand
ACGGTATCAGACGTCGCCATCAGTTATCTTTTGTTTGGTTATTAGACGTTTATGATTGAAAAGTAAAGAACAGTAAAAGATATACCCAGAGGAAATCTACAAAATGCCAGTAGATGAGCGTCAGCTCAAAGCGCAGCTTCCGGGCAGGGGTAACGCGGTGCGGCAGTATGAAGGCGTGCAGCAGGGCCAGCACTAAGGCCGCGATGCCGCCCAGGATGTGTGCTGCGTGCACCCCGGATATTACATACACAAAGGATCCCGAAGGATTGGTCGTCAGTTCCACGCCTATGGCGGCAAGCGCCTGCCAGCCCTGATACTGCAATACCAGGAAGGACAGGCCGAGGACGAACGTTGCCGCCAGCAGTATGCGGTAGAGGCGGGTGTTGCCGCGCTTGAAGGCCAGATAGGAAGAATGCAGGCTGAGGCTGCTCAACAGGAGCACTCCGGTATTCAGGTAGAACAGGTCCGGCAGGCGAAACTCCAGCCAGTTGCCCGCCGCCTGCCTGACGATGTAGGCGCTGGTAAAGGCGGCGAACATCATCATAATACTGGCGCAGGCTGCCAGGAGGGCAAACTTCCTGGGGTGTATCTTGTTTCTTCTGTATTCAGTTCTCGCCACTGTTGCGTTCATGATCTTTTTTTACAATTTATCAGCAAATAAAGCCACCAGTGAAACTGGTATATAGGCAAAGGAAAAGAACATCAGCTGCAACGCCGCTTTCCGGCTGCCGGCCCTGTAAAATTTCCAGCCAAACCAGGCATAGGCAAGGCTCAGGGCCGCCACTACCGCCGCCGAAGCCCAGCCGCTGACTCCCAGCATGAAGGGGATCAGGCCGACGGGTACGAGGAACAGGGCGTAGAGAAAAGCCTGCAGCCCGATCCGGCGGTCGCGCTCCCCCCTGCGGTTGGTAGGCATCATTTTGTACCCGGCTCTGGTATAATCCTCATGCCCCAGCCAGCCGATAGACCAGAAATGGGGAAACTGCCAGAGGAATTGCAGAGCGAACAGGCTCAGCCCCAGGAATGTCAGCTCTCCCTGTGCCGCTACGCAGCCGATCAGCGCCGGCAGCGCTCCCGGAACCGCCCCGATGGCCACGGCCGAAGGGCTCAGCCGCTTCATGGGCGTGTACAGGAAAGCGTAGGTCACCAGGGCAAGGGTGCCGAAAAAGGCCGCCCATGGGTTGAAAAGCGCCAGGAAGGTAATGCCGAAAAGGCTCATGAAGCCCGCAGCTATTACCGCCTCGGAAACGCTCATCCTGCCGGCAGCAAGAGGCCGGCCGGCAGTGCGCTTCATCAGGCTGTCATAATCCCGCTCCAGCACCTGGTTCAGGGCATTGGCGGCGCCCGTCACCAGGAAACCTCCGGCGGCCAGCACGGCAAGGGCCAGCCAGTTTACCGGGCCGGTAGCCGCGATCAGGAAAGCCATCAGGGAGGAAAAAACCACCGTCAGGGTCAGCCTGAACTTAACCAGCATTTTATAGTCCTGAACCTTCTGTAAGGCCAGGCTCAGCGGCCTGCTCTCAACAACTTTCGTAAACACTTTGCCTTAATATATATAATGTTGTGAAGGGAGGCAGCGCCAGGGAACTGCCTCCCGGTATTGTTACTCAATAGCCGTGTCAGTGCACATCCTTTTCATCCTTGCCCGGAGGCTGTATCTGCGGGATGAACTCCTGGCCGTCCTTGCCGTAGTCGTAGGCCCAGCGCTGAACGGCCGGCAGCTTGCCTTCCCAGTTGCCGTGGCCGACATCGACCGGCGTGGTCCATTCCAGAGTGGTGGCGCCCCAGGGGTTGCGGCTCGTCATCTGCCTGCCCTTCCAGATGCTGTAGAAGAAGTTGAGCACGAACAACATCTGGAAGCCGAAGGTCACGATGGCCGCGATGGTGATGAACTGGTTCATGGCGTCGAACTGCCCGAAAGCGGCAAAGCTGTCGAAGCGGTAATAACGGCGCGGCACCCCGGCCATACCCAGGTAGTGCATCGGCCAGAATACGGCATAGGCGCCGATGATCGTGCCCCAGAAGTGGATTTTACCCAGGGTTTCGTTCATGAAGCGGCCGAACATCTTGGGGAACCAGTTGTAGATGCCGGCAAACATGCCGAAGAAGGCGGCAACCCCCATCACGATGTGGAAGTGGGCCACTACGAAGTAGGTGTCGTGCAATTGTATGTCGATGGCGGAGTTACCCAGGAAGATACCCGTCAAACCGCCGGAAATGAACAGCGAGACGAAGCCGATGCCAAAAAGGCTGGCGCTGGTAAACCGGATATTGCCGCCGTACAGGGTGGCGATCCAGTTGAACACTTTCACTGCCGAGGGCACGGCAATGATCAGGGTGAAGATCACAAAGAAGTTGGAGATGAAAGGATTCACCCCTGACATGAACATGTGGTGCGCCCATACGATGAAGGACAGAAAGCCGATGGCCAGAATGGAGTACACCATCGCCCGGTAGCCGAAGATCGGCTTGCGGGAGTGTACCGAAAGAACTTCCGATACCATGCCCATGG
>CAZAXA010000773.1:0-2513 GCA_964488965.1 uncultured Phaeodactylibacter sp. | reverse complement strand
AAACTGTACATAGCCACCTGCCCGTATAACGTCCTGCACCATTTTGATGGCCATCCCTGTGACCACCGGATGGGCCACAACGTGTACGGCCAGCAATTGTCGAGGGCCACCTACGAAGGGCTGAAGCGGTTACGGCCGGACAAACGCCCCTTCGTACTGACGCGGGCCTCCTTCAGCGGCGGGCAGCGCTACGCTTCGGTGTGGACCGGCGACAATGCCGCCTCCTGGGAGCATCTCCGGCTTGCGAACCTGCAGTGCCAGCGGCTCAGCGCCTCTGGTTTTTCTTTCGTGGGTTCAGACGTAGGCGGCTTTGATAAACAACCCGATGGGGAACTGTTCGTCCGCTGGCTGCAGTTGGCCGTATTCCATCCCTTATACCGGGTACACTCCATGGGCAATAACATCGACGGCGCCGCCGAGACAGAAGCTGAAATGGTGCGGGCCGCCGAGCAGGAAAACCGAATGGGTCAGGAACCCTGGTCCTTCGGAGAGGAATATACGGTGTTGGCCAGAAAGGCCATAGAACTGCGTTACCGGCTCCTGCCTTACCTCTACACCACCTTTTATCAGTACACGCAAAGCGGAGCGCCCATGATCCGCAGTTTGTTCCTTTACAGCCAGGATGACCCGCAGGCGCTGGCGAGAGAAGAGGAATTCCTGTTCGGCGGCCATCTGCTGGCAGCCCCCATCCTGCAGGCCGGTATGGAGAAGATGGATGTCTATCTGCCTGAGGGCAGGTGGTACGGCTATCAGAGCAGCAAGCTGTACGAAGGGCGCCAAATGGTAGTAGTCGAAATACAAGCGGACGGCATCCCGCTGTTTGTAAAAGCCGGGGCAGTGATCCCGCATTATCCGGTTCAGCAATACACCGGCGAGCAGCAGTTTGAAACCATAAGCCTGGACGCCTACTACGGCGAAGGCGCCAGCGAGCTGTACGAAGATGCCGGGGAGGGCTACGGCTACCAGGATGGGCAGTTTCGCCTGCGCAGCTTTGCCACCGGAACCGAAGGCCGGATATTTACCATAACACAACAACAGGAAGGCGCGTATCAGGTTACTTACCATACTTTCGGGATCACGCTGTTTGGGCTGCCCTATGCCGTGAAGAGCTGCCAGGCCGATGGAGAGGAACTTGCTTTTGAACAGGAAGGCGGAAGAGTGGCAGTTAAGGCGCCGGCCGGTTTCGGAAAGCTCGTAGTGAAGTAAGCGATGCCGGTTTCGAGTTTTTTCTGCCCCGGAAAATACCTGAAGCTGGCGCCAGGGCCGGCCTCAGGGAAATTCCGCGGCAGGCCCTGTAAATTTACCTTACTTTAATCCTGTATTTTTCACAACACAATCTATGGTTATTAGGTTTTTATTATTAAATTATTGATAATGAATTTTTTGGAATGAATGTAAATACATTGTGGTGATTATTTATTTTTCACATTATCGCTATTTTGTTCTTGTGCTACGGCATTAAAATGTGAATCTTTGTATCGTGAAAGAAAGATATGAGGCAGTTTGCACCAAGCCGGCGGTTTAAAGAGGCCGCCACAAAGAATTAGGATATGTTCATGGGATTATAATTTGTTAGTAGTGAGTCGTCCGATAAAAAACGGACGGCTCGCTATTTTCACTTTCGTTCCCACAGGTTTTGAACAAAAGATTTATTCATTTTGGATATGTTCATGGGATTATAATTATTGTACGGCCCTGATGGTTACATCAAGGGCCTTTTTTATTGCGCTCGTTTTTTGCCACTAAGGCACGAAAATACAAAGATGGCACAAAGCATGCTTTTTTGTTCAAAATCAACCAAGTATAGCATAAACGGAGCGAAGTAAAGCCGGGCAGGCCGGGTTATCAATAGCCGTACCTTTCCCTCCACCATTGCCGAAGCTGCTGCCTGATCTTCTCTTCCGGAGGGTTGGGCTGTGGATCGAACAGCTTGGTTTTGCTGATGTCCTCGGGCAGGAATTCCTGCTCTGCGAAGTTGCCGGGATAGTCATGGGCGTATTTGTAGCCTTTGCCGTAATCCAGTTGTTTCATCAGTTGAGTGGGGGCGTTGCGCAGGTGAAGCGGGACGGGCAGGTCGCCGGTTTTGCGCACCAGGCCCTGCGCCTCGTTGATCGCCATATAGGCGGAGTTGCTTTTAGGCGAAGTAGCCAGGTAAATGACTGCCTGCGACAGGATGATGCGCGCCTCGGGAAGCCCTACGGCCTGTACGGCCTGGAATGCCGTAGTGGCCATCAGCAGGGCATTGGGATTGGCCAGGCCTATATCCTCGGCGGCGGCGATGATCATCCGCCGGGCGATGAATTTGACGTCTTCGCCGCCCTCGACCATCCTCGCCAGCCAGTAAACAGCAGCATTGGGGTCGCTGCCCCGGATAGACTTGATGAAGGCGGAGGCTATGTCATAGTGTTGTTCTCCCGCCTTGTCATACCGGGCGATGTTCTGCTGTACCCTTTGGGCAACCATCTCATTGTCGATGAGCAAGGGCCGGCCTTCTTCCCCGTAATTGGCCACCA
>CAZAXA010000772.1:0-2516 GCA_964488965.1 uncultured Phaeodactylibacter sp. | reverse complement strand
GGGGGCCTTGCCGGCGGCCATGTAATCCTTCCAGCTTTCCTGCCGGCTGCCGTCGTCCTTTCTCACCATAGTGATGCAGTTTTCTACCGGGCAAACCAGGGAGCAAAGATTACAGCCCACGCAGTTCTCTTCGATGATGGCCGGCACGCGGCCCTGCCCGGCGGCCGGCAGGGCAATGGCCTGGTGGGCCCCGTCTTCGCAGGCGGTATAACAAAGCTGGCAGCCGATGCAGGCGGCGGCGTCGATCTCGGCGATGACCTTGTACTTCAAATTCAGGTTTTCCCAGGTGGCCACATTGGGCAGGGCCTTGCCGACGAAGTCTTCCAGTCGCTGAAAGCCTTTATCCCGCATGTAACCTTCCAGGCCGGCCAGCATTTCCCGGACGATGCCGAAGCCGTAGTGCATCACGGCGGTGCACACCTGCACATTACTGGCGCCCAGCAGCATGTGTTCCACCGCATCCCGCCAGTTCTCGATGCCGCCGATGCCGGAGATCGGAATGTTCACCCCCTGGTGCTGGGCGCAGTTCCTGACCATATTCAGGGCAATGGGTTTGACCGCCGGCCCGCAGTAACCGCCGTTGGTGCTCTTCCCATCCACCACGGGATAGGGCACGAAGCGGTCGAGGTCGACCCCCATCAGGCTCTGTATGGTGTTGATGAGAGAGATGGCGTCGGCCCCGCCCTGGGCAGCCGCCAGCGCCGGCTCCGTGATATCCGTGATATTGGGCGTCAGCTTGACGATGACCGGCACTGTGGCCGCTTCTTTTACCCATCCGGTGATCAGCCTGAGCACCGAAGGCTCCTGGCCGACGGCCGAGCCCATGCCGCGCTCGCACATGCCATGGGGGCAGCCGAAGTTAAGTTCAACGCCGTCCACGCCGGCATTTTCCACGTCTTTCACGATCTGATGCCATTCCTTTCGGGATTCCACCATGAGGGAGGCCACTACGGCATGATCCGGGAAGTACTTCTTCACCTCTTCGATCTCCCGGAGGTTGTCGGCCAAAGGCCGGTCGGTGATCAGCTCAATATTGTTGAAACCCACCATACGGCTGCCCCGGTAATTGATGGCCCCGTAACGGCTGGATGTATTGACAATGGGTATGCCCAGCGTCTTCCAGACGGCGCCGCCCCAGCCCGCTTCAAAGGCTTTCATGATCTGATAACCCGAATTGGTGGGAGGCGCGGAGGCCAGCCAGAAGGGGTTGGGAGAACGGATGCCGGCGAGGTTGGCAGTCAGGTTTGACATAAATAATATTGTTTTAAGTTTCTGTGTGATGGCTACTATGGATGCTTCCAGGCACTAAAAGATCAGCCAGGGTTATTAGCAATATATTCATGTATTCCCTTCGCCGCCAGTTTTCCTTCCGCCGCCGCATTGACCACCTCGGCCCCTCCGTTGACGGCGTCACCGCCGGCGAAGTACTTCGGGCGGGACGTTTGACACGACAGGGGATCGGCCTTTATACAGCCCCGCTCATCCTTCTCCAGGCCTTCGATCAGGCTCAGGAAAGCGGTTCGCCTGGCCTGCCCGGTAGCCAGAATGGCCCGGTCGCAGGCCATTTCAAACCCGGAGCCGGGAATGGGCTGCGCCCTTCCGCCCTCCACCAGGGTACGGATAAACCGCACTCCTTCTACCTTTTCTTTTCCCAGGATGGCGACGGGCGATACGTTGAACACCCCCTTTACGCCTGCCGACTTGGCCAGCTCGTATTCGAAATCGTAGGCCTTCATTTCCTCTCTGGAACGGCGATAGGCCAGAATGACTTCCTCAGCTCCCAGGCGGGCCGACTCCGATGCGGCGTCCATAGCCGTATTGCCGCCGCCGATGACGATGACCTTCCTGGCCGGCCTGACCGATAAGGGGGCCAGTTTCACCTGTTCGATAAATTCGGTGGCGCCCACCACATTTTCAAGATCTTCCCCTTCGATGCCCATGGCGCCCGTAGCCCCCAGGCCGATGCCCAGAAAAACGGCAGCGTAGCCCTGCTCCAGCCGTGCCAGTTGCTCCGCCGTCTCAATGGGGTGGTTGTAATGGATGCGGAAGCGGAATTGCTCCCGCAGGTACTCTACCTCCTGCAGCACATCCTGGTTGGTGACCTTGTACGGAGCGCAGCCATAGAGGGCCAGGCCCGAAGGATGGCTCCTGGCCTCAAAAACGTCTGCCTCGTACCCCATCAGGCTAAGCTCACAGGCACAGGCAATGCCGGCAGGCCCCGCGCCGATCACGGCCACTTTGCGGCCGTTGGGGGGAGCGGGCTGGCAGAGCCTGCTGCCCTGCCCGATAGCACGGGAGGCGGCGTAGCTCTGCAGGCGGCCGATCTCGATGGGCTTAACCCCCTGCAGGTTGTACACACAGGCGCCTTCGCAGAGCACCTCCGTAGGGCATACCTTGCCGCAGATGTTGCCGAAGTAATTGGAGTCGTAGATGGTACGAGCCGCCCCTTCCAGGTTGCCGGTATGGATCTGCCGGATGAACAGGGGAATGTCTCGTAGCGCAGGATGATCGAGCGC
>CAZAXA010000771.1:0-2518 GCA_964488965.1 uncultured Phaeodactylibacter sp. | reverse complement strand
GATATCGAAGAGCTGAATGCCGACCGCGACAAGTTCGTCACCTCCGTCTATGAGCATGTGGGCGACGAACTCCACAAGATCGGCCTGGACCTCATCAACGTCAACGTGACGGACATCCACGACGAGTCGGGCTACATCAAGGCCCTGGGGCAGGAGGCCGCAGCCAAGGCCATCAACGACGCCAAGGTGAAAGTGGCCAAGGAAGAGCGCACCGGCGCCATCGGCCAGGCCGAAGCGGATAAAGAACGGCGCACCTCAGTGGCCGCCGCCAACTCTGCCGCCGAGATCGGCGAAAAGAACGCTCAGGCCGACGCCACCAAAGGCAAGAACCTGGCCGATATCGAGATCGCCCTGTCCGACACCGCCCGCCGCCAGAAAGTGGCCGAGGCTAACAAAGATGCTGAAGTGACAGAGAAGACCGCCGAGGCCGAAGCCCAGCGGGCCGCCTACCTTGCTCAAAAGGAAGCCGAAGAAGCCCGCAAGGAACGCGAACTGGCCGCCCGCCGCGCCAACGAGGTCGTCCAGTCGCAGATCGACAAGGAAAAGACGGTCATTGCCGCCGAGGCCGAAGCCGAGCAAAAGCGCAAAGTGGCCGAGGGTGAGGCCGCCGCCGTGCTGGCCCGCTACCAGGCCGAGGCCGAAGGTATCCGCAAGGTGCTGGACGCCCAGGCCGCCGGCTTCCAGAAGCTGGTCGACGCCGCCAAAGGCAACCCCCAGGCCGCCATCGGCCTGCTGTTGGTGGACAAAATCCCGGAACTGGCCAGAATACAGGCCGAGGCCATCAGGAACATCAAGTTCGATAAGGTTACTGTCTTCGACGGGGGCGACGGCCAGGGTACGGCCAGCTTCCTGAGCAATATGTTTAAGGCCATCCCCGCTCTGAGCGAATTTATGAACCAGTCGGGCCTGCAGTTGCCGGAATACCTGGCGAAGAACGGGGAACCGAAGAACGGAGAGCCGGAGAAGAAGGAGGAAGCGGTTAAGGGAGAGAAGAAGAAGTAACCGTTGTTCGTTGTTCGTTGTTCGGTTTTCGCACATCAGGATGCCTTGGGTAACCGAACACCGAACCTCCGAATACCGAAATGCGGAAATCCGGGCTCACCTACCTAAACCCGTTCAAGGATTCACCAGCGTGCCCGTAAACTCGAGGCGGGCCTTCATCGCGCCGGTCTCCGGGTCGACGTAAAACACCGCGTAAGAATAGGTTCCACTGCCCGTGGCGCCTTCAAACCGCTTTGTGCCATAGTCGATCCAGTAATTGCCGGTACCGGCAAAGGGGCTGGTTTCCGTGGGGCCGGTAGTGCCTTCAAAGGCGCCGACGAGCTGCGAGCCGTCGGCGGCCGTGAAGATCGAGGAGCCATCCTGGCGCCACGGCCCATCTTCATCCAGAAACGTATCGTAAACATAGGAATCGGAGTACCAGGCGCTCCTGCCCAGATGGGCGCCTTTGCCCGCAGAGGGAATTTCTATTGTAAGCGTACCTGTGTTCGGGTCAACGGCTGTGACGACGGGAGAAGTGATGTACACTGCTTTAAACGGTACGGCGGCATTCGCCCGGGTAGTAATCATTTCACCGGCCTCAGTGGCCGGGCTGGCCTGATCCTTCTCGCAGCTGATCAGAGCGGCGAAAAGCAGGGCCAGGATCGGAAGCAATAATAATTTTTTCATGATCTGATTTTTTGGTTCATTATTCTTGTTCATTTGAATCTCAGGATATACAGGTTCGTTGTTTTGGCTTTACGGAATCGCCTGGCCTCCTGTCGTTGGGCCACAACGATAACTCCAGCCAGTCCGTGATCATCCAGTGAGCGGTTATTTTACCATTCCTGATGTATACTCCGCTGCAATAGGTTTTCCCGGCCTTTCAGGTACGGGACAGGCAGTGTCGGGAAAACCTATTGCCGTTAAGTATAGTAACCAATGGCAGAGGGAATTTCCACCGTTTCGCCGGTGGGAGCAATTCCGTTTGCCGCCCCCCGGTGCTTTCCGATAAACCGGGCCCTGACGATGACCCGGCCCTTTTCTGCCATTACTTCATCGGCCTTCACTTGATAATGCGGAAAGGCTTGCTCCAGGAAGGTGATGCGTTCGGTCAATTTCGGGCCGAAGTGTATTGGGAAAGAATCTGGAGTTTGTCCTCCGCATCGCTGAGCGCCCTGAGGAAATCGAGGATAAGCTTTTTATTTTTCCCTGCTCTTTCCACGGTATGTTCTGTTTTCCATAAGATACGGCAGTAGATGGGGAGGGGGTAGGCCATTTGTTCAGGAAAATTGCCTGTAGGTTGCATGGGGGAGTGGGAGATGGCCTGCCCTGTAGCGGTAGCGTACAGGGAGAAAGGGGGACTACATTCACTGTGGTGAGAAAAAATACAGCCTTTTAAACCATTCCGGCAGGACAAATTGCGAACAGCGAACAGCGAATTTCGAACATTTCCGTTCCGGAGCTTAATCTTCCTCTGGTTCGGGGGTGTTTTCTACTTTTTCGAACTCCGGTTTCATACTTGCGGCCAGGCCCAGCT
>CAZAXA010000770.1:0-2522 GCA_964488965.1 uncultured Phaeodactylibacter sp. | reverse complement strand
GGTTTCCGCCTGGTAGACGTTGGAGGCGGAGTAGTTGATGTAGTGCGAGTTGAGGTCCAGCACCAGCTGCTTGTCCCAGCGGAAGGCCGTGCCCTGCGGCAGCTTCAGGTCGGTGGGCTCCTGCACGGCGGCCACCAGGCCGATATCCGAATGGTTGGCATTGAGGCGCAGGCCGTGGGGGATGCTGCCGGCGCCGCCCGGGTTGAAATCGTAGAGGATGAAGTGGTGGGAATAAGTGCCGATCTGCACATCCACGCGGTTGACCTCCACATCGGCGGGCAGGTCCAGTTCGTACTTCTGGAAATACTCCACTTCGCCGCCGGGCTCGACGTAAAACGGCCCCATCTTGACCTGGAAGCCCTCGCCGGCGGCCGGGGCGGGCGGCGGGCCGTCGGGGAAGGCCATCTGGGCGTTGCCATTGTAATAGCTTTCAAGCCGTTCTTCCTCCACAACCGTGCCGTTGAGGGGCGCTGCGTAGAGGATCCACTGGCGGATGAGTTCCTTTTCCAGATCCGTCAGTTGCGGCTGCCCATAGGGCGGCATGGACTGGTTCTCGCCGGCGTCCAGGCCAAGAGTAGGCTCCAGGCCCTGGTTGACCTTGCGGAAGAGCAGGCTCTTGTCCACCCGGCCGGGGTAGATGTATTTATGGCCCTTGTCGGCAGCCGCCTGGTTGGCGGGGGTGATGTTGTAGAGGTTGTTGCGCACCTTAAAAGCGCGGGCCGCCTCGCTGGCGCCTTCCTCCTGCAGGTCGAGGCCAGCCTCCGGGCTGGCGTGATCGTGGCACTGCACGCACTTTTCCTGGAAGATGCGGTAGACGCGCAGGGTGGTGGAGGCAGATTGGGCGCTAAGCGCTGCGGCAAGGAATAACAGAGCGGCCAGAGGAGTAAAAACCTTCATGGGCAAAGATTTTGGGTGATGGATACGGGGATACAAGGTAAAGATGTTTTTTGTATACGCCTACCCCTACGGAACGCCATTTTGACTGCCGGAAGGCCTTTGGGTTTAAATTCATTGAAAGAAGCGCAGGCCCTCCAAACAAGTTTCATGAAGAAAAAGGAAGCTTGACAATAAATTTTTTCAGCATATTTTTAGCATTTGCGAGGGGCCGGGAAAGTTATGATAGCGATATTGGCCTGATGGTTAAGTTTAAACAGCAGGCAGGATCAAGCGGTTTACCAAAGAGATGAATAATAAGGAGTTTTCAAAAGACGAGGTAGTCCAAAGGGCTACAGCAGGATGGAATTAGCAATAAAAAACAGCCTTGAATTATGGCGCCACGCCTGGAAGTGTAAGCGTTTCCGCCTGGCCGCCGTCTTTTCCATACTGGTTCTCCTCGCGAACCTGATCGTTCTGCCCTCCTTCTTCCAGTTCGTGGAACAACGCCCGGGGGCGCCTCTTGACGACCCGCTGCTGCGTATCCTGCCGTCCTGTGACTTTTCCCGGCCGGTCTTCCTTCTGATCTACGGCGCGCTCTTCTATGTTATCGGGAGGGGTATTTTCTCACCCGGCGTTTTTATTCGGTTCGCCACTTCTTACACCCTTGTCCTTTTGATGCGGGTAGCCACCCTGTATCTCACCCCCCTCGATCCTCCTCCGGGCCTGGTGCCGATGCCCGACCCATGGACACCCCTGTTCTCCGGAGCGCCGGCCCTGACCCGCGACCTGTTCTTTTCCGGGCATACCGCCACGGCTTTCCTTGTTTTTTTGTCGCTTACCGGGAAGGCGGAAAAGCTGGCGGCCCTGGCCCTGCTGGCCATGCTTGTCGTCCTGCTGTTGTTTCAGCACATTCATTATACCATCGATATCGTAGCGGCCATTCCCTTTGCTTATCTTGGATACCGGATAAGCAAAAAGGCCGTCCCCTGACCTGCAAACAGGAACATCGTGGCCTTCCTGCTTACTTCCCCGCTTTTTCCATCAGCAGGCACAGCAGTATCCACTGGAAAGCGCTCAGCCAGGAAACGACAAGGGCGGCCAGGAAATAATCCAGCAGCCACCAAAGCTCGAACAGGCGGGGGCGGTACAGAGCTGCCAACGCAAAGGCAACCCAATGGCCTAAACAATAACCACAGGAGAGCAGGCTCCCCAGAAAATGGCTCCTTTGCTGCGCCCATTCCCGCAGCGGCAAAAAGATTTTTGTTTCGCTGACGGTAAAAGAAACCGATGCCGTAACCAAAGACAGGTAGATTACGATTTCCATAAAGGCGGGAATTTTTTCCCATGACCGGGGTTCGGAACGCCAGGCTGTAAAGGCAGGTTTTACGTTTCACAGCCTGGCCCGAGACTACATCCGCTGCTGCAGTGGGTTACCGGACGTAGTGCGAACTTCTGAATCCAGTGGTTGATCATAATTCTGGGTTTTTAGTGAAGGCTTAATTTACCGCTTTTTTACCTGGCGATCCAGTGAGGAGTGGAATTTTTTTCCTCTTCTGGGTATAGCACAGCGATATCAACTACCAGCTCACCCCGCCGCCGCCGCCGCCGGAGCCGCCGCCACCCCAGCCGCCGCCACCGCCGCCGCC
>CAZAXA010000769.1:0-2526 GCA_964488965.1 uncultured Phaeodactylibacter sp. | reverse complement strand
GGCCGGTGAGTTCGACGGTGCGGTAGGTTTGGCCGTCGCGGGGGTCGGTGAAGGTGTTAGGTTGAGGTTCAGGTTCAGGTTCAGGTTCAGGTTGAGGTTGAGGTTCAGGTTGTTTGCCGGGGGGCGGAGCGCTTTCCGCCTCCAGTTCGGCGATGCGTTGGCGGGCGGCTTCGGCATGCCGGGGGGCCGGGAAGCTCCGCAGGTAATATTGATAGGCATAAACCCGGCCGGTGCGCTCCGCCTTTTGCCACTCCTGCTCGTCTTCCAGGGCTTGAATGCGCTCCAGGGCCTCGTCGGCATGTTTCCCACGGGAAAAGCGGCCCAGATAGCGGTTGTAGGCCCGGAGGCTGTTTTCTCTGACGGCATCTTCCCAGGCTGTTTCCTCGTTGGCCTTCAGGCGGAAGACATACTGGCCGCCTTCATGCCCGGCGCCAAACAGGGGGGCGCTCTGCGGCGACTGCTCATAGTTGAAACGCGTGAGTTTGAGCACCTGGTCGTAGAGTAGGCCGGCATTCAGGCCGGCGTCCTGGTTGCGGCTCAACACCTTGATGATGCTGGCGGCAAAGGGGCTGTTCTTTCCGGGGGCGCCGTCGGCAACCGTTTCCCGCTGGCGCCCGGAGGAGATCACCCATCGCGACCGGCTGCGCTCCAGTTCCTCCAGGGCAGCCTGCGCATAGCCGCTGTCGCGGGTAAGCAAAGCGCCGGAAAAGCAGGAATCGGAGATCAGCAGCGTGTGCCGGGCGTCGATGCCGGCGATGAACTCCCGGATGGTAGTGTTGTGAAGGTAGGTGGCGATGCGCCTTTCTTCGGCATCGGCGGGTATCCAGTAGCCCCTTTCTTTTCGGTCGAGGTGGCCGTGGCCGGCATAATAGATGATCACTTTATCTTCTTCCCTCACCTGTTCATCCAGGAGTTGAAGGGTATCCAGGATGGCGTCCCGGGTGGCTGCTTTGTCCAGCAGAGTAAAGCTTTTGTCAACATCGTATCGCTCCTGCAACAGGCCGAGAATGTCCTCGATGTCTTTTCGGGCATTGTGCAGGACAGGGAAAGGCGGCTGATATTGGTTGATCCCAATGCCAAAAAACCAGGACCTGCCCGCCTCTGCCGGCCGGCCCTCATCGCGAGGGAATTCTATTCCCCGGTTTTCACTTTTCTTTTTGTCGCTGGGCATGGGGTTTTGGCATTAAGTATCTAATTCATTTTTTCGGAACCCAATATACGTTTTTTTACCATGGCCCCTTCGCCCGCCGCCGTTTTGGAACCAACTTGGCGTAGCCTCCTGAGATGTACACATAATTCCAGTAGTAGCCGTTTAATTGCCGAAGCAGTTTTTTTCGCAGTTTATAGGTGCTGTGGTGCTTCAGCGCCCCGAGGTAGGAGTTCATCGAGCCAATGAATTTTTTCAGGCCTTTGTCATCGATCTTGTTGCCGTTCTGTTGTATAAACCGGTTCCAGTTCTGGATGGCCTGGTAAAAGTTGTTTTTTATCCTCGGAGAGGCATACGCCCGGTGGGGCTTTAGGTAGGCGCCAAGATATTGTACGCCCCTGCTGTAATGCTGCAGGTAGGTCTTCCGGGGGTGGAGTTCCAACTGCAACTCATCCCGGAGGAAAGCACGGATTTTCGGAATCTGTGCCTTTAAAAACTCCCTGCTTTCGTGCACCAGCACGAAATCATCGACATAGCGCCCGTAATAACGCATCTCCAGCTCTTCCTTCACAAAGTGGTCAAAAGGATTGAGATAAATATTGCCGAAGAGCTGCGAAGTGAGGTTGCCGATGGGAAAGCCTTTGCCAGGCGGCGCGTGGAACAGGCTTTTGCTCGGCGGCAGGCCCTTCCAGTCGGAAGCGCGGCCTTTGATAATACAGTTGGTAGTAGGATCATTGAAGATCACTTTTTCGAGCAGGTAAATAAGCAGCGGTTTGTCAAAATCTACCGGCCGGGTATATCTTTCGAGTTTCCGGCAGATCATATCGAACAGAATCTGCCTGTCAATGCGCATGAAATAGCCCAGGATGTCCATCTTCAGTATCCAGGCGTCGCGGGTGTAGTTGTGCGAACAGCCCCGGATAAAGGATTGCAGGCGGCTGATGCCGTAGTGGGTTCCTTTTCCCACCCGGCAGCTGTAGCTGTCTTTGATGAAGCCAGGCTCTACGATGGGGTTGAGGTAGTTGAAGATGAGGTGGTGCACTATACGGTCGCGAAAGTGAGCGGCGAAAATCTCCCGCTTCACCGGCTTGAAGTTGATGAAGCAGATGCTCCGGCCGATCTTGTATCTGCGCTCCCTGGCTTCATCCCAAAGAGCGAAGATATTTTCTTCGTAGTTCTCCTCGAACTTCAGAACACTGGCCGTATTCCATTTGTTCAGGCGGGCATCTTCGTAGGCATAGAAGAGGTCGAGGAGCAGTTTTTTATCAGGGCCAGGCGATGGTTCGTTTTGTCCGGTCATTTCATGTAATAATGGCCGGGAGGCCATTTCCCGCCTCCCGGCTTCGAGTCCTGGACGCAACGACAGGAGAACCCGAACC
>CAZAXA010000768.1:0-2529 GCA_964488965.1 uncultured Phaeodactylibacter sp. | reverse complement strand
GCCATGATCGACAACTACCTCTACGGCCTGTGGCAGCAGGGCGCCCTGGCCGGCCCTAAACCGGAATCGGCTTACTATGTGCACGTCGGGCTGGGCAAAACCATGACCACCCAGGATATCCTGGAAGGCCGCATGAACATCGAGATCGGCATCGCCGCTGTGCGGCCGGCGGAATTTATTATCCTGAAGTTCTCGCATAAAATGCAGGAAGCTTAATTAATATTCAAAAATCAACATCATGGCAGTCACCACCGATACCATAAAGAACACCTATCCGCTGCCGGTCTACAACTACATCGTTGAGATCGCCGGAACGGCCGTCGCTTTCTCCGAAGTGTCGGGCCTGAGCCTGAGCTTCGAAACCGCCACCTTCAAGGAAAGCCAGACGGGAAGCGGCCTGCGCGGGCCCAAAATATTGCACATGCCGGCACAGATCAATCCGGTCCACATCACGCTGAAAAAGGGCGTAGTCAGGGGAGGGGTCAGCCTGGGGCCTTTGTACAACTGGATCAACACGATCGCCATCAATCAGATCGAAAAAAAGGACATCTACATCCGCTTGCTGGACGAGGCCGGCGCGCCGGTCATCAGCTGGCAGGTGATCAATGCCTTTCCGACCAAATTGGACGCTCCGGCTTTCGACGCCAACTCGAACGATGTGGCCATCGAAACCATGGAACTCATGGCCGACCGGATCGCCATAGAAGAGGCCTGAGCCCGGCAGTCATGGCGCAAAGCATCGATCAGATCAAATTACAGTATCCGCTGCCGGCCTATAACTACCGGGTGACGATCCTCCTGGCAGGGGAGGCAACCGTTATCGGCTGCTCCCAGGTGAACGGCCTGGGTATGGCGGTGGAGACAGCCACCTATCAACATGGCCTTAGCTTCCTCACCGGCGAGCACATTATGCCGGGGCGCCGGCAGGCCGTTCAACTGAGCCTCCTGAAAGGTATTATGGCCAATGGCGCCTACCTGTCCGATTGGATGAGCCTGAATTATCCCACAGTTGCACCCGGCCCGGCCGGGCTGATCCGCAAGCGCGACCTGCTGGTCGACCTCTGCGATGAGGCCGGCCTGCCGGTGGTGCGCTGGACGGTGGCCAAGGCTATGCCCACCCGCCTGGAGGGGCCCCGCTTCGATGCCAACACCAATGAGGTGGCCTTTGAACGGCTGGAACTGATCGCCCACGAATTGCAAGTAGATTATAACCCGTAACCGGCAACTATGGCATTCAATATCCCCTCCATCGCTGGCCAGGACGATCCGCTGCTGGGCTTTCGGTTTGCCGTGAGCTTCCTCGGCAAAACAGGGGTCGATTTTCCGTTGGATTTTCGCTTTCAATCGGTATCCGGGTTCTCCGTGGCCGTAGAGGTTAGCAAAGTCGGCGGCGCCGGCAACAATAAGACGGGGCTGCCGCTACCCCAGCGCCTGGAATATCCCAACCTGGTACTGAAACGGGGAATGCCGCTGGCGTCTGCCCTGCGCCAGGAGATTATGGATAACTTCGATGATTTTGAGTTCAAGCTCCGAAACGTATTACTCAGTTTACTGGACGAAAGCGGCCAGCCGGCCAGTACATGGCTCTTTCAGGACGCCTACGTCACCAGGTGGTCCCTTTCCGGGATCGACGCCACGGCCAGCGCGGTGGTCATTGAAGAAATGGAACTGTCGTATCTGAACTTTAAAAGCTTTAGCCTTTAAACCCATTCTTTATGGCTGTAGAAATAAAAGAACTCATCATTCGCGCCACGGTTGATTACCAACAGGAAGGAGGCGATAAGGGCGGCAAGGAAAACAAGGCTGCTTCCGGCGCAGAAGACCAGGATCAGTCCGCCCTGGTGGAAGCCTGTGTCAAACAGGTGCTGAAAATCCTGAAACAAAAAGAACAACGCTGATGCGGCGAAAACCCGGTAAAGTAGAGCAGCTCACGGTATACGCCTACCGAAGCCACAAGCGCAAGGGAAAGGGGCATCGGAAAGATTTCACCTTTTTCGTGAACCCGGATGAGCTGTCCACCCAGCACGTGAACCAGTACCAGGAGAACAAGAGCATGCACCACAGCGGGCGCACGGCGACCTATGCCCTGTCCGTCTCCGACCGGCTGTCCCTGCAGCTGATCCTGGACGACACCCTGGAACGGGCGGCCCGGCCGGGCATGCCCTCCGGAAGCATCCGGGAACAGGTGAGCAACTTTATGAAAGCCTGCTTCTACATGGACGGGCACATTCACGAGCCTCGTTACCTGGTAGTGGCCTGGGGAGAAATTCGCTTCGAATGCCGCCTGGAATCGGTAAATATCGCTTACAGCCACTTCGATGAAAAGGGAGACGCCCGGCGCGCCACCCTGCAAACCGTCTTCATCGAGGACGTCGCCAAAGGAAAACGGGTCAAACTGGAGAACAAGCGTTCGCCGGATATTTCCCATACCCGCCAGGTGTTGCAAGGCGACACCCTGCCCGGGCTCAGCAAACAGGTTTACGGCGATGCGAAGCACTATCTGATGCTCGCCGAGTTTAACGGCCTGGA
>CAZAXA010000767.1:0-2540 GCA_964488965.1 uncultured Phaeodactylibacter sp. | reverse complement strand
CCCAACGACCCGGCCATTCAGCCCGGCGACGGCTATGCCGCTATGCAGAAGCGGGCCAAAGATATGAACTACCCCTTCCTGTACCTCTTCGACGAGGGGCAGAAGGTGTACCCGCAGTACGGCGCCACCCGCACCCCGGAAGCGTACCTGGTGGATAAGAGTCTGACCGTGCGCTACCACGGCGCCATCGACGACAATGTGCGCGACGCGGAAAGCGTGAAGGAGAGATTCCTGGAAAATGCCATCGAGGCCATAGAAAAAGGCGAAGAGCCCAAACCGGCGGAGACCAAGGCCGTGGGCTGTGGGATTAAGGCGGCATAGTTCGTGCCGCGATCATCCTGATCGCAGGGCGGATACATTCATCACGGCCTTTTGACGGAATGCGGATGCGGCGGATGCGGCGGGTTTTACCGAGGTATGGCGTCAATGGGAAAGTATCTTCGCATCATCCGCGTTCCACTTTTTATTCATGGCCAGGTAATGCCGGTTTGCCAATGTGGCCTTTTTAAAGTCCTTCCCGGCGAACGAGACGAAAGCCAATGATAGAATCCTGAGAATCAGGAGAATGCCTGCCGCGATAGGAAACACTGCAATTGTCTGCGGGATTTTCCCATGAGCCGCCGCGCATAATGCGGAAATGATTATATTCAGGGCTTTCAGGAAAGCCTGAATAGGAGCCGTCCCAATCCCAACACCATTCCCAGACATTACCGCTCATATCATAGAGGCCAAGCTCGTTGGCCTGCTTTGACATCACCGGGCGCGTCCGCTCTTTCGAATTATCATGGTACCAGGCTACTTCATCCACCTGGCTGCTCCCGGCAAAACGAAACTTTTGGGAATGGCGCCCGCCCTCCAGGGCTGCCTTAATCCAGCCTCCCCGGCCCATTTTCAAGCAGTACACGCTTCATCCAAAAACTGAACGAGCCTCCCTCTGTAAACTTTCAACCAAATCCTCCCTCCGCTGTTTAGCAGACAGCAATGTAAATCCTAAGCAAAATGAAGACACGACAACTGCTTGTTGCCGCTATTTTCCTGCTCTCCTTTACCGCCTGGGGCCAGAGCGGCGTCATCAAAGGCAAAGTGACGGACGCCATCAACAACGAACCCATCGCCTTCGCCAACATCCTGGTGCTGGGCGCCGACAAGGGCATGACGACCGATGTGGACGGCAACTACGAGATCAGCGGGCTGGCGCCGGGCCTGTATGACATTCGCGCCTCCTATGTGGGCTATAACGAGCAGACGGCCTACGAGGTACAGGTGACCAACTCCAGGCCGGCCCTCGTCAACTTCCGGATGGAGGAAGCGGTGCAGAACCTGCAGGAGGTAGTGGTTAAAGCCTCGCCCTTCCGCAAGACGGAGGAAAGCCCCGTTTCCCTGCGCACCATCGGCGTGGCGGAGATTCAGCGCAACCCGGGCGCCAACCGCGATATCTCGCGCGTGGTGCAGTCCCTGCCCGGGGTGACCACCTCGGCCTCTTTCCGCAACGACCTCATCATCCGCGGCGGCGCCCCCAACGAGAACCGCTTTTACCTGGACGACGTGGAGGTGCCCAACATCAACCACTTCGCCACCCAGGGCGCTTCCGGCGGGCCGGTAGGCCTGATCAACGTCAACTTCATCCGGGAGGTGGACTTCTTCAGCGGCGCCTTCCCCGCCAACCGGGGCAACGCCCTCAGCTCCGTATTCAACTTCCGCCAGCGCGAAGGCCGCGACGACCGCCTCGGCGGCAACTTCATGCTGAGCGCCACCGACATCGGCCTGACTATGGAAGGGCCCATCGGGGATAAAACCACCTTCCTGCTCTCCGCCCGCCGCTCTTACCTGCAGTTCCTCTTCAAGGCGCTGGGCCTGCCTTTCCTGCCAACCTACAATGACTTCCAGGCCAAGGTGAGGTACCGCATCGACCAGAAAAATGAGATCACTTTCATCGGCCTGGGCGCCATCGACCAGTTCGAACTCAACCTCGATGCCAATGAGGATGAAGAACAGCAGTTCCTGCTGGACCAGCTACCCGTGAGCCCGCAGTGGAACTATACCAACGGCCTCACTTATAAACACTACGGCGAGAACGGCTTCTGGCTCCTGGTCCTCAGCCGCAACATGCTGAACAACGAAGCGGAAAAATATTTCCGGAACGACGAAAGCTCGGAAGAAAACCTCATCCTCCGCTACAAATCGCAGGAGGCGGAAAACAAGCTGCGCCTCGAACACACGCAGCGCCTGGGCGATTACAAGTTCAACTACGGCGCCGCCTACGAGTACGTGAAGTACAACAACCGCACCTTCAACCGCATCTTCACCTCCGCCGGCCCGCAGACGGTCAACTACTTCTCGGAGTTCGACATGAACAAATATGCCTTCTTCGGCCAGGCCAGCCGCAAGCTGCTGGAAGAACGCCTCGTCCTCTCCCTCGGCTTCCGCATGGACGCCAATAACTACTCCGGCGAGATGAACAACCCGCTGGAACAGTTCTCTCCCCGCTTCTCCCTGGCCTACGCCCTCACGGAACGGCTGTCGTTCAACTTCAATACCGG
>CAZAXA010000766.1:0-2546 GCA_964488965.1 uncultured Phaeodactylibacter sp. | reverse complement strand
CTACCAGGGCGGCAAAGTGGCGGGTATCCGGTGCAGGGATATGGCACGGGAAGAAACCTTTGAAGTGAGAGGAGCCTATGTGGTGAGCGCCGCCGGCCCATGGGTGGATATCCTCCGGAAAAAGGACAACTCCCTGAAGGGGAAAAGGGTATTCCTGTCCAAGGGTGTTCACATCGTAGTGCCGCATGAGCGCTTCCCCGCCCGGCAGTCTTTGTATTTCGATGTTCCGGACGGCAGGATGGTGTTTGCCATTCCCCGGCAACGGGCGACCTACATCGGCACTACCGATACGCCTTATGAGGGCGACCCGGACCGCATACCCGTTACTTGTGAAGATGTGGATTACCTGCTGGGCGCCGTCAACCATATGTTCCCCGGCGCCGGGCTGAGCATAGAGGATGTGGAATCCAGCTGGGCGGGGCTCCGGCCGCTGATCTATGAAGAAGGCAGATCCGCCTCGGAAATGTCCCGCAAAGATGAGATTTTCGAATCCGAAAGCGGGCTTTTGTCCATTGCCGGGGGTAAACTCACCGGCTACCGCAAAATGGCCGAACGGATCACCAGCCTGCTGAACCGCAAGTTCCTCAAAGAGCACGGCCGGAGCTTCGGCGAAAACCGCACTGCAAAAATCCCCCTCTGCGGAGGGCCCTTTCAGGGGGCGGCGGGGGTGAAGGCCTACAAAGAACAAATCGCCGTGGCCGTCAAAAACCTTCAGTTGCCGGATGTTTATACCGACTACCTGGTGTCCAACTACGGCCGGCAAACCGATGAAATACTCGGCAGGATGAAGGAGTTCGGGGAGGATGCTGAAGTGGCCCTGGCCAGGGCGGAAGCCTGGTTTGCCGTGCATCGTGAACTGGCGCTCGTGCCTATGGACTTCTTTAACCGGCGTTCCGGCAGGTTGTTTTTTTACCTGCCCGGCATTGGGAAAGCCATGGAGCCGGTACTACGGGATTTTCAATCCTATCTGGGTTGGAGCGACGCCAAACTGGAGGAGGAAAGAAAGAATATTCTTGAGGAAATAGAATGGGCATCGGTATTCCGGGACGCCCGGATAAGCTGGAAGGCGGCTTCCTCTTGAGCGCCGGTAGAAAATTCACCGCAAATTTCCTTTCTTTGGCAATATCGAAAAACTAACCTGACCTTGTTATGGCTGATCAGCATCACGGGCCATCCGTACACCACGCTGTAAAGGACGAGGAAACCGTTACCGGAAAACGCTATCCCGACGTCTATCACGAATACCGCCCCAACGAGGTAGCGGCTCAGTACCAGGAAAAAGATGATATTTTCGTCTACGCCTGTGAAAACGGCTTTGCCCTGAAAGTGGAAGTCATTTCGGAGGATATCTTCCGCTTCCGCTACGCGCCGGAGGGCCGGTTTGAACGCGGTTTCTCCTACGCTACCGTTACCGCCGCCAACAGCCGTCTTCCGCAGGTAACCCTGGGTGGAGATAAAACGCATTTTTTCATTCAAACCCGAAAGATTCTCTGCCGCATTGCCAAAAATGGCCTTCAGCTCAGCCTGTATGAGGCGGAAGGGCAAAAGCTGCTCTGCGAGGACGCCGCGCCTTTTTACTGCCGCCGCACCATAACCAGAGGTATCGACCTTGTAAAAGTAAGCAAGACGGCTCCTGCCGGAGAAGTTTACTTCGGGCTGGGCGACAAAACCTGCCCGGCCAACCTGCGGGGAAATAAGCTTCAGAACTGGAACACGGATTCCTTTTCCTTCCGCAAGGGGCAGGACCCCTTATACCGCTCTATTCCTTTTTACTACGCCCTATGCGAAGGGGCCGGATACGGCATTTTCCTGAACAACAGCTTCCGCACCCATTTCGATTTTGACAGCGAAGGCAGGGGAGAAACCAGTTTCCAGGCGGAAGGTGGCGAGATGGATTATTACTTCATCGGCGGCCCTGCCCTGATGGATGTGGCCAGGCGCTATGCGTGGCTGACGGGCCGGCCGGAGCTTCCGCCCCTCTGGGCGCTGGGTTTCCACCAGTGCCGCTGGAGCTACTATCCGGAGAGCCGCGTCCTGGAACTGGCGCGGGAATTCAGAGGCCGGCAGATACCCTGCGATGCCATTTACCTCGATATCGACTATATGGACGGCTACCGTTGCTTCACCTGGAATAAGGAATACTTCCCCGACCCTTCCCGGATGACCGGCAGCCTGCGCCGGCAAGGTTTCCAGGCGGTCGCCATGATCGACCCCGGCATAAGGGCAGACCCTGACTACCACGTATTCCGGCAGGGCCTGGAAAAAGATGTTTTTTGCTATCGCTCCACCGGAGAACTGATGCACGGCCCGGTTTGGCCGCCCGACTGTGTCTTTCCGGACTTTACCCGGCCTGATGTCCGGCAATGGTGGGGAGAACTGTACCGGGATCTGTATCTGAAGGACGGCGTCAGCGGTTTCTGGAACGACATGAACGAGCCGGCGGTCTTCAAACTGGACATAGCCACCTGCCCGGATAACGTCCTGCACCATTATGATGGCCATCCCTGTGACCACCGGATGGGCCACAACGTGTACGGCCAGCAATT
>CAZAXA010000765.1:0-2574 GCA_964488965.1 uncultured Phaeodactylibacter sp. | reverse complement strand
GTCTTATACATCAACACGTTGATTAAAGTAGTACCTTTTTTGAGGACGCCCTATTGTACTTACTCTTTGGCGGGAACACATCACCAATAATGGGAGAAAAAGAGATGAATTTCACCGCCTCCCCATATTTAGCAAGATCAATCTCTTTATCCAGTAAGCATTTAAGCCTGTAACTCATGTTAAACTTACTGCCTATAGTGTCTGGATCGATCTGTTTAATGAATGTGAAGTTTGAGAATTGTTCCATTTTGTTTGTTCCTTTTACCACAATATAAACCTTTTGCATCAGCTTCTGTTGGCATTTCCTGGCGGCCGGATCAGTTTTACTTCTGGTTTGCTTGACTCAGGTAAAAATTGATAAGCCGATATTTTGTTAACTTCCAACTCTTTACACTCCAGATAGGTTCCTTCGTGCTCTTCAAAGTAGGTAACCCCTAAATGAGCATAAAGCTTTTGGGCATATCTGGCCTCACCCTGTGTTGTAATGCCGTATTTATAAATTTCCCCTGCTTTTACGGTCACCACGGTCACACCATTCGGACAACGCAAGCAGGGGCGTTGCATTGTATAATCTGCAATCAATACATATTGAACCCATACCTCGTGTCGCTTGGTAATGGTTTCTGCTTCTTTTTGGGCTGCCTCCACTCCTGCCTGATCCAAGCTTGGGTCATTACGAAACCGTTCCCAGAACTTGGAACCAGCAAAGGCAAGGATGAAAAGGATGATCAGTATAGGTAGATAGGGAAAAGGATTGACGCCAATGGCATTTTTTTCTACTTGTTTTTGTCTTTTCGAAATTGGGCTTGTTCTGGAGCTTTTTTTGTAAGTGTAAATGACCATGAGCGCGGTTTTTTCAGATATGAAAATCAGGAGCCAAAATCATTTAGTATGTGCGTCCCTTCTAAGTTTTCCAAAAATATTGTCAATTTTAACCTAATTATTTCTGTTTCGCAAAAAATATAAAGAAAAAACAAGGTAAATTAGCTGAAACAGAAGAATTGTTTACTGAATACAGGAGAGAGCATTGTATTAAATTTTGAGTCAATCTATCCAGCCGATGGCAATTCATCCCCCATCCCGCAACAACTCCATCAGTTCCTCCGCCGACAACCTGGCGCTCACATCGGCGCCGGCCAGCAGCGAATCCGCCAGGTCCCGCTTGTGGGCGTGCAGTTGCAGGATCTTCTCTTCGATGGTCTGCGCCGCCACCAGGCGATAGGCCGTCACCGGGCGCTCCTGCCCGATGCGGTGGGCGCGGCCGGTAGCCTGGTCTTCCACGGCGGGGTTCCACCAGGGATCGGTGTGGATGACGTAGTCGGCGGCGGTGAGGTTCAGGCCGGTGCCGCCCGCTTTCAGGCTGATGAGGAAAATGTCGCCCTCGCCGGCCTGGAAAGCGTCGATGGCCGCCTGCCGCTTTTTGCCGGGCGTGCTGCCGTCGAGGTACTGGTAGCTGATCTTTTTGGCCTTCAGTTGTTTTTCCAGGATTTTCAGGTGGTCGACGAACTGGCTGAAGACCAGCGCCTTGTGGCCGTTATCCAGCAGCTCGTCCACGATCTCGGAGAACAATTCCAGCTTGGCGCTGCCGGTGAAGGCTGCGCCGCCTTCGGCCAGGGAGGGGTGGCAGGCGGCGCGGCGCAGGCGCATGATCTCGGCCAGGATGCGGAGGTGTTGCTGCCCGGCCTGTTCATCGCCGGCCGTAGCGGCAAGTTTTTCCAGGGCGTTGCGGCGCAGGGCTTCGTAGAAGGCCCGCTCTTCCGGCGGCAGCTCAACGGTTAGGGTGATCTCCGTTTTTTCGGGCAGGTCTTTGAGCACCTCGTCCTTGCGGCGGCGCAGGATGAAGGGCCGCGCCAGGCGGCGCAGTTGTTCGTGGCGGTTCTCGTCGCGGTATTTTTCAATAGGCAGGGCAAAGCGCTCGTTGAATTGATCGATGCTGCCCAGCAGGCCGGGGTTGAGGAACTGAAAGAGGTTCCACAGCTCGCCGAGGTGGTTTTCGAGCGGCGTGCCCGTCATAGCTATTTTGAAACCGGCGCGCAGGGCCATGGCCGTATCCGAACGTTTGGTCGCCCGGTTTTTGATCGCCTGCGCTTCGTCCAGGATGACGGTGGCCCATTCTTTTTGGGTGAACATCTTTTCTTCCCGCACCATCAGGTCATAGGTCACGATGACGAGCTGGCCCTTTTTCACTTCTTTGACAGTGGCCTCCCGCTCGCTTTCGCTGAAAAGGACGGGCGTCAGGGCCGGCGCAAAACGGATAGTTTCTGCCACCCAATTGCGGCAAACGCTGGCGGGCGCCACGACGAGGGCGGGGCCCAGCGCAGCGCGGGCAGTGAGCACGGCCAGGGCCTGCACAGTTTTGCCCAGGCCCATGTCGTCGGCCAGGCAGGCGCCCACGCCCCAGGCGGCGCAGCGCTGCAGCCACTGAAAGCCTTCCATCTGGTAGGGGCGCAGGCTGGCGTTGAAATTTTTCGGAAGCCGGTATTTTTTGGCGAAAGCCTGCTCCAGCCGATCCCTGCTTTCCCGGAACTTCCGGCTGGCTTCCAGGCCCTTTACCGCTCCTATAAAAGGCTCGAT
>CAZAXA010000764.1:0-2583 GCA_964488965.1 uncultured Phaeodactylibacter sp. | reverse complement strand
TCGGCATCGAGCCGGTGCCCCATGCCGAGGTGCATTCCGAAGAAGAACTGAAGCTGATCATTGCCGAAAGCGCCGAGGGCGGGGCCATACAATCCTCAGAGCGGGAGCTCATCCAGAACGTCTTCGACTTCGATGACCGCCTGGTGCGGCAGGTGCTGAAGCCCCGCACACAGATTGTCGCCCTGGAGGCCGAAACCCCTATCGGCAAAGCCATCGAAACGGCGCTGGAGGAAGGGTACTCCCGCTTCCCGGTGTATGAAAAAAATATCGACAGCATCTTCGGTTTTGTCACCACCAAAGACCTGCTGGCAGCGGCCTACCGCCAGGAAAAAATCAGCCTGCGGGAACTGGCAAGGCCGGTCATTTTCACTCCCGTCAACCGAAAGGTCATGGCGCTGCTGCGCCAGTTTCAACGCGAACGGGCACAACTGGCAGTGGTCGTCAGCGAATTTGGCGGCACGGTAGGCATTGTCACCATGGAAGATATCCTTGAAGAATTGGTGGGAGAGATACAGGATGAATACGATTCCGAACAGCCCATCGTGGAGAAGGCCGGAGAAAACAAGTTTCGGGCCCTGGCCCAGAATCCGGTCGACGAGATCAACCAGTACCTGCCCGAGCCTCTGCCGGAAAGCCCGGATTACGTCACCCTGGCCGGCCTCCTGCTTCAAATGGCGCAGGACGTGCCCAGGGTGGGGCAAACCTTCACCATCGGCAATTACCAGGTAAAGATCACCCTCATGCAGCATACCAGCCCCGAAGAGGTGGAACTGGAATGGCAAGGACAAAAATCATAGTTTTTATTTTTTTTTGTTAACACATTTAGCTCCGGAAAACACTTAGTTTTAGCCGGGAAACCTCAAAAAGGGACGCCGCTTCCCGGCATAAGTTCTCCATCAGGGTTTTTAAACAAAAAACATAAGCCATGAATATCACGCATATCGAACACATCGGCATCGCGGTAGAAAACATGGAAGAAGCCATCGCTTACTACGAAAACATGCTCGGCCTGAAATGCTACGCCATCGAGGAAGTCGCTGACCAAAAGGTCAGAACCGCCTTTTTTATGGTTGGCCAGACCAAAGTGGAATTGCTTGAATCGACCGACCCGGAAGGCCCTATCGGCAAGTTTATCGAAAAACGCGGGCCGGGCCTGCACCACCTGGCCTTCGCCGTTGCCGATGTGGCCGGATCGCTTCAGGAAGCAGAAAACAAAGGCATGCGGCTGATCGACAAGGCCCCGCGCAAAGGCGCCGAGGGTCTCAATATCGGCTTCCTCCATCCCAAGTCTACCCTGGGAGTACTCACTGAACTTTGCGGTAAGAAGTAAATCGTTGATTGGTTGATTAAGCTGATTGGAATAGGCCCGGCTTGCTCATCAACCCAATCAACTCATCAACCCAATCAACCCAACCACCTAATAATGAGCCTACAAGACAAAATCCGCCGCCTTACCGAACTGCGCAGCCAGGCGCGGATGGGGGGCGGCGAAAAGCGCATCGCCAAACAGCACCAGCAGGGCAAATTCACTGCCCGCGAGCGTATCGAACTGCTGCTCGACGAAGGCAGCTTCGAGGAATATGACATGTTCGTCACCCACCGCTGCCACGACTTCGGGCTGGAAGAGGAGAAATACCTGGGCGACGGCGTAGTGACCGGCCGGGGCACCATCGACGGGAGGGTCGTTTATGTCTTTTCTCAGGATTTTACCGTCATGGGCGGCTCGCTTTCCGAAACTTTCGCCATGAAAATCTGCAAGGTCATGGATCAGGCCATGAAGGTGGGCGCCCCCCTCATCGGGCTGAACGACAGCGGCGGGGCCCGCATTCAGGAAGGCGTGAACAGCCTGGCCGGTTACGCCGAGATTTTCTACCGCAACATCCAGGCCTCGGGCGTCATCCCCCAGATATCCGCCATTTTCGGCCCCTGCGCCGGCGGAGCGGTCTACTCCCCTGCCCTTACCGACATCATCATCATGAGCGAGCATACGAGCTACATGTTCGTCACCGGCCCCAAAGTCACCAAAACGGTGACCGGTGAAGACATCAGCATCGAAAACCTGGGCGGGGCAGATATCCATACCCGCAAATCGGGCGTCGCCCACTTCAAGGCCGAAGATGAAAAGGAAGGCATCCTGCTCATCCGCAAAGTGCTGGAGTACCTGCCGCAGAACAACCTGGAAGAGCCTATCGTCACGGATTGTGACGACCCCATCGAGCGCATCGACGACGAGCTGAACGAAATCGTGCCGGACGACGCCAACAAGCCTTACGATGTGAAAGATATCATCCACCGCATCGTTGACCACGAGGAATTCCTGGAACTCCAGCGGCTTTATGCCAAAAATATCGTCACCGGCTTCGCCAAGTTCGGGGGCATGCCCTGCGGCATCGTCGCCAACCAGCCTAACTTCCTGGCGGGAGTGCTCGATATCGACGCCTCCCGCAAGGCGGCCCGCTTCGTGTGGCTGTGCGACGCCTTCAACATCCCCATCCTGACCCTGGTGGATGTGCCCGGTTTCCTGCCCGGCAGTTTTCAGGTGTACGGCGGCATCATCATCCACGGCGCCAAGCTCCTCTTTGC
>CAZAXA010000763.1:0-2593 GCA_964488965.1 uncultured Phaeodactylibacter sp. | reverse complement strand
CTTCTGCCACCGGGACGGGGATAAGGGGCTGGCTCTGTTCGATGCCGAATTTTTTGGCCTGGCTGCTGTCGAACCCCCGGTGCGGGCGGATCACATACCGGAAGGCGGCGGGCCCTTCCTGGTAGCCTTTGTAGTTGACGAACCAGGCGTTGTTCATCACCCAGGAGAACAGGAGGCTGGACGGCCGGTAGGTTTCGATCCAGGGCCGGGCCTTCAGGTCGCTCATCCAGCTCTGGCCGTGCATGCCGCCGATCTCCAGCAGGGGGGCGTCGAGGTTGGCCAAGGTGGCGCCGCCCCCGGCGTTGGACAGGTCCACCCAGCGCTGGGGGCAGAAGAAGTTTTTGTTGGCGACCTTCAGCTGGTCCAGTTCCGGGCGCATCACCGCCCAGGCAAGGTCGATGCGGGCCTGGCTTTCGGGGATATCGAAGGGGAAGGAAAAGCGGACGTTCTCATCTTCCAGTACTTTTATCTTATCGACGGTATTGGTGACCCGGATTTGCTCCTGGCCGGCCGCCAGCTCGATTTCCCGCTGCAGGCCGTGTGCTCCCGGCGCATCCGACTCGATCAGGAGGGAGGCCACCAAAGGGCCGTTCTCCTTGATGCGTATTTTTGGGTTGCTGCTTTTCTGCGGACTGGCGGCATTCAGCCCGCTGTACCAGTATTCGTTGAAGCCGAAGGCGTCTTTGCTATCCACCAGGTTCTTTCCCTGATAGGCGATGCTGCTGATGGCCCCGGAGGCCTCGTCAATGGTAATGGCGACGGATTCGTTGGAAAGCTCGTTGTTCTTTACCTTCACTCCTTTTTTTATTGTTTTTGGCAGCCCTTTTTTCAGGCTGTAGCGCAGGGCGCCGAAGGGAGGCACATCCTTGGCTATAAAGGCCAGGCGGCCGTCTGACAATACCTGGCCGGGAACTTCCTTACCATCCGGCCCTGCAATGTAACGGCCCGTCGCGTTCCATGCTGCCGGCAGTTTGACCAGTTCCGTTCTCGGCCAGGAGGCCGTGTTGAAAACCAGGAAAGCTTCCGGATGGGCGGCCGTTGTGCTCAGGCCCGCCATGGCGGCTTCGTTCGTCAGCGTTCGGGCCTGCCGGGCGGCCTCCAGGGCGAAGCCTTGTTTGACTTCCCACTGGCTCCTGGCCAGCTCGCCGTCCGGGTCAGACTTGCTGGTGATGGAACCCCAGGTGTGTTCTGAAAAGAGGACGACATTCGTCCAGGCCTCATCGAAACCGGCGGCGGGATATTGGCCAGGGGCGAGCATGGCCCAGAGGGCTTCCGCCTGCACCAACTGTTCGGCGGCGTTGCGGCTGGCGGCCGTTTCTACGGCGGAGGAAGCGGCGCCATCTTCCCAGTAGGGCGTGAAGTCGCCGCGGTAAGTGGGCAATTCGTCCCCATAGCGTTTTTCGAACTCCCGGAACATCTCGATGGTGGTGGCGATCCGCAGTTTGGGATATGCGTACTTTTCGTTCCATTCGCGGACGAAATCCGGCATGTCCGTATCCGGGCCGCCATTGTCGGCCAGGGTGTAGCGGAGCTGTACGAGTTCATAGGGGTAACCCTCCTCATCCAGTTCATCCAGGAACTTCAGGATGGGGGCGCCTCCCGATTTGCGCAGTTTGCCCAGCAGCCAGTCGTGAAACCAGGAGTAGCCGTGGCGGGTCATCCAGAAGAGCACCTTTTCCTTGCCGGAGGGGGATTCCCAGTAAAAAGGAATGTCTCCCCAGGCCTCAAAAGTAAAACCGACCTGATATCCTCCGTGCGCCAGATGGGGCATGTGGTTGGGGCCGATGGAAAAATACCGGACGCCGTTCTGCGCCAGGGCGGGCACGACGCCCCAGGCGTAGCCCGGCACGTCGGTGATCATGGCGGACTCGATTGGGAGGCCGTACTCCCTTTCCATCCGGTTGGCAAAGCTGACGGTGTGCATGAGCTCTTCCGGGCGCTGCAGGGCGGTGAGCTCGCTGCCGTAGAGGGCGTCCAGGCCGATCCAGCCCCTTCGGGCGGCTTCCAGGAAGGCTTCCCGCTTTTCGGGAGTAGCGTTCTTCAGGTAGCTGTCCACAGCCCAGAGCACTTCCACATTCCATTTGTACTGAGCGCCTTCCGGATAATCCGCAGTCTTTCGGGCCAGCTCGATGCCCTGTTCGAAATTGCGCCACTGCATCTGTTCCACCTCCGCCTGTTTGTGAGTGAAGCCGATATCGACATGAGAGTGGGGGAGCAGGTACACCTCGAACTGCCGCACGGGTTTGAGCTGAATGTCGTAGGCAGTAGTGCTTTCCGCCAGGGCGACTTCCACCCGGGCGCCGGTGGGCGCCGCTACCTGTCCGGTAAGAAAACTCAGCTTGTTCTCGCCGGGATGAAGGGTGGTTTCCAGGCGCTTTTCCCCGTCCATCAGTATGGTGGCGGCGGCAGGAGGGCCCAGGTGTACGTATTCGATATTTACCGGCTGGCGCAGCGCCTGCCCGTCCCGGACGAGAGCGGGCATAGCGTAGGCCGTGGAAGAAGCCTGCACCCGGTTCTGGAAGGCCATATACCACCCTGGCCCGCCACCCTCCCGGGCGGTAATCCTGATCTTCAGGGGGGCGCCCGCAGGAGC
>CAZAXA010000762.1:0-2605 GCA_964488965.1 uncultured Phaeodactylibacter sp. | reverse complement strand
CCTGCCGTCGATGCGCATTGTCAAGCAGATCGCCGTGTTCACACCTGAACCCTGGCAGGGCTTCGGCTATGGGGCGCAGGGCACGATGGACGTTCTGGCTGAGGGTGGCCTGGCCGCGGACGGCACTCCCCTCACCTGGGCCGACACGCATCATCCCGGTCTGAGCGAGACCAACGGCGAATACGACGGGCAGTTCCTGTTCATCAACGACAAGGCCAACGCTCGCGTAGCCGTCATCGACCTGCGCGACTTCGAAGTCAAGCAAATCGTCAAGAACCCCATCACCCTGAGCGACCATGGCGGCACCTTTGTAACCCCCGACACGGATTGGATCGTTGAAGGCGGCCAATACGGTATGCCACTGGGTTTTGAATACAGCTCGATTGAAAATTACGAATCCGATTATCGCGGCATGATCACCTTCTGGAAGTTCAACCGCGAAGCCGGCCGTATTGCCTACGACCAATCCTTCGCTATCGAACTGCCGCCGTACTGGCAGGATCTGTGCGACAGCGGCAAGCTGGTCAGCGAAGGCTGGATTTTCTGCAATTCGATCAATACTGAATTGGCCACCGGCGGCGTCGAACTGGGCAACCCGCCCTTCGAGTCCGGCGCAAGCCAGAATGACATGGACTTCCTCCATATCATCAACCTCAACAAGGCGGCCGAAGTTTATGCGGCCGGCAACTTCGATTTGATCAATGATTTCCCGGTGATCTCACTCGATACCGCCATCGCTGAAGGCCTTCTCTACTTCGCTCCGGAACCCAAAAGCCCCCACGGATCGGACGTCACCCCCGACGGTGAGTTCATCATCGTGGCCGGCAAGCTGGACCCGCATGTGACCGTCTTCGGCTTTGACAAGATCATGGCCGCGATTGAGGCCGGAACCAGCGATACCGACGCCTACGGCGTGCCGATTCTGGACTTCGACGCCGTGATGGAAGCCCAGGTTGAGTTGGGTCTCGGCCCGCTGCACACGCAGTTCGACGACAAGGGTTATGCCTACACCAGCCTGTTCCTCGATTCGGCCGTAGCCCGCTGGTCACTCGGCGGTTCGTTCGACGAGCTGAATGAGGATCCGCCCTGGACGCTGGTCACCAAGACGCCGGTACAATATAACATCGGCCATCTGACGACGGCCGAAGGCGACACAACCACGCCCGACGGCAACTACCTGGTGGCGATGAACAAGTGGGCCGTCGACCGCTTCATGCCGGTCGGCCCGCTGCTGCCGCAGAACTTCCAGCTCCTGGACATCAGCGGCACGGGCACGGATATGCCCCTCGTCTACGACATGCCGCTGCCCGACGGCGAGCCTCACTACGCCCAGATCATCAAGGCCGACAAGATCAAGGCCTGGGACGTTTATCCCGAAATCGGTTGGGATCCCCACGTCCAGGCAGTATGGGACGGCGCGCCCAAGCAGGGCGAAGAGCGAGTGGAGCGCGACGGCAACAACGTCACCGTCTACATGACCGCCATCCGCAGTCACTTCACGCCTGAGCGTGTCGAGATCAAGAAGGGCGACCATGTGACCTGGCATATCACCAACATTGAGCGCGCGCTCGATGCCACCCACGGCTTCACCATCCCGAACTACAACATCCACGTCAGCATCGAGCCGGGCGAGGTAGTGACCTTCGAGTTCGATGCGGTTCAGGACGGCGTGTTCTCCTACTACTGCACCGAGTTCTGCTCTGCCCTTCACCTGGAGATGATGGGCTACATGATGGTGGAACCGTCGGACGAAGCTTCGGCCGATTAACTCTCCCGATATAGATGGGGCCGGGGCGTGTTTCCAACGCCCCGGCCCCATCCAAATCCTTGCCTCTGCGTCAACGAGAGGAATCACATGAGCAAGTCAATTAATAAGATCGTAGGGCCGCGCACCCCCCAGAACCTGGATGAGCAGCAGCGGAGACAGTTTCATCTGCCTAATATTTTGTTGGGCATTGCCGCCATCTTGCTGCTGGCGTCCATGTTCCTGCCCTATTGGAAAATGACGTTAAACGCGCCCCAATATCCGGGCGGGCTTTCTGTCGAGGTATACGTCAATCGGCTGACCGGTGACGTCAGCGAGATCGACGGGCTGAACCATTACATCGGTATGCGACCATTGGGCGAGGCAGCACAACTGGAACGAGCAATCAGTATGGTTGCCGTCGGCATTCTCGTCCTGCTGACTCTGGCCGCTATTTTTGTCCACTCTCCCTGGGCACTGTTATTGGCGCTGCCCGCCATCCTGTGGCCGTTCATCTTCATCGCGGATATGTATTTCTGGATGCGCCATTTCGGCCTGAATCTGGACCCTACCGCGCCGCTTAGCAGCTCAATCGAGCCGTTCGTCCCGCCGATTCTCGGATCCGGCATGGTCGGTCAATTTGAAACGATTGCTTCCTTCCAGATCGGCTTATGGATGGCCTTCCTGGCCGTTGCCCTCATCCTTGTGGGACTGTATTATCAGCGGCGGGTATACAAGCCACTCACCAACGCCGGCCACTAGAATCCGGCAGCGACACCGATTCATCATGATGCGTTTGTCCTTTTTTCTCGCCCTGGTTTTCATATTCGGTCTGGCCCACACGGTTAACGCCGAAGGCGC
>CAZAXA010000761.1:0-2605 GCA_964488965.1 uncultured Phaeodactylibacter sp. | reverse complement strand
GGCCGCAGCTCTCGTCGAGGGCCAGCTCGTTGGTATGCCCCGGGCTGGAGAACCAGTTAAGGGGGTTCGACTGGCAGTTCCAGGGGTTCCACCAGCTGAGGGGGGTGATGTTCTCAGGATCAGAGACATCGAGGATTTCCAGGCCGCAGTAGTCGAAGGAAACATAGAGCAAATCTCCGCTGAGGATCGCGTTATTGTAGGCGCGCGGGCGGGCGTTCAGGGCGGGGTTGGAATAGCGGGCGGTTTCTACGGGGTTTTGCTTGTCGGATACGTCGATGATCCGGATTCCGCCGGCATCATAGCAGAGGTATGCCAGGCCATTCTTAACAGCCAGGCCCCGCGCGTTATACTTGAGCGGGTCGGGATTGGGGTCGGGAAAGGTGATATCAGGCGTGAAGAGCGAAACGAATCCGATATTGTCCTTATCCGAAACATCCAGGATGGCCAGCCCGTGCCCCATGGCGCCGAGATAAGCGTAATTGCCTTCCACCTCCACAATGCCCGCGCCCTCGCCCGGGCTGGAGAATTTCCAGACGTCCCTCAATTGGGCATTGGCCGGCTCGGCCACATCGATGATGGCCATGCCGGGAGGCTGGTTGCCTGCGAAAAAGTTGCCCAGCGCCAGGTAGAGAAAATGGCCCGACTGGGAGAGGTTCATCACCTCCAGCCCTTCCAGCATATCGGCGCCAATTTCCCAAACCAGCGCCGGCGACTGGATATCCGAGATGTCATACGCGCGGAGCCCGGCCTCCTTATTGGCCACGTACAGATAAGGGCGGCCCAGTTGATCGTGCTCCATGGTCATCACCATGGCGAAGCAGGTGGAGGGAATATCGGCCTGCTCCTGCAGGTTGAGGCAGGACTGGGCGCCGGACAGGGCGGCGTACAGCAGCGCTGCAATGGCGATGAGCAGCCGGAGTAGGGACGGGAGGTATCGCGGTGTTTTCATAATAGCGAAAATGAAAATACCCTGCAAGTTAATGGTTTTGGCCCCCTTCCGAAAGGGCCGGCCGGCCCGCTCAGCTTTTTAATGAGTATTTAATGTGTTTTCGGCCGGCAGGGCTTACTTTTGTCATACTTTTGCGTTTGTACGGCCATATCGCGGGAAGAGAAACCCATAGCCAGGGATATATACGTGAAAAATAAGTATGTGGTTTTTGCCTCTTTGACAGGATTTTTTATCTTTGCATCTGCTTTTACAGTATTTTCATTTTCCCCGAAAATTTCTCCCATTTTATAAAAGCTGCTAACTGGACAAACACTGTGTATGGCCTGTTCTGCCGCTGAGCAGAATTTCCGGCTACCCTTCTAACGTTGGACAGAGAAGCAGGAATATAGATTCCTGCGCTGCCCTGGAGAGGTAAAGCACGGGAATCTATATTCCCGTTTCTCGTAGGATGAAAACATCATTGTCCAACGTTAGACGGGTAGCCGAATTTCCCTTTGCATTTCCTATCCAAACTATAAACCCCGTTATCGCGGAATGCCATGCAGCCGAAAGGCTCAAACCGAATTGCACACGCTGTTGATAATTATTTTTTATAAATGCACAAATTGAATCTCATGAAAAAACGGCTACTACAAATCTTGCTGTTGGGCTTTATCTTTTTTAACCCGCTTTTCTTTGCAAACACTTGGGCATGTTGCGATACTTATCTATGGATTGGGGGCGACGGCAATTGGGAAGTTGCGGCTAATTGGCTCAACATGGATTCCGGTGTTTCGGGACAACTTCCATCTTGGGTAGATGACGTGATGATCGACGGGGATGTGACGGTAACTCTTAATTCTTCTCTGACTGTCGAATCGGTGCAATTAAGCGGAGGCGCTACCCTGATTATTGCCGTTGGCGCCACATTATCTACTATAGAGGGAGGGCTTGATGGAAGCAACTGCATCCGACTGGATCAAACAAGCCCAAACGTTGATTATCCGGCATATATAAATGGGACTAATACCGGCCCCAGTTCGCTAATCGTATATGGATCCCTAAATCTTGATAGCGACGATGCCAACGGCAGCGGACTGGTGATCAGAGCAGGAACGTCTGTATCAATTGCCAATACCGGCTCCGTCTTCATAACCAATACCGGCATGGGCGATCCGGCCCCGGCCGTAGTGGTGAGAGGAACAGGAAGCGCACTTACCAATAATGGAACCATCACGATCGTCAATCCTGATGAATCCGGTATAAGAACAACGGGTGGAAACAGCCAGTATAATGTCATAAATAATGGAATGATTACCATTACCGGAGGAGATGTGGGGTTGGATATTAACTCGGTGTATATGGATAACTACGGAACGCTTATTATTTCCGGCACAACTGGAAAAATGATTACAGGCGGCGGGGATTTCAGGAACCATGGCACTTTAGGCGGCAACGGTATGATAGAAGCAGATAACGACTTCATACTCATGTCCGGCTCCACCATTTCCCCCGGCGCTTCTCCCGGCGCCCTCACCTTTGAAAACGGAAACAACTCCCTCAACCTCGCCGGCGTCACCCTCCAGATCGAGATCAACGGGACTACTCCCGGCAGTCAATATGACCAGATCGTAGCGTCCGGCGCCGGCGCGGTGACCATGAACTCCACTACTACTG
>CAZAXA010000760.1:0-2609 GCA_964488965.1 uncultured Phaeodactylibacter sp. | reverse complement strand
GGAAAACCTTACGAAACCAACTTGATTTTTGGGGACAAATCACAACTGCGCCCTGTGGTTTTCAAACCTCTTGTGCCGTAAAATTTGATTTGCCAAACAGGGCTTTGCTTTGGAATTTGTGCCATGGCTTTTATTTGCTGATCCTTCGCCTCAACGTTTTCGCAATGTCTGACAGGCTGATATTTTATCATATTTCATCCGGCGAGTGCTGCCTTAGTCGCCTCATAACCGATCCGAAATGCTTCATCCATATGGTTCAAACTGAAAGTGCCGTACTGATTCAGAGAGGCTGGCGCAATAAGTATATCACAATAATGAAATTTTATTTCTGTCATACTGCTCCTGCCAATTTGATAAGCTCTATCAAGGATGGCTGTAGAAGAAACCAGATCCTCAGCACTAACCTCCTTCAAAGGATTGACGTAGCATCCAATGATCTTGTCACAATAACCAAGCAGTGGCTCTACCGGAAAATTATTGATAATACCGCCATCTGCGTATAGTCTTTCATCGATCATAACGGGAGAAAACATCCCCGGAAAAGCCGCAGAAGCGAATACCGTTCGGATGAGCGGCCCTTTATGAAAAAATTTGCTTTTCCCGCGCACCATATCGGTAGCGCAGATAAATAGCGTCTTTTTCAAAGCTTCGAAGCGATCATCCGGAAAGTATTCCCGAAACGTATCATAAAATGAGTCCGTATCGATCAACCCAGGTTTTCTAAATGAAAAACGCTGGATTGAAAATAGCGTCGTATTGTGTAGAAACCCGAGGATCTCCTCATAGGTATATCCGGCTGCGTAAAACGCTCCTACGATGGCTCCCATACTTGAGCCGGAAATATAGGATGGAGAAATCCCCTGTTCTTCGAGCGCCTTGATCAGGCCAAGGTGAGCGGCGCCTCGTACCCCGCCACCCGAGAGTACGAGGCCATATACTTGTTTATTCATTGCTTTATGCGTGTTTGATCTGTTCCTGGATTTCTCCTTTAACTGCCTCAAAACGGCCCATTTTGAAAAATTGAGTTGTCATGATGTTTTATGGTTTTGTTCAGATTGATCTTATTGATTAGAAGACCTATCTGTTGAATGAAAAAAAATAATTTTTTCTACTGTTCTATAGTGAATCTCCTCACAAATTGAGGTTCTGAATCCTGGCGGAGAAGCAGGAATATAGATTCCTGCGCTGCCATAACTCAGAAAGTGGGAGGAAACACTATAATGGACTGTTTTCTTCTTCATACCCGTGGATGGCCCTTTTGAATTCAAGCGGTGGGGCCGGCGGGAGCCCGGTTACTTTCAGTATTTCCTGTTCATCCAGGGTTTCCTGGCTGATCAAAGCAGTGGCGAGCATATCCAATTCTTTGCGGAACCTTCTTAATAAGTTCAGGGCTTCCTCATGCGCCTCTTTAATAATCCTCAAAACTTCTTCGTCGATAGCTTTGGCCGTTTCCTCACTAAATGGTTTCGATCCTGTAAATCCACCCGTTCCATTTGAAAGATAGGGGGGGTTTGACGCGGGGAAGAAACGAGGAGCATGAGTGAACGTGTTATTGAATTGACCAGCCACCCTTACCTCCTCGTTCACTTGGTCGCGCTTTTTTTGAAGTCAACGTACCTGAAAGTATTTCGGCAACCGGGTCAGTTTACGTAAGGTCAACGGAAACTTTGTTTTCTGCCAATCGTATCAGAAGGGATCACACTGTTGTGTTCTCTTCTTTCAGGCTAAAGGCCTCGCTGATCCTTTTGGATGCTTGTTTCAGTTTGTCCGTTCTTACTTTGTGCTCTTCTTTGATGGCGTCGATCTGTTTTTTCAGTTTGGCTTTTCTTTTTTCCCCGGCATCTTTCATTTGTTCTTCCATCTTATGCGCTTTCGCCTCCAGTTGACTTTTGGCCTCATCCATTTTCCACCTGATCTGTTCGTTCGCCAGGTACGCTTTGTTTTTCAGGTTGGCCATGGCATTGCTGATCCGGGTTTTGCCGGCCTCTTTGGCTTCTTTCAGTTCTTCTTTCAGCTCATTGAATTCCGCTGCCATGGCCTCCGATTCCCGCCTGAGCTGGTCTTCTTCCACCTCGTAGCGCAGGCGCCGGAATACGATGCCACCCAGGGTTTCCATCCGGGTGTCCAGAGGCGCCGTCCAGGTTTCATCGATTTCGGCCAGAAGGGCGGTTTTGCTCTTGCCTAAAGCACCGGCCACTTCATTCACAAAGGCCGCATTGACATTATCGTTGCTGATGTCAAAGGCGAGGCCTGTTATCGCGCCCACACCGGAGCCGACTGCCCACCCGATCGGGCCGCCTAACAAGCCGATCAGACTGCCGCTGAGCAGCCCGGTGGCCATGCCGATGGGGCCCTCGTCGGCCGCTTGCGCAATCTGCACCTGGCCGGCGGCGTCCCGGCTGACCACAGCATTGGCATACAGGGTGATGTCCCCGCTTTGGTGCAACTCCCGTAAGGCGTTCAGGCCTTCACAGGCTTTGGTTTCGTTGTCGAAAACGACGACTAACATCTTATTCATTTCTTTATGTTTTAAAAGTGGATAATTGAAGAAAAACGTAACTATTCAGCAAAGCTGAAGATTTAGAAAAAAATTATTATTTTTTGGGATG
>CAZAXA010000759.1:0-2614 GCA_964488965.1 uncultured Phaeodactylibacter sp. | reverse complement strand
ATCCGCAGGTGCTGCAGTTCAAGTCGATCGAAGCGTTCCTGGAACTGGCCAAATCGCCCAATACCAAGGTCATCATTTCCGACGGCGATCTGCCGGTGCTGCTGGGCCCCGAAGCGACGGAGGCAATGCCCAGTAATACGGGCCTGAGAAGATAATTTCCTTCCGACTAATCAAGTGTAGTTCTTTCCATGGGGCTGATTCGCAAGAATAGCCCCTTTTTATTTACCGGGAATTGATAATTTGCACCCTTGTTCCATTAAAAATGACCTTTACATGGCAGAACATTCCATGACAATAACCGGCGTGATCCCTCCCATGATCACGCCGTTCCGGAAAGATGGAGAGGTGGACTTCGCTGCCCATGCCTCCAACGTGCGGCGATGGAACGAAAGCGGCCTGCGCGGCTACCTTGTCCTGGGTTCCAACAGCGAAGCCGTTTATCTGAACGAAAGTGAAAAACTCCGCCTGGTCGAACAAACGCGGGAACAGGCCCGGCCCGATCATCTCATCCTGGCCGGCACTGGCATGGAGGCCACCCGGGAAACCATCCACCTGACGCGGGAGGCCGCTCGGGCCGGCGCCCATGCCGCGCTGATCATCACGCCTTCCTTTTATCAGGATCAGATGAAAGACGATGCCCAGATCCGCCACTTCCAGGCCATTGCCGACGCTTCGCCCATCCCGGTGCTGATGTATAACGTCACCAAATATACCGGGGTCAACCTCTCGCCCCGGGCCGTAGGCATACTGAGCCGGCATCCGAACATCATCGGCATGAAAGACAGCTCGGGCAACATCCCCCAGCTGGTGCAGTACCAGAAAGCAGCCGCCGAAGGCTTCAACATCCTGATGGGCACCGCCTCGGCCTGGTACCCTGCCCTGGCGCTGGGCGTCAGCGGCGCTATCACGGCCCTGGCCAATTGCGCGCCGGCGGAGTGCGCCCGCGTGCAGCAATTGTTCGATGAAGGGCAGAAGGCCGAAGCGGAAGCGCTCTACCGCCGCCTCTTTCCCGTGAACCAGGCCGTGACGGGCGCCTATGGCATCGCCGGGCTCAAATATGCCTGCGCCCTGCGCGGCTATCAGGGAGGATATGTCAGAAGCCCCCTGCCGGAACTGAGCGGGCAGGAGAAAGCAGAGGTAAAGGCGATCCTGGAGGAGGCCGGGCTGTTGGGATAGGAGGGCATCTGATGGTACACTGATCTGTTAAGATCGATTACCTGTACAAGCCCGGATGGCTTATTCTATCTCCAGCCGGTCATCGCCCGGATCCGCATCCCGAAAGTCTTTCCACATGAAGCTTACGCTTTGCGGCCTGCCCTGTACCGGCAATTCCAGTTCCACTTCTTCCTTCCCTTCCCAGACGGCAGGGCTGATGGTAAACTGCCGGGGATTCCCGTCTTTCATTTCCACCTTCAGCGGGATGGGAAGCGGCATTCCACCTTCATTACGCACTTTGACGAAGAGCCCCTTTTCCGTTGTACGGCAGCTCACCAGCGCCAGGTCCATGGCGTGGTATTCCATAAACCAGCGTTGCCAGAACCAGTCGAGATTCTGCCCGGAACAATCTGAAATGGCGAAGAAGAAATCGTAGGGCTGCGGATGTTTGCCGCTCCAGCGCCCGGCGTATTCCTGCAGGCAGCTCAGAAATTGCCCGCGCCCCAGCAGATAGTAGAGCGACAGGTAGGCACTGGCCGGCTTGCCATAGGAGTTGAGCTGATAGGCTGGCGGCAGCAACTGGTGCGAAGGAGTGAGCATGGGCACATCCACCTCAGCGCCTTTGACACCCAGGTAATTGCGCAGGTAATATCCCGGATAAATAGACTGTTCCGGATTTTCCAGGGTGTACAGTTCGGTGCAGGCGAAGAACTCCAGCAGAGTGGCCCATCCTTCGTCCATCCAGGCGTGGGCGCTCTCGTTGACTCCCGCCAGGAAGGGGAAATAGGTATGGGCGACCTCGTGGGCGGTCAGGGCGCGGGTGTCGTCCATATTGCCCATATCCACGTCATTTACCATCATGGGGTATTCCATCTGCCCGTGGCCGTTGAAGATCGTCATGGTGGGATAGGGATAGGGGATGGCCGGCATTTGGGTGGAAAAATAGCCGATGCAGGCGCGGGCTATCTCCGCCACTTCATCGAAATCCCGGGTTTCCGGCTGGTAAACCGCCTGTACGCTCACCCGGCGGCCGGTAGTTGAATCCACCGCCAGGCTGCCGGCATCCCACAGGAAATGATCGCTGGCGCCAAAGGCGAAGTCGGTGACATCCCCGGCGGTGAAGCGCCAGGCCAGTTCCGCCGCCGGCTGAACGGCCTGGCCGGCAGCCAGCGTTTCCCGGGTGATGATATGCACTACGGTATCCGATTGCCGGGATTGCCGGAACCGCTCCAGCGTGAGCGGGCTGAGCACATCGGCCTCATTTTTCAACTCGCCGGTAGCCCACACTGCAAAGCCCTTCGGCACGCGGATGATGGCGTCGTAGTCGTTAAAGTCGCCGTAAAATTCCGTCTGCACGTTATGCGCTACGCGGTCCCAGCCGCTGATATCATCGTACACAGCGACGCGGGGGTACCAGTAGGCGGCGAAGAGGGCCGTTTCATCCACCATGCCTTCCCGG
>CAZAXA010000758.1:0-2629 GCA_964488965.1 uncultured Phaeodactylibacter sp. | reverse complement strand
CAACGGATGGAGCTGCAGTTTGCCGCCCTTTTTAGAGGCGCTCAGCAGGCCGTTGATGCCTTTCAGCCGCTGGCGGAACTCGGCCGTCAGTGCCAGGAATTTGCCGGGGCTGATCTCTACGAACTGGCTTTGCTGCTCGCTCAGGGCCAATAACTCCTGCAGGGTGAGTACCGTCTCTTCGTCGACCCTCAGCTCGCCATCCAGCTCGAACCACTGGTTCCCGTCTCCGACCGAGAGGCGGAACTGATCGAAGCCAGCTACGGAGTCGACGCGCAGTTTTTCCCCTTTGGGCCATTCCAGTATGATCTCTTCCGCTTCCAGCAAAGGGCACAATTCGAGCAACAGTTGCAGGCAGGTTTCGGCGTCTTCCAGTTGCCAGGCGCCCCCGCGCGGGCGGTTGTTCTTCAAAACCGGCGCCCGTTCCCGGAGGGCTTTCTGGTTCTTTTTCTCCATTTCCAGGCTCCGGTTGGCGGCGGTGCGCCGGCCGTTCAGCAGGCCGATGAGGAAGGCTTCGCCCTGGCCCGGTTTTACATAAGAAGGCGTTTCCCGGAAGGGTTTTACATACAGTTCCACGTGGAAGCCGTCGCCGACGGGCAGCAGGTGTACGCAGATGCGGCTGTCGGCCTGCACCGTCGGTAGGTTCTCATCCTCGAAGGCCGACTGCACGGGTACGAGCCGGGCCAGCCCGTTGAGTGCTTCCCGCAGCTGCGCTTCGGCCTGCAGCGGCACGTCCAGGTTTTTGCCGTTGAAGGCACGGGCAATGCGGGCCATCTGCTCGGTAACCTCAATGAACAGGTATCGGGTGGGGGATTCCTTCTCCACACTTGCCCCTGCCTCCTGGATATTGTGCGTAAAATGCAACTGGTAGCCTGTCTCCGTACGCCTGGCGATGAGGGCAGGCCTGGCCTCTACGAGCTGCACGGCAGTGTCAGGGGACTTTCGGAGAAAAAGCAGAGGATGGCCGACGAGGTGCTTCCAGTGTTTCTCCTTCCCGCTGAGGCTCATTTCACTGCCCCAGGCATATCCGACGGCCCTGATAAAGTTTTCATCCTGGGGGGTCACGCCTTCCACTTCCCCATTTTCCAGGCGGTCGACAGCCACTATCCGCCCCCTGGTCCAGCCATTCTTCCCGAAGGCCTGGTGACGCGCCTGCGCCCAGCCCTTTTCAAAATCGACCTGCCAGGCGATGCGGCTTCCCGATCCGGCGCCGACGGGGGCCTTACCTCCCAGCTCCAGCAGCACTTTCATTGCATTTTCCCAGTCTTCGATCCGGGGCAGCAGGTGGACAAGCGGCCGGCCTTCGGGCAGGGGGCGCCCTTCGGCAGGCCAGCCCAGCTCTGCCAGCAGGGCGTTCATTTCGGCGGCCATCCAGGTGTAGCCACCGGCAGCAAGGCGGTTGCGGTAGCCCTCGGCCTCCCCGGCGTCCACCAGCGATTCGCCGACCCAGAACTGGCATAGATACCGGAAAAAGCGGTGTATTGAAAACAGCGGCTTCTGCTCCAGCATCTGCACGGCCAGGGGTTTGTTGTTTTCGAGGAAAAAAACGACGGCGTCAAGGTAGCTGTACACTGCCTCATAGGCATTCGGCCGGATGTTGGCCTGCCCGACATAGCCATGTATCTTCTTATAAAGCTTCGGGGCATGAGGATTCAGTTGGGCGAGAATATGGAATATACCTCCCAGGCCATACAGTACCTCCTTGTTTTTGCCGGACATTTTCCGCACAAGCTGCCGGGCCTGGCCGAAGGCATCCAGCGCTGCAGCATAACGGCCCTCCAGAAGATGCCTGATACCGGGAAAGGTAGCGCTGCCGATTGCGTCAAGATACCCGGCCAGTTTTTCCACCTGGGGCCAGTTTCCGCTCAGTATATTCAATTGAACCAGCAGGTGCGCCAGCAGAGGGCGGCCTTCCGCCGGCAGTTGCTCTATATTGTCCTGCGCATACTGGAAAAAACCGCTACCCAGCGGAGAAAGGTGGAAGGTATCCATGGTGAGGCGCTGGGAAAGGAGGAACGACCGGACGCCGGGAGGGAAGGAATCCAGCTTTTCCCGGCTGAAATCCTTTCCAAGCCAGTATTCGATGAGTTCATCCTGTGTAGAACCCCTGGCGCCAAGTTGGATCAGCGAGAAGAAACCCTGTTGGAATAGAACTGTATTGCCGGTATAGCGCCCCATCCGCATATCGCGGAACAGCCGGTGGGATGTGCCGGTGCTGTACCAGTACATGTTGGAAGGAAAGGCACGCCGGATGGGGGCGATCACTTCGGCAAAATCGGGGTCCGCAGGAAAATAGCGGTTGCACAGAGCGTCGGCAAAAGCTCTGGGGCATTCGTATTGCTGGTAAACCATGGCCAGGAAACCCTCATTGACGAGTTTTTCCAGCAGGGGTTTTATCTCGGCAGGATACAGGTTCTTGGCCCTGCCCCTGAATTTTGCGGCATTAAAAAGCTCCATCAGCCTGGTCTGCGGCAGCGGCTCCCAGGCCAGGGCGGCGATTTTAAGCAGGCGCTGGGCCGTTTCTTCCAGGCGGGGGTAAGCTTCCATCAGTTCCTCCGCGCTTCGGGTTTGGGGTTTGGCCACGGGAGTTGATGGTTGCTCCTTTTTCATCACACTCTTTTCTTCCCGTATC
>CAZAXA010000757.1:0-2634 GCA_964488965.1 uncultured Phaeodactylibacter sp. | reverse complement strand
GAAATAAAATTAGCCGGACCCTTCCTGCCGGTAGTGAGGTGGAAGTAACCATTGAGATCAACGAAAGCCGGATAATTAAGGCCGCGGCCTTAATTCCAGACTTGGGAATAGAGGTGGAGGAAGTGATCCGGCTGGGCAGGGAATCCTGGGATATTGAACAACTAAAGGAAGAATTTGAACGCGAGAAGGAGAGGCTGAATGGCCTTAAGGAGCAAGTTGAGGCTGTCGATGATTTCGCCCTTTTTGAGGCATTAGTCCGGATCGAAGAAGAAAATATGATGGAAGAACTGGAAAAGGCGCTGGCTGAGAGCAGGAGGGATAAAGATGCGCCCGACAAGATCAAGCGGCGCCTGCTGGAGGTTCAGGAAGCGATCGATGAAATAGAAGATAAGGCCAGTTGGCTTCTTGGGCCCGAAGAAGCAGAGGATGAAAGAGAAAAAGATGGAAGGGGCGCGCTCCTTGAAACGGAAAATCCATCACTCGATGCAGAACTGCCAGGGAACACCTCCTTGGAGGAGTTGCGAGCGAGTGTGCTGGAAGGTAATGCTGATCTAAACGTGATCAGAAACCTTGCAAAAGCCGATGGCGCCAATTCTCTGAAATGTTTTGTCAGAGATCGGGTTACGCTGCTGGGGCTTGGCGATGACCTTCGGGGAAACCGTTGGGTTGTTCATCCTGGCAAGGCCTGTGTTTTCGTACAGGTGAAGCTGGATAATGGGGGTAAAGAATTTTTATTTGATGCCGCAACTACTTTATTATGGGATAATTCCGGAATATCGGCTCATCCTTTCGGTGTCATTTTCCTGGGCGATTTCGAACCGGAGAATCCCATTGTAGTTGCAACGGGCCTTGCCGGTGCGCGAAGCGTCGAAGGGCAGGATCTCAGGCAGTACGGCCTTGCGGCCATTTTGCCGGGCCATTCGACTCCCTCTTTCATATTCATCAACGAAAAGATGTATCATCTGGAACTCGTTAATGAAGCTGTTGCTTTACGGCCAGCAAAGGCCACGATGAGCTTTACAACGGATATCTCTATTGGAACGGATATTGTGCATGCAGACCGGATACATGCTCTTGATGGGTGGGATACTTTTTCTGTGCCGTTGAATGACTCAGGGATCGTTGCGCAGCGCTTGTTATGGGAACCAGAGTTTACTTTCGATAGATCAAAAGGGGCAACCCTGATAGTCTGCCGGGCTAATCATCCCGATGCGCCCAAAGGCGTCACCATAGATACCAATCATATTCGCGCTATCACGAGGGATGGCAGATCCCATAATGCCCTGGGGATCATGATATGGTGGGCCGGCCCAGTAGAACGTGATCTTCAGGGCGCTCAATTCATGCACGGGAAGTTGGGATTAAGTAGCCATGGGATAAATAAATTATTTGGTGGGTTATCTTTTGCTCCCCGAAAGGATTATACAGGGCCGTTTTCAGTTTCCGGGCGGTGGGCAAGCAAGTTGGTACTGGTCTTCCCCCACGGCATTTATGGCCAGGTATCTTCGGTTGAACTTGGCGAAGGTTTTGCGGCCACAGAATCCACAGTTGATTAGTAGAACGATTTGAAAAGGAAGCGTCTTATATCATCCGCTCCTCCAAAAAACGCTTTGGTTTTAAAAAGTAAAGAATCCATGCACAGCGGCAAAAAAGGAAGTAAAGGCCGAGGAATAGAGCTGTCTTCTGGCGAAGATATGCCGGCAGATACAGGCAAGTCCTGGTTTTTTGGTATTGGGATCAACCAATACAGGCACAAAGAAATCCCCAACCTGAATAACGCTGTCGGCGACGTTAAGGCGGTCCTTTCTCTGTTAGAAGAAAAATATGAATTGGATGAGGCGATAACATTGTTTGATGGTGAAGCTACCCGGAGCAATATTCTTAGGGAATTCGAAAAGCTGGCAGATAAAGTAGGGGCCAAAGATAAACTGCTCATATTCTTCTCTGGCCAGAAAAATGCTCACAATATGGGAAGAAGAGGATGCGTATTGGAATAATATCCTCAAAAAGGAAAAAATATCTGCTTATCATTCCTGTCTGGGAAAAGATAGCAACTTCACTAACGACATGGATTGATGCAGGCCTTCGCCTAGCCAGCCGGATAAATCTTCGCTGCGCTCGTCCGGGTAAAAATACACGAATCCCCCCTACTTCCCCCTCATCTCCACCACTCCCGTCCAGCCCTCCGGCGCGCCCTCGCTGGCCAGGCGGCGGGCCTCGTTGAGGAAGAAGCGGACGGCGCCGTCTTCGGGGTAGCGCTGGTGGAGGTTCTCGAAGGCGTGGCCGGCATCCCAGAACTCTTTTTGGAAATAAGCGTCCACCGCCTCCCGGAATCCGGCCAGGCTCTCCTGTTTCTGCTGCCGCTGCCAGGGTTCGTCGCCATTGAAGCACTCGTACAGGCCGAGGGCTTTCTGTTTGCCGATCACCTGCACCTTGCCGAGGTAGCGCAGCAGGCAGTCTTCCCGTTTGGGGAAACGCTGGAGGCTCTCTTCGGTGAGCAGGATATTGGCGCCGTAATACTTGGTGAGGCTTTCCACCCGCGAGGCAGTGTTGACGGTATCGGCGATGGTGGCGGCGTCCATGCGCTTATGGTCGCCGATGATGCCCATGATGAGGGGGCCGGTATGGATGCCC
>CAZAXA010000756.1:0-2638 GCA_964488965.1 uncultured Phaeodactylibacter sp. | reverse complement strand
GTGATGGCCAGTTCGTGCTCTCCCAGGTTCTCAACGATGCCAAAGAACACAAACCAGCTTCCCAGGCCTACAAAGGCCTGGGCGACAATAGGTATGGAGAGGCGATATTGCTGGCGGATGAGTTTAAAATCCACCCTGGGAAGGTGGAATAGGTGGTAAGCACGAGCGGGGCGGTCGAAAAGAATGTAGATGAAAAAGACGATAAAGGCCACGATCTCGGCGATGGTGCTGGCCAGCCCGGCCCCGGCGATGCCCATCGCCGGCAGGCCCCATTTGCCAAATATGAGGCCGTAATCGAGCACGATGTTGATCACGCCCAGTATCACCGTATCCAGAATGATAAAACCGGTGCGGGCCACTCCGGTGTACAGGGCAATAATGGCTACTCCGATATAACTGAAGAAAATGCCCCAGGAGCGGGTTTCCAGGTATTCGAGGCTTTTGGCAAAAACGACCGGCGAGTCGATTATAAGGCTGAAAAAGTAGTAACAACCGTACTGCATAAACAGGAACATCACTACCGCCAGGCCGAGCTCGAAGTACACCATGGAATAAAAAGTGCGGCCGACCTCCTGCCTGTTGCCCTCCCCCATCCTGCGGGCGATCATGATCTGGCCTCCACGGGAAAAACCATATCCAATGGCCGCGACAACCAGATAAAAAACACCGACAAAGCCAATAGAAGCAAAGTCCTCCTGGCTGAGGTGGTACAGGAATACGCTATCGCTCAACGCGATGACATTTTGCGCAGCGCTGCCCAACATGATCGGGGCCGAAATGGAAAGTATCTGCCGGTATGACGTTCTGAGGCGCATGGCAGCGCAAATGTAGCATTTTAAACGGGCATTTAAATAAGGAATGAAAATTGGCTAAATTCGCAACTGCTTTAAAAAATGAACAGCAAACCTGACAATACCATGCGTAATATTGCTGGCCTGCAGGCTCCCCGGGCGCAAAAAAAACCTAAAGTGCTGAGCATCCACGGCGATACCCGCATCGACCACTATTACTGGCTCAATGAAAGGGAAAACGAAGAGGTGATTCAATACCTTCGCGCTGAAAATGAATACAAGGAAAAAATGATGGCCCACCTGAAGCCTTTGGAAGAGCAACTGTATCAGGAGATCATCGGGCGCCTCAGGCCGGATGAAGAATCAGCGCCTTATAAGGATAATGGTTATTACTACATCACCCGCTACGAGAAGGGTAAGGAACACCCCATCTATTCCCGGAAAAAAGAAAGCCCCGAAGCAGCGGAAGAGATCATGCTGGATGAGAACGAGCTGGCAGCTTCTCACAGTTACTACGACATCGGCGGCCGAAGCGTCAGCCCGGACAATAAATTGCTGGTATTCGGAGAAGACACGGTCAGCCGCCGGATTTATACCCTGCGTTTCAAAAACCTGGAAACCGGAGAGATGCTGGAAGATGCCATCCCCGGCGCCTCCGGCGCCGCCGCCTGGGCCAACGACAACAAAACGGTTTTCTACGTTGCCAAAGACCCCGTAACCCTCCGCCCTCACAAGATTTTCCGCCACGTGCTGGGCAGCCCGGCAGAAGAGGACGTGGAGGTATTTCACGAAGACGATCCTACCTTCCGGGCCTTTGTCTACAAATCCAAATCCAAAAAATACATCATCGCCGGCTCTTACGCTACCCTGAGCCAGGAATACCGGGTGCTGCCCGCCGATGAACCCACCGGCGAGTTCAGGGTCATTCAGCCCCGGCAACGGGGCCTGGAATACAGCATTGCCCACCACCAGGATAAGTTCTACATCCGCACCAACCTTGAAGCCCGCAACTTCCGCCTGATGGCCACGGACGAGGGCCAAACCACCATAGATAACTGGAAGGAACTTATTCCGCACCGGGAAGATGTACTGCTGGAGGATATGGACCTCTTCGGGGAGTACCTCGTCCTCTCAGAACGCATCAACGGCATCACCCAGCTTCGCATCCGGCAATGGAAGGGCCCGGAACACTATATCGACTTCGGGGAGGAAGCTTTCCTGGCCTATGTTTCCATCAACCCGGACTTCGGCACGGAATGGTTACGCATTGGATATACCTCCCTCACCACTCCGAATACAGTCTACAACTACAACATGAAAACCCGGGAGCTGATAATGCTCAAGCAGGAGGAAGTGGTCGGCAGCTTCAAACCAGAATATTACCACTCGGAGCGGCTCTACGCCACTACCCGCGACGGGGTAAAGGCGCCCATCTCTCTGGTTTACCGCAAGGGATTCAAAAAAGACGGCAGCCACCCGCTGTTGCTGTATGCCTACGGTTCGTACGGGCACAGCATGGAGCCCTATTTCAGCTCGGTGCGGCTCAGCCTGCTCGACCGCGGCTTCGCCTTCGCCATCGCCCATGTGCGAGGAGGTGAAGAACTGGGGCGCCATTGGTATGAAGATGGCAAACTGCTGAAGAAAAAAAATACCTTTACCGACTTCATCGATTGCGCCGAATTCCTGCTGGCCAGCCAATACACCAGCAAAGACAGGCTCTTTGCTATGGGGGGCAGCGCGGGCGGGCTGCTGATGGGCGCCGTGGTAAACATGCGCCCGGAATTGTGGCGAGGGGTCATTGCCGCCGTACCCTTCGTCGATGTGGTCACCACTATGCTGGACGACAG
>CAZAXA010000755.1:0-2643 GCA_964488965.1 uncultured Phaeodactylibacter sp. | reverse complement strand
ACGCGGGAATTTATATTCCCGCTTCTCGTGCATAAACTCATAAAGTGAGGAGAATCATTATAATACTTTTTCAAAAAGAAAGAAGAGCGGGAAAAGTTCCGGGAAGGCGGTTATTTTTGTAAAGCCTCCGCCGCATCTACTCAACCTCCATTTCCATGTACATCAGATACCCCTCAAAACCTTCCCTTTCGTAGAAGCCCCTGGCGATCTCATTGTCCAGCCAGACGCTTAGCTGAAGGCGCCTGGCGCCCTTCTCCCGGCAGAACCCGCGGATTCGGGCAATCAGCTGTTTGCCGATGCCTTTGTTTTGGTGTTCTGCGGCCACCGCCATCTCTTCGACGTGCACGTATTCATAATCCTCGGCCAGCATGGCATGTTCGCCATTATTCTTTTTGTGGACCAGCAGGGCGTAAGCCACCGGCTCGCCCCCCAGGTAAGCGATCAGCCCATAGGCGCCTTCTTTGGACAGCACCGATTCATACCATCCGATAAACTTATCGTAATCGTAGGGAGCGTACCGGCCCGGATGCCTTTCATAATGAGGCGTATGAACATGGCGGTTCAGGCGGGCGATGATGGCCGCGTCGTTTTCCAGGCGGAACTCCAGCCCGGGAGGCATGACAGGATCATTCATTTTGTTAATATAACGGTAAAAACCTTTGAGGTTTGCGAAACCTCAAAGGTTTGTGGCCAGTCAATTGCGCCCTCTCCCCCGTTTTACCGTGGTTGTGGACCTTCTGGCCTTCACTTTGCCGCGCGGCCCCCTCACGGTAGTAGTCGTCTTTCTTCCCACTACTTTGCCATTCTTTCCTCTGACCGTCACGGTTCGGGTATGCACCGTACTGGAATAGGTGCGATGCGGGGTGTACACCCGGTGCGCGCGAACCACGCGGTGGGTAGTAACAACGCGGCAACGAGGAGCATAGACGGCAACCCTCGGCCGGTACACATGTAACGGATAGGGGCGCCACGGCCTCCACCAGGCGGGGTAATACGCCCAGCGGAAGGGAGAAACCCAGGCCCGGTAGCCAGGGGTGTACACAAAACGCACGCCCGGCCAGAAATATACATTGACTACCACTCTTGCCAGGCTGACCTGCGGCGAAGGGCCGCCCTTGCCTTCGGTTTTCTCTTCTGCATCAAAGGGCTCCACGATCACGGTTTCCCCATAGATATCCTCATCGCCCAGGATTTGCAGGATGGCCGCCTCCGGGCCCGTCTTTTCCAGTTCGATCACAGCAATATCCTGCGACTCGCCGGCATTCACCGGCGCCTGCAGGACGAAGGCGTGCACGTCGCCTTCAGCATTGTCCACCACGCGGATGTAATCGATATCCCCGTCTTCGTTCAGGTCGAGGTTGTTGACGTAGTTGTCTTCGGTGTTCAGCAATTTTTCAAATTCTTCGGGAGATTCCGCTTTTTTGAAGAGTTCCAGGGCGCCTTCCAGGCTGAAATTTTCGCCGGGCAGAATGGCGCCTTCTTCAGTTTCCTGGGCTGCCAGTTGGGCAGAAAAGCAAAGGGGAAGGGCCAGGGTGAGGAAGATCAGTTTTTTCAAGGTGTTCATATTTCTGGTTTTGGTTATAGAAACGGGATCGTTTGCTTTGACTGTGTTTATTCGGAAAGGTTTAATGCGTTTATAATACTTATTGCCCGGCGATCAGGATGATCGCGGCACGGGGCCCGGCGATCAGGATGATCGCGGCACGGGGCTATTGTCCTGGCGCCTGGTGATCATAACTCAGCATTCTGGCCAGCTTCCACTCCCCCTCCTCCAGCAGCCAGAGGTGGGTGAATTTCGCCGTGGATGTCAGCGCCTCCTCCTTGCCCGGATAGATGGCGTAGAAGCGGTGCTCGCCGGTTTGGATGGCGCCGTAGAGCCGGCCGTTGTTGTACATGGGAAATACCTGCAGGCTGCCTTCCACTAATCTGCGGATGGCCTTGTATTCCATTTTACACAGCCCGTTCCCGATACTGCCAATGAAGGCTTCCTTCGAGTCAGTGATGCCCGACTGATCGTGGTAGAACTCCATGTCCTCGCTAAGCAGGGCGCGGAACCGGCTGATATCGCAGGTGTTGAAACCGGCTTCGAACAGGAGGCTGTCCTGGGTTTTCAGAGTGTTGAACAGAGCGGATAGCTCTTCGGGTTGGGCGGATAAGAGATGAGCCGGGAGCAGTAGAAAGAAAATGAAGCGCTTCATATTGCAAGATAAAGAATTATCGGGATTAACAACCTGGATGTTTATTGGATGCCGGCCGCGCAACAACTCATCAGAACATGGCGCCATAGGCCAAGGTAGCCCGAAAAACTTTAACATTGCTGATATTGGAAATATTTATCGAGAAGCGTAACTTGCTTCAGCAAAATTCCACTATGATAGTGCTCAAAAAATAAGATCATCATTTAGAGATTCTGAAATGTGGCCCATCCTCCGGCTTTAAATAAAAAGCTCGCGGATTTCACCACGTTTCAAGATTGATGAACTTATTTTATTGGAGGAGTACTATGCAGCAATTTTTTGATTAAACGTTACTCTGGGGCCGGATAACTACTTCTTTCACTCCCAAAACCCATGCTCTATGATGAAGAGAGGTATTCTAATGCGGTTTACCCCCCCTATCAAATCTAAAAAAAATTAAATTATT
>CAZAXA010000754.1:1521-2651 GCA_964488965.1 uncultured Phaeodactylibacter sp. | reverse complement strand
CTTCGCACTTCCGACTTAATATGGGCCACCATTCACTTTCTGCAATCTCCTTTCAGTTTCTGCATGGTTGAGGGCCTGCGCCAGATGAAACCTCTTTTCTTTTTTTCTCCTAAAATTATGGCAATCAAATGATTGCAGAAAACCCTTTGCCAGCTCGCCTCGCCTGGCATTTCTTTTGGCATACCCAAGGTATCATGTCAGACGCGATCCAAATCATAGGAATAATTACCCTGGCGCTGCTGAACGCGGCCATGGCAGGGGTTTGGATCAAAGAAATATGGAAAATATGGAACGGCGAACGAAAAGAGGCGGCGAACGAAAAGAGGCGCGGCCCGAAATGACACCGGAAGAATGGTATCAATCCAACCGGCGCCTCCGCTGGCCTCTGATTTTCATGTTCCTGCTGATATTGTTGATCGTAATGCTTTTTCACCTAAATATCATCTGAAAATGGAAGTACTGCTCTGCCTTGCCACGATCATGCTGGCGCTGGCTGTATTTGGAATCCTGTGGAAATTTATTGATTGGTTTGATCAGCTCATAAACGAATAACTATGACTGCATTGCTCTTGCTCTCATTGCTGGTACTGGCGTACCTGCTCTATGCGATTATAAAACCTGAAAAATTCTAGTTTTGTATGAAAACGGAAATTACAGGCGCTATTCTGATCTTCCTGCTTTCGGCAGCGTTCGCCTGGCCATTGGGCCGATACATGGCGAAGGTTTTCAAAGGGGAACGGAGCCTGCTGGATTTTCTGGCGCCTCTCGAGAACGCGATCTTTCGGTTGTGCGGCATCGATCCCGATGAGCAGATGGACTGGAAGCAGAATATGAAGGCCATGCTGTCGGTAAATATCGCCTTTTTCCTGCTGGCCTTTCTGCTGCTTTCCCTTCAGGGTTTCATCCCGCTCTGGAACCCCAACGGTTTTGGCAACTGGGAACCCACCCTGGCTTTCAATACCGCCGTCAGCTTTGTCACCAACACCAACCTGCAGCACTATTCCGGCGAAACTACGGCGAGTTATTTCACCCAGTTGGGCGTGTTGGCCTGGCTCCAGTTTGTCAGCGCAGGCACAGGCATAGCGGCCTGCGCCCTGCTCTTTCAGGGCCTGGCCAACAGATCGGGCAGC
>CAZAXA010000754.1:0-1511 GCA_964488965.1 uncultured Phaeodactylibacter sp. | reverse complement strand
ATTTTACTGCCCCTGGCAGTGGTATTGTCGCTTTTCCTGAGTTTCAACGGCTCGACGTCCAACTTCAGGGGCCTGCAGGAGGTTGCCACGCTCGAAGGCGAAACGCAAAAGGTGGCCGGCGGCCCGGCCGCTCCGATGGTGGCCATCAAGCAACTGGGCACCAACGGCGGCGGCTTTTTCGGCCCTAACTCCACCCACCCCTTCGAGAACCCGGATTACCTGACGAACATCGCTGAAAACATAGCCATTTTGCTGATTCCCATCGGGCTGGTGTTCACCTTCGGTTTCTACCTGGGCCGAAGGAAGCTGGCTATGTTGTTCTTCGGCATCATGACGCTGCTGTTCATCAGCTTTGCGGCCTTCGCCGCCTGGCAGGAGATCGAGGGCAACCCTGCTTTTGCCGACATGAGGCTGGCGCAAACTGTAAACATGGAAGGCAAAGAGGCGCGTTTCGGGCCGGTGGCCTCGTCGCTTTGGGGCGTCTCCACCACATCTACCTCCAACGGCTCGGTCAACGCCATGCACGACAGCTTCATGCCGCTCTCCGGAGGAGTATTCCTTCTGGATATGTTCATCAACGCCCTCTATGGCGGCGTGGGAGTGGGATTCATCAATTTCTTCGTATTCCTGGTAGTGTCCGTCTTCATCGCCGGGCAGATGATCGGGCGTACGCCCAGCCTGCTGGGCAAAAAGCTGGAGGCCCGGGAGGTCAAGATCGCGGCCCTGGTCGTCGTCCTGCACCCGCTGCTCATCCTGGCGGGAACGGCCCTGGCCAGCCATGCCGTCACGGCCAACCCGGAATTAGGCTGGCTGAACAACCCAAGCTTCCACGGCTTCTCCGAAATGCTGTACGAGTTCACCTCAGCCGCTGCCAATAACGGCTCCGGCTTTGAGGGCCTGGGTGATAATACGCCGTTCTGGAATATCACCACGGGCATCGTCATGTTGTTGGGCCGCTTTCTGCCCATCATCGGGCCGCTGGCCATCGCCGGCTCCCTGGCAGTGAAAAAGCCAGTTCCCGAATCGGCGGGCAGCCTGAAACTGGAAAGCTTTGCCTTCGGGGCAGTCCTGCTGGCCGTGATCCTCATCGTGGCCGCCCTGTCGTTCTTTCCGGCGCTCGCGCTGGGGCCGGTGGCGGAATTTCTAGGTGTTTAAGTGTATAAGTGCATTCGTGTATATTAAGCCAAAAAAAATGAAACCATATATTAACCGATCGATCTTCAGCGGGCCTATCCTGCGGCAATCGCTGAGCGCGGCCTTTGCCAAGCTCGATCCTCGTTCCATGATCAAAAACCCGGTGATGTTCACGGTGGAGATCGGCACTGTGGTGATGGTGGTAGTAACGCTGCTCTCCCTGTTCCCCGGCCGGGAGGCACTGGGGGGTGCGGTTTATAACGGTGCCGTCACCCTCATCCTCTTCCTCACTTTGCTCTTTGCCAATTTTGCAGAAGGGGTGGCCGAGGCCCGGGGTAAAGCCCAGGCCAACACCCTCCGGAAAACCCGGACGGATA
>CAZAXA010000753.1:993-2664 GCA_964488965.1 uncultured Phaeodactylibacter sp. | reverse complement strand
AGTGGATTATGAAGTGGCGACGGGGATAGAGGATGTTAGGGGATGATTTCAGTGCCAAACACCTTTAATGGCGAACTCTTTCAACATTTTTTTCAAGAGGAAACGCATAAACACAAAAACGCTCTTCCGAAAAATTGCTACGGTAACACGAATGTTAACATCTGACCTCATTATTCATTCAAGCCCGTCTCCAAAAAACTCCGCCAGTGAAACATCCAGCGCCTTCAGCAAGCTGCTGAAGCGCAGATTTTCCCTATTCTCATATCTCCGGTATTTCAAGAGGTTGATCTCATGTTCGCTGGCAAACTGCTCATAGTTGCTGTAACCTCGCAGAGCCTTAAATACTGGCGAATTCTCCCGTTATTTCGATCTGACCGGACTGGTACTCACCAGCAACTCCCGCACATCCAGCGCTTCCGCGATCTTGAATAAGGCCTCTACATCGGACTGCATGCTGCTGGAGCGCCAGCGGGAGACAGTCGACTTGTTTCACCCGACCTGCTCCGCCAGCCGGGAGCTGCTCATTTCCGCCCTTAACCCTCAGAACGTGAACTGCAGGCCCAGGCTCGGAATAATGGGCAACTGGTCCACGCGGTTATTCGTCACCCGGTCGACGTAGAACACATTATCGCGGTTGTACACGTTGGTGACGCTGAGGGTAGCTTCCAGTTTGCTCTTGTTGCTGAACTCAAAAGAGCGCTTAAGGGACGCGTCCAGCCGGTGGTAGTAGGAAAGGCGCCCTCCATTGAGCTTATCGCTGAGGATGGTGCCGAGATCAAAATTCCCTGTAAGGATATCGGTAAAGATGAAGTCGGTATAATTATTCTGTTCGTAGAAACCCTGGGTTTGGGTAAAGGGAAAGCCGGAGCCCAGGTTCCAGCGCAGGCCTGCTTCCCAGGCCTTATTCTTGCCGAAAGTATAGGAACCCAGGAAGTTTACATTGTGGCGGCGGTCGAAGATGGTGGGGTATTCCTGTTCCCCGTCGTCCCGGCGCACATAACCCAGGGAATAGGTGCCCCAGAGGTAGAGGCTGCCGGTTTCGTAACGCAGTGAAAAGTCGATACCGTAGGCATTGCCGGTCTCCGTGATAAAGTTGGGGTCCGTTTCGCTGAGTTTGTTGCGGTTGATGTTGATCAACTGGTTGAAGCGCTTGAGATAAGGCTCCACATTCAGGAATAAATTATCCAGCAGGTCGATCTCCAGCCCGCCAACGGCATGAAAGGATTTCTGGAGGTTGTGGTTAGCCGGCTCGCGCGTTCCCGGCTTGAAAATGGTCGATTCCGGGCCGGCGAGGAAGCCGATAAAAAAGTTGACCACATCCAGGTCATTGACGGTGCTGATGAGGTTCTGTGAATAGAAGCCGCCGGCCAGCTTGAAGCGCAGGAAGTCGGTGATGTTGTACTTCAGGCCGAAGCGGGGCTCCATCGACAGTTCCGACTGAGAGGCATAATAATGAAGGCGCATGCCTGGTTCCAGGATGAGGTTGCCGATCCTTTGCTTGTACTTGAAGTAGCCGGCCAGTTCAGTAGTAAAATCTTCCTGTTGAAAACGCACGCCCAGGGCGTTGCGAAACTCAAAATCCGTGTTGAACCCGATGAATTCGAAGCCGTAGTTGATCTGGTTGTTGCTGCCGAAGTAGGAAAAGTTGAGGCTGGCGTTATAGCTGTTCAC
>CAZAXA010000753.1:0-983 GCA_964488965.1 uncultured Phaeodactylibacter sp. | reverse complement strand
ACCCGGCTCCTCCGGGGGCGGCCGTCAGCCTCTCCCAGTTTGATCTCGTAATCAGACAGGGCTATGGTGCCATCCATGATCACATTGGAGTTGGGCGGTATCAGAGTGAAATTGGCGCCTGCGCCCAGCGTTTTCCAATCCAGCCTGGCCAGCCCGATGAAGTCGAACTGGTCGGTAAAGTTGAAACCAAAAAGGTTGAGCTTGCTGCCGTTGCCGCCAACGAAAGACAGCTTCCCGAAGACATCCGTATAGGTGTAGGGCAGCCCTATGTCGGACTTTTTGAGGTCCGGGAGGCTGGTGTCGGCGGAAGCGAAAGAGAAGAACCCCTTATCCACTGCGTAGCTGTACAGGGCCTTGGAGGTCTGATCCAGGTATGAGTGCTTGCCGGTCAGCAGGAAGGAGGTGCTGCCGGTGCCGGGCCCTCCGAGCTTTTTGATCGGCCCCTCGATGAGGGCTTTGGCCTGAAAGGGGCTGACAGAGGCCAGGCCGCTCAGCTTTTTCTTATCCCCTTCGCGGGTTTTGATATCAACGATGGCCGAAATACGCCCGCCGTATTCCGCATTGAACCCCCCGGTCAGGACATCCACACTGCGGATGGCCTCGGTTTCAAAGACCGAAAAGAAGCCGATGGAATGGAAAGGGTTGAAAATGGTCATCCCGTCCAGCAGGATTTTGTTCTGCACGGGAGAGCCCCCCCGGATGTAGTGCGGCCCCCCCTGGTCGCCCGACACGATGATCCCCGGCAGGACCGGCAGGTATTGTGCAATATCCGCTTCTCCGCCCGTAGAGGGAAGGGAGCGGATTTGCTTGGGCGTGACCGTAACCTTGGACACCTGAATGTCGGAGCGCGACTGTTCCCGCCGGCTCGACACGTTGACGGTTTCCAGGTTCACCGCGCTGGGTTTCATATACAGGCTCTTGTAAACGATGGACCCTGCCTTGAGCGGTATTTCGACGACGATGCTGTCATAGCCGATATAGGT
>CAZAXA010000752.1:0-2685 GCA_964488965.1 uncultured Phaeodactylibacter sp. | reverse complement strand
ATACTCCTTCCGGTGGAAGAATCTGAAGGGGAGGATATCCTCATGCTGGTCATGCCTGTTATGCTGAGCAACTAAAAGGCCGAAAACGCAAACTGCAACGCCACCTTTGAATGAATACCTCAATACCTATACTTTGCCTCATTGCCGCTGTGGCAACCCTCGCCGGATGCAAACAGGAAAGATCGAAACCGGAAAAACCGGAAGATGTGCTGCGGCAATACCAGGCCTATATCGACAAGAACAAATTTGAAGAGGCGCGGGCCCTCAGTACGCCTAAAGGCCGGGATTGGCTGGCCGAACTGGAAAAGATCATCAAAAATGAGCAGACGGATTCCACCCTGCTGGATACGAAATTCCTTTCGCTTTTCTGCAAAGGCCCGGGCGACACCCTTGTCTGCAACTGTGTGCTGGAAGACCAGTACGAACGCTATACGACCGATTACAAGCTCATCCGCATAGACGGCCAGTGGCTGGTCGATGCACCCGAAGAGGATATCATCATAGAAAATGATGTCATCGAGTCCATCCCCGACAGCCTGCTGGAGGAATATATAGAAGAAGAGGCCATCCGGGAATAGACGCAGCTATGGCAGGTGGCAACGAAAAAACAGGCTTGTTCTTTGGCTCTTTCAACCCCGTCCACGTGGGGCATATGATCATAGCCAATTTTATGGCCAGCCGGGCAGAACTAGGCCAGGTCTGGCTCGTGGTTTCCCCCCAGAACCCGCTCAAGCCCAAACAAAGCCTCGCCCGGGATTACGACCGCCTTCACCTCGTCCGCCTCGCCATCGGCGACAACTTCCGCCTGCGGGCTTCCGACATAGAGTTCGGCCTGCCCAAGCCTTCCTACACCATCGATACCCTTACTTACCTGCGGGAAAAATACCCCGATAGGCTTTTTGTGCTGATCATGGGCAGCGATAACCTGGCTACCCTCCACAAATGGAAAAACTACGAGCTGCTCCTGCGGGATTACGAGATTTACGTCTATCAACGCCCCGGCTATGAACCCGGCCAGTTTGCCGGCCACCCCAATGTCCGGCACTTCGATGCGCCCCAGATGCACATCAGCGCCAGCTATATCCGCGAATGCATCCGCGAAGGCTACTCCGTGCAGTACCTGGTGCCGGATGCGGTATATAAATACCTCGAATCCACCGGCCTGTACCGGGAGTAAAACCGTCGCCCGTTTGCCTTTTAAACTCTTGTCTGGAAACAATATTAACTTTGCGGGCCAGTTATTCATGTGCAAATCAAATTTCCCGAATCATGCGCTACACACTACTCTTCTGCCTTTTCATGCTCCTGGCGGCAGCGCCCCTCCCCGGCCAGAACGTACTTCCCATCGGCCAATGGCGTAGCCACCTGCCCCTGCACACCGGCAAATACATAACCCAGAGCGAAGATAAAGTCTTTTATTCCACCGGCTCTGTGATCCTGGAACTGGACAAGGAAGAGCGTTCGACACGCTTCATTTCCAAAGTAGACGGCCTGAGTAATGTAGGCATAGCCTTCATCAGCTATAACGAGCTCAGCGATATCCTCATAGTGGTGTACAACAATACGGTGATCGACCTGCTGAAGCCGGACGGCGAGATCGTGACCATGAACCAGATCCGGAACTTCAGCAATTTTGTCGGCGAGAAACGGATCAACAGCCTGTATACCGAAAGCGACTCGACGGTTTACCTGGCCGCCAATTACGGGGTCTCCAAGATCAACATCTTCGCCAACGAGTTTGTCTTCACCACTTTCACCGGCATCCCTGTAGAGTCCGTTCACCTGTTCGGGGGGGCTATCTATGCCGCTACCGGCGAGGGCGTCTACCGGGCGCCGGTCAGCAATGTAAACCTCGACGATTTCGGCAACTGGAAACTGCTGGGCCCGGAAGAGGGCTTCCCGCCGGACTACCGGGCCAGGGCTTTTGCCACCTTCAACGATCGGTTATACCTGGGTGTGAACGATACCCTTTGGCGCTATGAAAACGGCCGGCTGAACTTCGTCCACTACGAGATAGGCTCCACTCTGGAGTTCCTGAGCCACGAGGGCTTCCACCTGCTGGCGGGTTTCCGCCCGGGCCGGATCGTGTATTTTTTCCCGGATGAAGCCAGGGGCATCATCGGCGGCTCCTGCGTACAGACGCCCAATTATGCGATCGAAGACAGCAAGGGGCGCGTCTGGTACGCCAACGAACGGGTGCGCAGCGGCTTCCGCGTCGGCAGCAGCGTGGCGGAAAGCTTTTGTGAAACGCTGGAATTCGACTCCCCCTGGTCGGAATCTGCCTGGGAGATGGACATCGTCAACGGCGAGCTGTGGCTGGCCACCGGCGGCCTGGACCAAACCCTCAGCGCCCGCTTCAACCCGGACGGTTTCGCTTCCTTCATCGACGGGAAATGGACGATCTACAACCGGCAGCTGGTCGACGCCCTCAAGGGCCCCGACCCTAATACCAATGACGACGACCCGGTGGATTTCGTCACCATCCTGGCCCATCCCGGCAACGGCAAAGTGTTCGTGGGCAGCTTCACCGAGGGGCTGATCGAACTGGACGGAGAAACCATCACCCAGTACATCGAAACCAACTCCACCCTTCAACGCGCCCAGGGCGACCCCCGCGTCCGCGTCGCCGGCCTGGCCCTGGATGAGGACGGCAACCTCTGGGTGGCCAACAACTCGGCGCCTGCC
>CAZAXA010000751.1:0-2695 GCA_964488965.1 uncultured Phaeodactylibacter sp. | reverse complement strand
TGCTGGCGGGCAGGGCCATGCTGTCGAACCATGTTTTCCAGTAGTGTTCGATCATGGCGAACTCGTAGACGGAAGCGCCTTTATAGAGGGGGGCGGTTTCCAGGAAAAGCACTTCGGTATTGGAAAACTGCTGGCCGGAACAGGGGCAGAGCGCCAGGTTCTTCCGTTCGAAGCGGCTCTTCCATTTATCTTTGTCCACCCGCATCTTGTCCAGTTCCCGCATATAGGTGCAATCCGGCCGGCGGAAGAGGTACTGCCGGTCGAACTCCAGGTAGCCGTCGGTCAGCACCAGCACTTTGGTTTTTCGGTTGGGATCACTGAAGTTCCTGGGCAGTTCGGTGCAGAAGAAGGTGTACAGGTCGGCGCCGGTGAAGGGGTTGGCCAGGGCCTGCTCGTACAGCCGGGCCAGTTCGCGCTCGAAGCGGCTCCGTTCTGCTTTGAACTTGGGCAGCCCCATCAGGGTGGTATTGCCGGCCTTTGCCCTTTTCTCCTTCATATCCACCCGGAGGCTGTCATTGGTGCTGGTCGGCACGTCGGGCTGAGGGGCGACGACCAGCCTGAGCAGGTCGTTGGAAGTGATATAGGCCTGCCTCCTTTGCCGTTCGGCGAAAATATCCAGCGCCGACCGGATAATGGCCTGGTCCTTTTCGGCCTGCCCGGGGGTTTTCACCAGGCGGTTGGACAGGTCCAGGACAATCACCACATTGAGGGGTTCTAACCCGGCGGCCTGTATGCCTCCCGGGCCGTGGCCGGAGGTGTCGCCGCAACCAGAAACGGCCAGCGCCCAGGCGGCGAGCATTAAAGGCCGGGAAATCGTGCGCATGATATCATTAGTTTAAGCCGATGGTTTGGTAAAAATTGTTGACCACTTTGTGGCATTCCGCCACCATGGTTTTCGCCTCTTCTTCCGGGCGGGCGCCGTGTATGCTCTTGCACCAGCCGGTGAGGAAGGAAGTGATATGAACCCTCAGGCTTTGCGCCGAGGAGCCGCTGCTTTGCAGGTGGTTGCGCAATTTTTCCCGCAGGGAGTTGATCCGCGCCTCATTTTGCTCCAGAGCATGGACGAAAAAGCCCACTTCCCGCTGTTCGATCTCATCGGCCTTCCGTGCCAGGTTTTGGATTTTTTCGCCGAACTGGGCCTGAATTTCCCTGATCTCCTGTTCCAGGCGGCCGATCTCTGCCCGCCGCCGTTTGATGCCCGAAATGGCGGGAAGGATTTTGTGGAATTCCTCCAGGACGTATTTCAGGAGCAGCCCCCAGGCCAGGTAGATACCGAAGCCGGCAAAGAGGATGATATAGAACTCGGCATCCTGGAAGGCCATGCCGAAGGACCATTCCTGGCTATCGGTAACGATCGACTGGGAAAAGTGGATTTTCTGCACGATCTCGTAGGCCAGGAAGGCGTCGAAGAGGAAAGTGAAAGCATACAGGGCGTAGTGCCAGGCGCTGCCTCTGGAATGGCTGAACCAATAGAGCAGAAAGCCCAGGGTGATGAAGACGAAAGAACCGCTTAGCAGGAACAACACGCCCAGCAACCCATATTCATAATAAGCCATCGGGAAGGCCCGCACGTTGGTGATGGTGACGGTCGAGATGCTTCCCGCATCCGCCTGCCGGGCGGCCAGCGCCACAGGGTCGAGCAGGAAGGCATTGTAGACTACCGAGGCATAAAAGCTGATCAGGTAGGCCGTCAGCAGGAGGAGGATCACCACCGCCGTCCAGTACGCCAGGCGGTTGGCCGGATGGGCGTTAGTGCCCAGCAGGGTGTAATCCCCGCCCCTGATGCGGCGGATTTCTACCCGCTTGTTGGCGATCTCATTCTGGCGTTCCGCAGCCAGGCGCCCTCGCTCGGTTAAAAAATTCTGGATGCTGCCGCGCAGGGCTTCCACCTCCTGCCGGTACTGCCTGGCCGCCTCCCTATGCCGCTCATTTTCCCGGTCGATCTGGTAGATTTCCTGCCGCAGCGAGGCCGTGACATTATCCTGGTCGTAGAACATAAAGAGGAAGTTCTGCAGGATGAGCGGGTCGCCGCCCACTTTGGAAGACTGCTCCTCGCCGAAGCGGGCGTCCGTCTCGAAAGCAGGCAGCATCTCTGCCAGGGAAGGCCTGGCGCCGGCGGCGGCGCCGTTGGGAATAGTTGTTTTACTCATAGTACAACGGGTTAGGAAAACTCTGCGGATAGCGGCCGCCCGCCTTTTCAGGGAACTGCCTGGGGGCGCAAGTAGCCGCTACCCACCGGTTTTTAAAGCATTTCATGAAAACGGATAACAGTTTTACGTGAGACACAATGTTTAGTTGCAGAAGAAGGGGAAAAATGCCCAAATTGGATGAACAGGTACAAAATCCTGTACATCCCTGCCGGCCTGGCAGGTAGATGCCATATCGGCCTGGCAGGCGGGCTGTTAATCCTGTCAAAAAAACCATTGACGGCCAGCCTGTAATGCAATGAGCCTGGTAAGGCTTGAACGGGGCCGCCGTTGGAGCGCAGCGACAGTCCCGCTTTGCAGAAGTTGTTGGCGAAGTGAAACAAACCTTACAGCTTCTTAAGCGGGGTCGCAGTCCCATCTGAAATTGGATGCCTCTCCTACCCGCATGACGGCGAATATCGACGGGGTGCCGAACAGGGTCGCAGTCCGATCTTCAATGGATGTGCTCTCCTACATAGCGGTGGAGCACTTCTGGAAATGGCGATGTG
>CAZAXA010000750.1:0-2696 GCA_964488965.1 uncultured Phaeodactylibacter sp. | reverse complement strand
AAGCCAGGGCACGCAGGGAATGCGCACCCTGGCGTGGCTCCCCAGGCGGTGCATTCCCTGCACCTCCTGGGTTTTGCCCGATCTTATACTTAGATCAGGGCGCCGCTCAAGCCAGGGCACGCAGGGAATGCGCACCCTGGCGTGGCTCCCCAGGCGGTGCATTCCCTGCACCTCCTGGGTTTTGCCCGATCTTATACTTAGATCAGGGCGCCGCTCAAGCCAGGGCACGCAGGGAATGCGCACCCTGGCGTGGCTCCCCAGGCGGTGCATTTCCTGCACCTCCTGGGTTTTGCCCGCATTCATGCTCAAATTGATCTTGTCCGGCTACTTTGCATTAAATAGTTTCTATTTTTTCTTTGGCTTCAGGCTTACCGGCGCCGCTTCCTTCGTAGCAGGCGCGCTGCCGTTTTCCTGGAGCTGGGCGCCGGCCTGCTGCTGGATTTTGCCTATGAGCTGGTAGACCTTGTTGAAGGGCATGGCGCCCAGGCCTTCCAGGATGAGGTTCGCCTCTTCGATCGTGATGGTTAAGGTTATTTCTTTCATTATTGCTCTTTTTTATGTTGAGAATTTGATCTATGCACTTTGATCCGGCATCTGATATCAGGCAAGCCCCATATTCCGTACCTAAAGGCACGGGCTCGCCTGCGGCATACATTTTCTACCTACATCCCGTCCCTGCGGGACGATTATCTCCCACGCTGTGCCTTCAGGCACAAAATGTTGGTACTAGAATTCATTCAAATCTATTGCACATCCACGGCGCTGCCGCTGATCTTGACATTGCCGGAACCATTGAGGGCAATATCGGAACCGTTCACCGTGGCATTTCCCGACCCGTCCAGGGTGATGTCGGCCCCGCCGATGGTTACATTGGCCCCATTGAGTTTGATATCTCCGGAGGCCTGCACCGTGAAGTCGCCGGCAGCATTGAGGGTGATTCCGTTGCTGTCCAGCGTGATGCTGTTGGCATTGCCGTCGGTGATGGTGATCTTTTTATTTTGCTCGTCGATCACGACCGACTGGCTGTCCGAGGTCAGCAGCGTCAGGGTCTTGGCCGTGTCGTCGATGGCCATTTTGATGCCCGTTTTGCTGACGATCCCCTTCAGGGGGTTTTCCGCGTTGAAGGTTTCCATGCCCGGGGGCGGCACATTGACACTGCCGAAGAGGGCGCCCAGGATGACCGCCTGGCGGGGATCGTCGTTGAAGAAGCCGACCACCACCTCGTCGCCCTGTTCCGGCCGGAAAAAGTAGCCGCGCTCCTTGCCGGCTTCCGGGGCCGCCAGGCGGGCCCAGACGATGCCCGTATCCGGATCGATGCCCGGTAGTTTCACTTTCACCCGGAATTCTCCGTCGGGGTCTTCTTCCAGGGTCTCTACCAGGCCGGGTTGCAGGCCATGGACTGCCGGCAACAGTCCGGCCGCCGGGGCGTCCTGAATGTCCGGCCGTTGCGTGTATGGCGTTGCGGGAAGGCCAAACTGGATATCGGTTTCCCAGTTGTCCTTGCTCACAGTATGCCGCAGGCCGGTCACCAGGTTGGTTCCCGTGAAGCGGGCGCCGAATTTTTCGAGTTGGAGCAGGTCCAGCAGCTCGATATCGGCAAAGCCGGCCACGCTGATCGTCCCCTTGTACAGGGCCAGGCGGCTGCGGGCCAGGCGGCCGTCGGCCCAGCTTTTGGCTTCCTTGGGATCGAGGGCGACAGCGCTGCTGAGCAGCAACTCCTTACCGCCGATGAGGGGGCCGATCTTGGCGCCGTCGAGGTTCGTCTGCTGGAGGGAAAAAGCAGCGGCCTCGCTTTTTTCCGCCATTTGCTGGGTTTTGGGGTCCCAGTAGGTGGCGCCTGCCTTTTCGTACTGCTCGCCGGCATCCGCCTCTATTTCGAAGGAATGGATCTCGCTGATCCCGTAGGTATAGGTGTGCGTTTTACCGCGCGGGCTTTTCACTTCCAGTTTTTGCAGGGCCACTTCCCCGTCTTTCACCGTAACCAGCAAGTTCTGCACTTCCGCCCGGGCCAGCATGAAATCCCAGTCGGAGCAATAGTACTGCACGATCTCGGGGTGAGTGGGCTCCGTGGCCGGGATCGTTCCGGCGGTGGCGCCGGCGCCTTCGATCAGGGACTTGATGATGTCCGCATCGCTTTGTTCCGAAAAGACCTGGCTCTTCCGGCCCATAGTCATGGCGTAGGCCTTGTCTTTCAGAAACACCGTAAGCCTGGCTTTTTTCTTGCTTCCTTCCAGGTTGTGGCGGTGCACCAGGCCTTTGAACACACTTTCGGAGGCGTTTCCTTCCCCTTCGTAGCGCAGCTTGATCTCGATCTCCTTTCCCGGCTCAAAAAAGGCCAGGCCGCTCAGCGGGAATTTCCCTTCCGACGGATTGCCGTCTTCCAGCACCAACTGGGCAAAGGGGATGCGATTGGCCTCCCGGATCACTTCCAGCCTCAGCAGGTTGAATTCGGCGGGCAGCTTCTGGCCTTCGCTCAATATGTCGGGGGTGACGATCGGCATCAATTCGGTTCTTCTAGTGGCGGAAAATGCAGCATCATCCCGGGCTCCAGTGAGCGAAAATGGTTCAGGCCGTTAAATTCGGCGAGCATCAGATAATGTTTCGCATCGCCGTAAACCTGTTTGCTGAGCCCGGGCAGGGTATCGCCCTGCAGCACCTGCCGGGTATGGGTAATATCCGGCGAACGCTTGTTTTCC
>CAZAXA010000749.1:0-2706 GCA_964488965.1 uncultured Phaeodactylibacter sp. | reverse complement strand
GCCCCAGAGCAGCCGGACGCCGGAAGCCCTCTGCTTTTCCTGCGCGTAATCGGTGATGGCATCCAGCCTTCGGCGGGAATCCGCCAGGCTTTCTCCCTCTGCGACCAGGTCGAAATCGTGGAAGCAGTAGTAGGGGATACCCATTTTGGTGATGAATTCGAAGGCCGCGTCCATCTTATCGCGCGCCTGTTGCATGGGGTCGCTGGCCTCCAGCCAGGGGAAGGCCTTGGTGGGTAGCCCGAAAGGGTCGCCGCCGGCGCCACAGAAGGAATGCCAGTAGGCTACGGCAAATTTGAAGTGCTGCTTCATGCTCTTGCCCCCCACCTGGCGGTCCTCGTCATACCATTTGAAGGCCAGCGGGTTGTCCGATTCCCGCCCCTCGAACCTTATCTTGCCGATACTTTTGAAGTATTCCTTTCTGCCTGTCAGAACGTTTTCTTTTGTTGATGCCATATCGTTGGTTTTATAGTTGTTTTGCGGTGTTGCGGTGTTGCAGTGTTGCGATTCATGGCCTCCTCCAGTACTTCTTCCCAGCGTTCGTAGGCTTCCTGATAAGGCGCCTTGTCTTCCATGGGTTCGTAGGCGCCGGTTGCTTTTGTGCCCTGTATAGCTTCTTCCAGGCTGCCAAAACATCCGGCGCCGAAGCCTGCCGCTCTGGCGGCCCCTACTGCGCCGGTGGTGTCGAACAGTTCGATCCGGCAGCCCATCAGCGTGGCAATGGTGGAGGAGAAGACAGCCGACTGGAAGAGGTTGTCGTTACCGACGCGGATTTGGTTGGCGTCAATGCCCATTTGCCGTAGTAGTTGCATGCCATAGACAAAGGCGAAGGCCACGCCTTCCAGCGCCGCCCGGAAGAGGTGGGGGCGCTGATGGCGGTTAAATTGCAGGCGGTGGATATGGCCTCCAATATTGCGGTTGTTCAGCATGCGCTCGGCGCCGTTGCCGAAAGGCAGGATGGAAAGCCCTTCAGCTCCTACCGGCACGCTGCCGGCCAGGCGCTCCATTTCTCCGTAATCGATGCTGCCTCCGGCAATCTGGTGTTTTGCCCAACTATATTGAATACCCGCTCCGTTGATACAGAGCAGCACTCCGATGCGGGGCGCATCCGGCCGGTGGTTCACATGAGCGAAGCTGTTCACCCGGGATTCCTCATCGTAGATCAGCTTATCCACTACACCGTACACTACTCCTGAAGTGCCCCCCGTTGCGGCCACCTCTCCCGGGTGGAGGGTATTGAGCGACAGGGCGTTGTTGGGCTGGTCTCCTGCCCGGTAGGTGACCGGCGTGCCGGTGGCCAGGCCGGTGGCCCTGGCTGCTTCGGCGCTCAGGCAGCCCTGGATACCGCAGGTGGGAACCAGTTCAGGCGCCAGGGACGAGCCGATGCCATAATAGTTCATGATGTCTTCCGATACGGTGTTTTTCTGAAAATCCCAGAGGATACCTTCAGAAAGGCCGGAAGCGGTAGTGGCGGCCCTGCCGGTGAGCTTCAGGGCAATGTAATCGCCCGGCAGCATGAACTTGCAGGCACGGGCATAGAGTTCCGGCTCATTTTCCTGCACCCATCGCAACTTGGAGGCGGTGAAATTGCCGGGAGAATTCAACAGCGAACTCAGGCAGGCGGCCCTGCCGAGCTGCTCAAAGGCCCGGTTGCCGATCTCCACCGCACGGCTGTCGCACCAGATAATAGAAGGGCGCAGGGGGCGCATGTCCGCGTCTACCAGCACCAGGCCATGCATCTGGTAGGCAATGCCGATCCCTTTGATCTCGCCGGGGCCGATCTGGAGGTCCCGCAGGAGCCGCCGGGTGGCCTTGCACACATTGTCCCACCAGTCGTCCGGGTTTTGTTCTGCCCAGTCCGGCTGCGGGGCATGAATGGCCATTTCCGTTTCAGGATACTTTACTACTCCCGCCGTCCGGCCGTTTTCCACTTCGACGATAGCCGCCTTTACGGAGGAGCTTCCTATGTCATAACCTATCAGATACACGAGATTTACAGTTTGATGATCATTGTTGGAATTTGTGGCATTCTCTGAGAAACCACATTGGCGTTTCAGGAAGATGCAGCAAAATAAAATAACAAAAGTGGGATGAAAAATTTAACGCCACTTAAAAATTTCGCCATTCCGGAAAGCTCATTACGTCAATGTTACAGCAAGAGTCAGGATGATCACCGCACGGATGCTTAAGGCTCCCGGTTACCGTTACTTTATCGCCAGCCTGGAAATTTCGCTTACTCAAAGGGATTGGAAGGCTGCCTTCATTTTGTTTTTGCCAAAAGGTACAAAAAACGATGCGGTTGCCAAGGTTGGATGAACACGTCACAATGCCTGGAATAGATAAAAAACATCTGCAGAGAGAGGAGGGGCATGGGCCCTTTTCCATCGAAGATGGAACTGGATAGGTATAGTTGTTTATGCAGCACATCTTGGATTGGCTGCGGTGTTGTTGCATAAATACCTTTCGGGAGGGTGTGCCGGGTAAATAGGCCGACACGCAATTATACTGGCGCATGGCTGGTTTTGTCATTTCAAAACCAGCCTGGTCAGTATAAATTTAGTATAACTTGGTTAAAACCCAGAAGGCGCAGGGAATGCGCCTCCTGGGACTGGGACGCCACGCCAGGGTACGGTTTTCCACCGTGCCCTGGCCTGAACCGAGCAATTTTTTAATCTAACGTGAGGTTTGAGGTTAAGGCTGAGGTTGAGC
>CAZAXA010000748.1:0-2708 GCA_964488965.1 uncultured Phaeodactylibacter sp. | reverse complement strand
TGGATTTTGTATTTGAGGATGACCGGCACAAGGAACAAGTGCGCCATGAAGTCAAGCTGAAGGATCAACACTGCCAGGTGTTTTATGACAAGCTCACCTTCATATACCTGGAAATGCCGAATTTCAAAAAGGCGGAATCGGAATTGGAGACGGATTTTGACAAGTGGATGTATGTGTTGAAGCACCTTCCATATCTGCAGAACCGGCCGGCGGCCTTGCAGGAGCGAATATTCCAGAAGTTATTCGAAGCAGCGGAGATTGCCCGGTTTGACCCTGAGGAAAGGGCCAGGTATGAAGAGAGTTTGAAATATTACCGGGATTTGAAAAATGTAGTGGACACGTCTTTCGAAGAAGGCAGGGCAGAAGGCAGGGCAGAAGGCAGGGCCGAAGGCAAAGCGGAAGGTAAAGCAGAAGAAAAAATCGAAGTGATCCTCAAATCTCATGAAGCGGGGCTGGATGTAGAAACCATATCGAAGATTACCGGGAAATCCATTGATGAAATAAGAAAGGCCATCGACAAAGCTGAACGCTAACAAACAATGTGCAGAACGATCAGCCCTCCTCCTAAACGTCGGACCGTTTCTGCACGGGTCGTTGAGCTGGATACTAGTCAACGATAGGCCTGCAATTTGTTTTGCAACCTGAATGCTAATTTTTGCACCAATAGGTGTAGCAGGCGGCGGCTCTGCTGGGGCATTTTAATGGCGTAATTATAAAGTAACCTAAAACATTTACGCCATGAAAAACTTCTACCTCACCATTCTACTTTGTCTGATCACCGGTTTTCTTTTTGAAACTGCCGCCCAGGCGTATGTCAATCATACCGCCGCAGGAATGAATGACGGCAGTTCCTGGCCAAACGCCTACACCGATTTACAGGATGCGCTTGCCAATGCTGATCCAGGCGATACGATCCGGGTCGCACGAGGCGCATATCTGCCGGGGGCAACTCCCACGGCTACTTTCCTGATCGAGAAAAATCTCCGCCTGCTTGGCGGTTACGACGCCAGTACGGGCAGCCGAGATCCTGAAATGTACGAAACCATCCTCTCCGGCGACGTGAACGGGGATGATGTGGACGATGACTTCGTGACGAACCGGGGGGATAATGTGATGACGGTGATGACGGTGACGGCCAATGTGACCAACGAGACCGTAGTGGATTGTATATTCGAAGACAATATGGCTAATGTCGGTGGCGGCGTATTGTTTGTAGCCCAGCCGCCGGGTTCCACGGGAGCGGGCTTTTCCATAGACAGTTGCCAGTTCAACGGCAATAATTCAACCCTCAACAATTCGGCATTGTACCTGGAAGTTGTCGGACAAGATTGCAACTTCAGCCTCACCAACTCCTCCTTCACGGAAAATGTATGCACCGGGTTTTGGGCAACCGCGGCAGTATGGATTTATGACCCGGGTTCAGCCACCGTTCTGATCGAGAATTGTTTGCTGGAAAACAACATGGCGCCCAACTCCGGCGGGCTCGATCTCGGAAGCGGGACCGATGCCGGGCCGGCCACATTCACCGTTCGCAACTGCCGGATGCTCAACAACCAGGCTTCGATTTATTCCGGCGGACTGACTATCTGGGGAGATACCGGCAGCTCACCCAACCCCAATCCAATAATGACGGAAGTCACTCATCTGATCGTTCACCAATCCTTCGGCGCCAATTCATCCAGCATGATATCAGCAGCTACCTGACATACGTAACCAGGTGTCCGATTATATTGGTACTTTATGTATGTTAAGTATATACCGGTTCAGTAGCTTGGCGTTCGGAGGGTGGATACGCAGACATTCCTTTGAGTTCTAAGCAATAAAATAAGCTTACTCCCAATTTTTTATTCTATACTCTTCAATCGATTTTATACCGGCTTCAGTTGAGAACAATGATAACTGTCTTGCCAGCAAGAACAAATAATGTTGAATAACCTCGTCTTTATTTGGTGATTTATTAAAAAGGGTGGCCTCTGTTATCCAAAATCTTCCAAAAAGTGTGATATAGGATACTAAAAATGAAACATCTTGATCGTCTACTTGAAGCTGGCCGGCTTTTCCCAATGAAGAAAAAATCTCCTGATAGGCTGACTTCCGTTTTGTTACTACACTCTGGTAATCAAATATTTTTTTTTCTGCAATTGCTGCCGGAAAAAACTGATTGCCAACATATACCCCGCGAAACCTGAATTGATTCTCAAATATGTTGCGCATGAGTTGAAGAAAATTGGCATTTGTAGGCTCGAGTTGCAAATAAGATTCAATTGTATGCGTATTCTGGGTTGAAAACTGATTCAGCAGAGCAGCAAGAACATCTTCCTTCTTCTTGAAATAATAGGTCAGATTTCCCGGGCTTATATTTAGCTCACGGGCTAATTCCCGCATCCCGACATGGGCATATCCTTTTTCATTAAACAAGTACAACGCCTTTTTAAGTATCTCTATATCAGTCATTTAAAAATTTATTAGTACAACGTACAACTTTTTCGCATCATTTCTTGGCAAAGATAGTACATCGTACTATTTTTGTCAAAAATTTGTATCATGAAATATCCATTTAACTATCCGCACACCATAAAAAACTTCACTGGTGAGGAACTCACGTTCCATTCCGTAGTGGAAGAAGATGGTGTATCCAAAATGATTGTTTACAATAGGGCGTCCTCAAAAAGTCGGCTGCCCCTCGGTCAAGCGGCGAGAGCGAAGCT
>CAZAXA010000747.1:0-2720 GCA_964488965.1 uncultured Phaeodactylibacter sp. | reverse complement strand
GCATTGCGGGCCCGCTGGAACCATTCGTGTTCGGTGGAGGTGTGGTTCATGATCAGGTCGATGATGACCTGCAGGCCCCGCTTATGAGCCTCGCCGAGCAATTCCTTAAAATCCTCCATCGTGCCGTAATCCGGATGGACGCTGGTGAAATCGGACACGTCATAGCCGTCGTCCTTCAGCGGGGAATTGTAGAAAGGCAGCAGGGAGACAGCCGTGACGCCCAGGTCTTCCAGGTAATCCAGTTTCTGGATGAGCCCGGGAATATCGCCGATACCACTGCCGTTGCTGTCGTAGAAGGAGCGGATATGCAGGGCGTAAATGATGCCGTCTTTATACCAGTAGGGGTTGGTCTGCTCGGCCATATTCGTTTTGTTTTAGCGAGTTCGGATCACCCGAAGCTTATTCAGGCGCCTCTTCTTCTTCCTGCTCCAGCCCCAGCCGCCGGGCCAGCGCGGGGGCCTGCTCCCGGATCTCCCGCTCCAGTTCGGCCAGGCGAAGGCCCATCAGGTGGTTGAGCTGCTCCATGGCCTGTATCTGCTTCCGGGCCTCGCCATATTTGCTTTTGTAGGCGGTGTCCTTTTCCAGCACTATGCCTTCCTGCTCCAGGATATCCTCCTTTTGCAGGTCTCTGCGGGCAAAGTCGTCCAGGCTGATGTTGAACATTTCACAAATCCGAAAGGCCACCTCCATAGGAGGCGTGGACTTCCCCTTTTCATAGTCGCTTATGGCGGCGCTGGTCTTCTCCAGCCTGCCGGCAAGGTCGGCCTGGGTAAGGCCGTGCCTGCTCCTTAAATATTTGAGATTGGAAGGGATGTACATTTAACTTAAAATATTATTGGGTTTTTTCCTTAATTTTAATCAAAATCCTTTTGATTAAAATAAATCCTGTTTATATTTGCTTTTGATCGTCGTTCATTTTGGCTAAGCAATATAAACAATTTGCTTTGGCATCACCAAAGGTTTGTCCGGATTAACCAATCAACCAATTGCAAAACCATCAAAACCAAACACATGGGCGCCCCCCTATTTCTCAAGGTGGCCAGTATCGAAAGTATAGAAGGGTACAAGGTACGCCTGAAATTCAACAACGGAGAAGCAAAAACCATCGATTTTCAGCGATTCTTCCGGCCGGCGCGCAGGTTCGAAAAAATCCTGCTGGAGGATCATGACAAGTTCAGTTCTATGGAAGTATCGAACGGAACCCTTACCTGGTTCTGCCTCGGCATCACAATCGGGGATGCCAAAGGGCGCATAGGCTTCTATGCCTTCAACATCGACCCGAGGCGGCTGTATGAATACGAACCGCCGGAGGAAGATGAAGGAGGGAATGAAGAAACGAAGGAATGAAGGCCTGTCCTCGCACTTCGGCCGGGTAAAAATGATGGAATGAATGGGCTCTCATTGAATTCAACCCAAAACCAATGGTAAAAAAGCATACTCCCCCACCCCGGAAAGGCCACCCCTTTCCGCCGGGAATCCTGATCCTGTTCCTGCTCCTGGCAATGGCCGCCCTGAAATGGGAGGACATTGCCCGGCGGCTGAAGGACGGGAGCTGGGAACTGGCCGAAGAACGGCAGAAGGAGATGGAAGACAGCCTGGAACGAAATGAGAACGCAGAACAGTATGTGCTCCTCGCCGTTGTTTCCGGCTGGTATGAATGCTACCTTTGTGAAGGCGGAAAGTACTGGCTGAATGAAGGAGAGATCGCCAAGATCGGGATCACGACTAATCCGGCAGAAAGGTATTCGCAACAGTGGCTGCGGTCTAAGCGCGTTGAATATGTCAGAGAGGTTGCAGGAGGCCTGGCTAAGGTCAGAACGGCCGAGATTAACCGGATCGCCTCGTATCCCTTCCTTCCTGAGAATATGGCGCGCCCAAAGGAAAAAAGGTTAGTCGTGCCGGTCTTTCACAAAACTTACGCACTGCGATGAACATAGATACAACCAGTATTCGGGACAAAGCAATAAACCTGAATCACAGCGACCTGTGCAAGATGCTATATCAGGTAATCTACCCCAGTTACCTGGACGGATATGATGCCTTATCTGTCATGATCGTCTGCGTCCGCGGCGAAAAGCACCAACACGACGCTTACGTCCACCAGGGCATACCCTACATTTCCATAGCGCTGGATCATGACTCGGTGGCGGGATTGGCTTATGAGGCGCTCACCGTTATTTGTAAAAACGAATTGTTGTCTTACCTGAATTCTTTGCCTGGTTTGCCGGAAAGAAGCATTTTACCATGAGAGAATTGTATATTAGAGTAAAATACTCTGAAAAAAATGACAAAAGTAACTCTGGAAATACAGGATGATGCGGATCTCCAACTACTTTTATCCTTACTTGAACGATTGAAGATCAATCATTGGGTCAATGGTGGAGAATCCGCTCCGGCATTATCTGTCGAAGAGCGGAGGGAACACTATCGAATTATTGACAAAGGGGCGCCTTCTTCAGATTTTGAAGAACGGATAAAAAACCTTGATGAGGACCGCCAAGACAGAAAACTACCTTTTCGGGAAGACTAATTTATGCGTTTAATCGATAGCAATATAATCATCTACGTCGAGGGTTTCAAAAATATCGATGGGTTGATACTGCATAATCCCTTATAGCCCCCCTCTCCACTGTGACACTCATCACTGCGCTTTTCTCTCAAGACACCCACCTTTGCAGTAAAATCACAACAACGATGCAAGCCAGGAAATTTCTACCTGT
>CAZAXA010000746.1:0-2737 GCA_964488965.1 uncultured Phaeodactylibacter sp. | reverse complement strand
GCAAAACCCAGGAGGTGCAGGAAATGCACCGCCTGGGGAGCCACGCCAGGGTGCGGTTTTCCACCGTGCCCTGGCTTGAGCGGCGCCCTGATTCAGCGGTTTGGAGAAAAAGTTTTACTTAAAACAATTAAGCAATGGACACCACCAACGCCCCCTTCCTCGGCGCCGGCTGGCAATTCCCGCCGGAGTTCACCCTCGGCGGAGCGGATGCCGCCATGGCCTCCGGCATCGAAGACATCGTGCAAAGCCTGGAAATCCTGTTCGGCACCCGCCTGGGCGAGCGCATTATGGCTGAGGACTACGGCAGCGGCCTCGACGAATATCTGTTTGAGGAGATCAGGCCTTCGGTCATCAATGAAATCCGGGAGATGATCACCGAAGCCGTCTTGTATCACGAAGCCCGCATCGAGCTCAACCAGGTGGACATTGACCAGAGTAGGGCCGGCGAAGGTTTGCTGCAGATCCGGCTCGATTTCACGCTGGTGTCCAGCAATTCCCGTTTCAATATGGTGTATCCGTTTTACATCAACGAAGCAAATAATTAAAACGATGGCAGACTTCATTCTCACAGACGGTGACATGGCCAATTTTCAGCCCGCCTTCGGCGCAGCCATAGTGGCCGTCATCCCCGGCAAGATCACCGGCAGCGGGCCGGGGACGATCGGCGGCAAGAAGATCTGCGTGGAAGGCGATGAGAGTAGCGTACAGGTATCGGGCTGTATGTACATAGCCGGGAAATATACCATCCCCGGCAACGGCACCCTCACTATTTCAGCTCTGGGGGGCGATCAGAAAGCGAGCAAGACCAAGAGCGGCGGCACGGCCGTCCTGCTTAAAGGCAGCACCTTCACCGCTGAGTTTGCGGTGGACAGCCCGGCGCAATTTATCCTGCCGGCGCCGCCTGGCGGGACCGAACCGGATGCCACCCCGAAATACGCTAACGGCAAAGGCGCCTTTATCACCACCAACACCAAATTCAAAGGCGCATGAGCACCAGGCCCGGATCGGACTACTCTCATTTCCACGACGGCGCCAGCCAGGTCGCCCGCCGGCTGGCCGCGCTCGATCCGGGCCACTTCCTGATGGACGAACGAAGCATCGCCGATCTGCTGGCCTTTGCCCAAAAATTCGCTGCGCACCTAAGCTATTACAATGCCAATAACGAAGCCCGGGGCGACTGGTCGGCCTTCCTTGCCGGCAATCCCGCGGAAATGGCGGCCTTTCTGGAAGACCCGGCCGCTTTCGACGCCTTTCCCCAGAAAAAAGAACGCTACAGCCGCCCTCACCTGGCCTTGTTCCTCACTTTCCTGAAGCTGCTCCAGGGCGTACAGGCGGAGATCAATACGCTCACGAGCCGGCAGTTGGACTTCTACTACCAGGAAACCCTCGGATTCGTCAAAAAGGCCGCCTTGCCCGACCACGTGCATGTGCTGGCCCAACTCCGCCCGAATCAGTCTGTACTGCTCATTCCAAAGGATACCTTGCTCGCTGCCGGCAAGGATGAGCAAGGGAACCCCATTCAATACCGCACTGAAGATGATCTGATCGCCAACCGGGCGCGCATTGCCCGCCTGATGAGCCTGTGCGTGGAGAAGGAAGTTACCGATGTTCCGCTATTACGTTTTCTGGGGGATAAAGAAGGGTTGCCTGACCGGGGCTTCCTGTCCATCCTCCAACTCATTTACCGGCGGCCGGGAACGGCTGATACGCTTCGGGAATTCCCCATAGAGGAGCCTTCTGTGCTGCCTTTTGATCAAAACGATATCGTCGGCTCGCTGGATGCGTTAAGGGAGGGCATTACCCGAGAGTTAAGGACTCCCATCGGGCAGTTTCAACGAATCCTGACGGATTACCACCAATGGCATGCGGAAAGCCATTGGCAGGGAGCTGCAGCAATGGGGATCAACGACTACCTGCTGAAATTCTATCGAAAAAAGGGCAATAACGCCCCCTCTCCATTTGCGCTGGATCTCCGGGATTTTGACGCCAATTTCAAAACGGCGCTGGGTTTTACCGTCACCGGCGCGATGGATGACGGTACGAATGTGTTTGACGGGCTTAGGGCAGTAGACAACCTGTACGATCTGTACGGCCGCTACCTCCGGGAAAAGGAACAGCCGGATGAGGACCTCACCGGATTTATTACCGAGCACTTTGGCCATGAGGCCGATTTCGCGCAGTTCATGCGCCTGAGTACCGACGGCCTGTCCGCCCTCAAGCAGGTATATTCCCGGTTATGGGAGGTAGGGGTTCGCAATCCGGACATCCAGCCCGGTAATGTGAGCTACCTGCATTACGAAAAAGACAAAACCCTGGCTGCTGCGTTTTCCACCATACTCAAACTCAAGCACCTCGCAACGGACGACTATTTGTTTGCGGTCGAACAACGGCTTCAATCGATGGAAACTTACTTCGGGATGCCCGCTGAGGATTACTACTTCATCCGGGATCTCTACCAATACGGCCACAGTGCGGAAGATGTCCCGGACTGGAAATGGGAACGGGCCGATCGGCTGCTGGAAAAGGCCTATGCCGACTACTGCGCTTCCCTGTCCGGCAGCGAGAAAGAGGCCATGCCGCCCAAACCGCAGATGCAGCGCTGGCGCAACCTCTACCGGGCGCCCGACGCCGCGCAACTGACGGTAACCTCCCTGGATACGAACAAAACCCATCCCCGCTGGAAAACCTTCGGCGCCCGCCCCACTAAAACTACGGACCCCGAAATTCTCCACCCGGC
>CAZAXA010000745.1:0-2753 GCA_964488965.1 uncultured Phaeodactylibacter sp. | reverse complement strand
GCGCCGTCTTGCGGGCCAGGCCCGTTTCCGTATTCTCCGGGCACTCGGCTACCGGGGCTGCCTTGTCTTCGCCATTGATATAGCCCCAGCAGTCTTCCCAGTTAAAGAAGGGGAAGAGCGGTGCGTTCGGGTCGGCGGGATAACAAACGCCAGGGTAGGTAGCCGTCCAGTTGCTGATGGTTACCGAGCCGCCGGTCGGGACGAAGCCGTCCGTGCTCACCCAGCCCAGCAGCAGCACCTGGCCAACCTGCAATGTCAGGTTGATCGTGCCCTGGAACTGGCCGGGGTTGGCGCCGTCGGAAGCAACAACAGTCAGCACCTGCTGCAGGTTGCCGGATGCCGGGTCAACCGCATAGCCCCACAGTTCGAAGGTAGAACCGCCGACGAACTCGTTGGTCACGAAGTTGTAATCGAAGCTGACGGCAACATCGCAGCCCGGAAGAGAGCCTGCGAAGCCCGGGATGGTGATGGCCGCCGAAGCCGTCTCTTCACCGAAGTCGGAGTCGTCATTCGTGCCCATCTGCAGGGAGCTGGCAGTGAAGTTGATGAAGCCTTCCGGAGTGGTGTTCGTCGTCCAGTTAGCCGGGGCATAGGGGCCGGTGAAGCCGGTGGAAACCATATCGTCGCCGGTGGCGCCGCCCTGAGAGGGGCCGGTCACGTCGGGGCCGACATAGGTCACTTCATAAATGAACTGGCCGCAGCCGTCCAGGATCGCGCCGTTGGTCGGGTCGTCGTCGTTGACGATGTTCACGCGGAAGTCAGATTCATTGGCACAGCCGAATTCGCCTTCCAGTACCATATCCGGAGTAACGAAGCGCTGGCAGTTCGCATCCAGCGTTACATTAACAGCGAAGTTGCAGGAGAGGTTGGTCGGAGTGGGGTCGTCCTGGCTGACAACAACGAAGAAGTCCTCCTGGCGCACGTTGCCGGCGGCATCTTCAGCCTCGATGAGGACCTGGTATGCGCCGGGAGCGAAAACGCCCGCGAAGGTCTCTCCGCCCGGAGAAGCGATGATCACACCGCCGCTGAAGGGAGGGTTGACCGTCACGGAAAACTCGGAGCCGGGGACGACCGTGCCGTCGCCGTTATCCGGAACGAGGTCGCCGTCAACATCGTCGGTAACAGTCACTTCGAAGAAAATAACAGCAGCGCCGCCCTGGTCGCAGGGGTCTACGTCAACGTTGATATCCTGGGAAGGATACACGATGACCGGCGCCCAGGTATCGTTCTGGCCGAACGATTGCTGGATCCCCATAAGGCCAAAGACAAAGAGCATTGAAAATGCCTTAAGCCAAAGGGGAGGGGAAACGAAAGTAAAATTCGTTCTTTCCATAAGATCACAATTTGCTTAAAGAATTAGGTTATGTAAAAAAGATTATGCAAAGTATAGTCGCTATCATCAGCCCATAGAAAAGCCGTCCGGGCCGGATCGTTTTATTTGCTTAGGTCGTCGTCGTAATAAATAGAGAAACGAATTTAAACCGGTAGATTCAAATAAGGGAAGCATCTTCTACGCAACCCTGGGTTTTTGGGAAAGGCTGTGGAACAGCAAAACACGGGGTCAAATGTAAGGAATTATTTCACTCTCTCAGTGAAAAATTTTTATAATTTATATGGAAACCGATATGTACTGAAGAACAAGAACGAGAATAAGAAGAGGGAAAGGGTAGATACATGCGTTTTAGCATTTTAGGCCGTCTGTTCTTCATGGGATCAAAAACTTTATTAGACAAAAGTAATTTTTTAAGGCAAAATCGCCAACTTTTGCCCCTAAATTATTACTATTTTTTTTATACTTCTTGCAAAGCCCCTGAAAAAGGAACGGATACACCTTGGTGGATGGTGGATGGTGGATGGTGGACGGCACGAACAACAAACAACAAACAACAAACAACAAACAACGGCAATATAACCACAAAGCCAAACCGCAGACAGGCTTCCCACTTCCCCTCACGCCTTCTTCTTTACCTGCCGGTTCATGAATTTCTCCCGGATAATTTCCTGAACGGGTTTATGCCGGATTTTGGATTCCAGCCAGGAGATGATATCCAGGTAGAGGAAGGGCCGGCGTTCAAAGGGGGCGTTCTCCTGTTCGGCGAGGGTATTCCTGAGGCTGATGAATTCCTGTTCGAGTTCACTCTCTTTTATCCGGGGGATTTTTCTCAGAAAGCGGAAGATTTCGCGCTGAACGGCATGCAGGTCTTCCATCTTGGCCAGGAAGCGGTAAACCGATTTGACCTGGTACTCCACCAGTTGCGAATTGCCCAGTTCGAAATGGGCGATCAGGTTGAGGATGCGGGCAAAGCACTGTATGTCTTCGCGGTAATCGGGGTTCTTCTGGTTGATGATGAGGTTGAGGTAGTCAATGGCGGAGGCATTGTCTCCGCTGCCGAAATACAGGCATGCGATGCGGTAGTAGAAGACCAGCACGCGGTGGCCGTCCCAGTTGTAGGGGTCTTCCTCCATGATCCTGGCCAGCCCGGGGATCAGCCTGAGCCCCTCGGAGAAAGTCCCCTCCAGGAAGTGTTTTTTAATGGAGTGTATATATATATATAGGTGATAAAGGCCCTCGATGTTCTTCTCCCGCCCGATGTCATATTGCCGGGGAAAGGACTGGAGCTCGGCCAGCACTTCGGCGAACTTTTCATATTGCAGCGTATTGAACAGGGCGTTGAGGAGGTTGTGCACCCCCTTGAGGTATAGGGGAGCGTAGAGTTCCCTGAGGCCGGGCTCCTCCCGGAACAATTCCACCC
>CAZAXA010000744.1:0-2757 GCA_964488965.1 uncultured Phaeodactylibacter sp. | reverse complement strand
GCATTACCCACGCTATTAAAAACGATTTTGAAAGGACTTTCCCCAACATTCGGAAAGGAGTGAAAGTAATTGAAGATGCCGCTTCTTTACCCCCTGAGTCCTACATTCCTAGATTTAGCCATAAAACGGCGCTCACACTTGCATATATTGGTTCATTGTACCCCGGTAAGGGGATGGAGATCATTATTCCCTTAGCGGAGGCCATGCCAGAACATACTTTCAAAATTATTGGTGGTAACAACAAAGAAATTGCCACGTTAAGAAGCCTTACAAGTGCAGAAAATATTCAATTCAAGGGTTATATACCTCACAAAGAAATCTGGGCGGAAATGGTTGACGTTGATGTTTGTTTACTTCCGAACCAACCAGATGTACATACCGGGAAAGTATCCAATATTGGAAAATATACTTCGCCGCTAAAGATGTTTGAATATATGTCCTATTCCAAACCTATAATTGCTTCAAACCTAGAGGTATTAAAAGAAGTACTTAATTCTGATTTTGCTTTATTCGTGGCCCATGATAATATCGAGGAATGGAAGCACGCCGTAATTACACTTACAGATTCGGAAAAGAGAAAGCGAATGGGGCGTAAAGCTTTTGAAGCTTTAGTAAATAAACATACCTGGGGCCATCGGGCTGAAAGAATTGTGGATTTCATAAATGATCAAAGCAATAAAATTCCAATTCCAAAATGAACGTCGCCATCATCACCGCCCGTGCCGGCAGTAAATCCATCCTGAACAAGAACGTTTTTAACGTATTGGGTAAGCCTATGGTCTATTACCCCATCCGGGCCGCGCTGGATGCCCGAAAGATCGACGCGGTGTATGTCTCCACCGATGGCGCCGAGATCGCGGCCGCCGGAGAGCAGTACGGCGCTACTATTATCCACCGCCCCGACGAACTAGGCGGCGACCACATCAACCACGGCGATGTGATCAAACACGCTGTGGAGTGGGTAGACGAGCGGGTGGATAACCTGGAGAATATTGTATTGCTGCTAGGCAACACAGTCATGGTCGACGGCCCCATCATCGACGAGGCCCTGCAACTGCTGGACGCCCGCCCTGATCTAGACTCCTGCATGACCGTCTGGGAGGCGGCCGACGACCACCCCCTGCGGGCCATGGAGATCAACGAAGAAGGCATCCTCGAACCCTACGGCGACAAGAACCGGCAGGTGTCCACCGAGCGGCAGTCCTACCGCAAGGCCTACTATTACGATCAGGGCATCTGGGCTTTCCGCAAGTACACCGTCCAGAGCCATGACGGCCCCAACCCCTGGTGGTGGATGGGCAGGCGCTCGGCGCCCATCATCCGCACCTGGGCCACCGGCCGCGACGTCCATACCCACTTCGATATGGGCATCGCCGAGTGGTGGCTGAAAAACCCGGAGGAGGTGAAGCGGCGGCTGGAACTGTCGAAGCCGGAGTTGCCGGAAAGTTTGAAGCGAAGTATGAAGGCTGAGGGTTAATTTTTTAGAGTTATAATGATTTTGGACTTTGAACGTTCTGTGAAATACCCTTTGTAGCCTTCCGTTAAGTCAGAAGTCGGAAAAACGAACGTTTGGCGCACATTACGGACCCCATTCCGACTTCCGACTTCCGACTTCCGACTTCCGACTTCCGACTTCCGCCTTCCGACTTCCGACTTCCGACTTCCGATTTTTCCCCGGGTTCGTCCAAAGTCCAAAATACTATCAGAATTCAGTTTTTAAAATCCCAACCATGGCAAACGTTCTGGTCACCGGCGGCTCCGGCTTCCTCGGCAGCCACATTGCCGATGCCCTGACGGAACGGGGGCACGCCGTCGCCATCTACGACCGTTCTCCTTCCCTCTGGTTGCGGGAAGGCCAGGAAATGGTGATCGGCGACATCAATGACGCTCAGGCCCTCCGGGCGGCCGTTGCCGGCAAAGACTACGTCTACCATCTGGCTGCATTGGCGGACCTCAACGCCGCCAAGACAAGGCCGGCCGACACCGTGCGGATCAACATACTGGGCACGGTCAACCTGCTCGATATCTGCCGGGAGGCCGGCGTCAGGCGCTTCATTTTCGGCAGCACCGTTTACGTCTACAGCCGGGAAGGCGGCTTTTACCGCTGCAGCAAGCAGGCCTGCGAGAACTACGTGGAGGAGTTCCAGAATCGCTATGGCCTCGATTACACCATCCTGCGCTACGGCAGCCTCTACGGCCCCCGCGCCGATATGGCGAACGGCGTTTTCCGGTTGTTGTACCAATACATGCATGAGGACCAGCTGGTTTACCCCGGCGCCTCCAGCGACAAGCGCGAATACATCCACGTGCTGGACGCCGCCTGGCTGAGCGCTCAGGCCATCGAAGCCGATCACTACGCCAACCGCCACCTGGTGCTGACCGGCAACGACCACCTGTCGATCGCCGACCTGTTCAAGATGTTCTCCGAAATCCTCGGCCGGCAGATTCCCGTCGATTTCCAGGGCGACCACCAGAATACCAGCGGCCATTACAGCATTACGCCCTACGCCTTCACCCCCAAGCTGGGCCGTAAGATCGTCTCCAATGAATATGTGGATATGGGGCAGGGGATCATTCAATTGGTGGAAGAGATCCACCGGCAAGGGTTGAAAGAAGGTGGAGAGAAAAACCATGAACCTGAATGAGCAAGTAAGCGGACAGATTTAGATGAGGTATAAATTCAATCACTCCATCGGAGAATTGCTCCCCCTCCTTCGGAGGGGGCCGGGGGGAGGCTTCCCAAACTGGGCCGCAAGC
>CAZAXA010000743.1:0-2762 GCA_964488965.1 uncultured Phaeodactylibacter sp. | reverse complement strand
CCAGCGCCCCGTACTGCCCCGGGGCGCGGGAATAGCTTTCGCCCAGTTGTTTTTTCAGGGCGGGGTAGAGGATGGACTTGACCAGGGTGGTCTTTCCGGAGCCGGATACGCCTGTCACTACGGTCATGGCGTTGAGGGGGATGCTGACGTCGATGTTTCGCAGGTTGTGCTGCCGGGCGCCTCTGATGTGCAGGAAGTTGCTGCTTTTGCGGCGCAGGCGCGGCACGGGGATGGCCATGCGGCCGCTCATATACTTTGCCGTCAGGCTGTCGGCGGCCTCATCATAAATAGCTTCGTAAGGGCCGGCGAAGACGACATGCCCGCCGTGGATGCCTGCCGCCGGGCCGATATCCACCAGATAATCGGCATTTTTGATCACATCCTCTTCGTGTTCGACCACGATGACGGTATTGCCCAGGCCGCGCAGGGATTTCAGCACCCGTACCAGGCGGCTGGTATCGCGGGGGTGCAGGCCCACGCTGGGTTCGTCGAGGATGTACATGGAACTGGCCAGGTTGCTGCCCAGGGTGCGGGTCAGGTTGATGCGCTGGGTTTCGCCGCCGCTGAGGGAAGAAGAAAGGCGGCTCAGCGTGAGGTAGCTCAGGCCCACATCGCACATGAACTGCAGGCGGTTGGTGATCTCAAGCAACAGCCGGCGCGCCACCCTGGCGTCGAACTCACTTAGCTGCAGGGTGTTGAAAAACCCCAGCAGCTCGTCGACGGGCAGTTCCACCAGTTCCGTGATGCCGCGGCCGGCAACCTTCACGTAGGTAGCTTCCCGGCGCAGGCGGCCTCCTTCGCAGCTGGGGCAGGTGGTCCGGCCCCGGTAGCGGGCCAGCATCACCCGGTTCTGGATCTTGTAGGTTTTCTCTTCCAGTTCGGCAAAGAAGCCTTCGATACCTCCGAAGTACTCGTTGCCTTTCCACAGCAGGCGGCGTTGTTCTCTGCTGAGGTCCTGATAGGGGCGGTGTACCGGGAAGTCGAAGTGGTGGGCGGTTTCCAGGAGGCGGTCCAGCCACTGGCCGTACTTTTCGCCTTTCCAGCAGGCGATAGCCCCTTCGTAAACGGACCTCGACTGGTCCGGAACGACCTTATCTTCATCGATGCCCATGACCTTGCTGAAGCCCTCGCAGGTAGGGCAGGCGCCATAGGGGTTGTTGAAATTGAACAGATGGGGGCTGGGTTCGGGGAACACCATACCGTCCAGTTCGAAGCGGTTGTTAAAGGCCTGTTCTTCCCTGTCGGCAATCTCGGCGATGCATTCGCCTTCCGATTCGTAGAAGGCCGTTTGCACCGAATCGCCGATGCGTTTGGTATTTTCCTCGTCGTCGTGTTTCACCACGAAGCGGTCGATCAGGATGCGGATGCCCTCGTCCCGGATTTGGCCCAGTTTTTTGGACAGGAAAGGCGGGGCGGCTTCCAGTACCTCCTGGATGTTCGCCAGTTGGCCGTCCTTCTGCAGGCGGGTATAGCCTTTCTGCAGCAGCAGTTCCAGTTCCTGTTTTACGCCGCGGTCCTTGTATTTGTAGGGCAGGGGGATGAATAGCTGCACTTTGTCGCCCTCTTCAAAGCGGAGGATGTAGTCGGTGACATCCGACACCTCGTGTTTCTTGACGATATTTCCGGAGACGGGAGAAATGGTTTTTCCGATCCGGGCGTACAGGATGCGGAGGTAGTCATAAATCTCCGTCAGGGTGCCCACGGTAGAGCGGGCGTTGCTGGTGCTGACTTTCTGTTCGATGGCGATGGCCGGGCAGATGCCCTTGATATAGTCCACATCCGGTTTTTTCATCCGCATGAGGAACTGCCGGGCGTAGGAGGAGAGGCTTTCCACATAGCGGCGCTGGCCTTCCGCATAGAGGGTATCCATGGTGATGGACGATTTGCCGGAACCCGAAACGCCGGTCACCACCACCAGTTTGTTTTTGGGGATATTCAGGCTGACATTTTTGAGGTTGTTGGCGCGGGCGCCTTTAATGAAGATGGTGTCTTTGAACCGTTCCCCGCTCGGCTTCTCCAGCACAACTTCGTCTTTCTTCTTCGACATGGATGATCTTTTTACCTGACGCGCCTGTCGTCAGTATATTGGAACAAAATAGCGAAGGTACGGTTTTGGAAGGTAAAAAAATAAGCCCCTCATTCCTTAAAAAGGACAGCCGAAATGGCTGATGCCACCTCGGCTGTGAGGGATATGGGGATAAGTGTTAGGAGAATGCAATCGTTATTGTAGTACGATATCTTTTTCTTCGACCAGCTTGCGGATGTTGATCAGAGCGTAGCGCATGCGGCCCAGTGCCGTATTGATGCTCACGCGGGTGAGCTTGGCGATCTCCTTGAAGCTCATATCGGCATAGTGGCGCAGGATGACGACTTCGCGTTGTTCGGGCGGGAGCATATCCACCAGTGCCCGGACCTTGTCGTGGGTCTGGCTGCGGATGATACGCTGCTCGGCATTGTCTTCGGAAGCCTGGAGTACGTCAAATATGTCGAAGGTCTCGGTAGGAGACACCTTCGGGCGGCGCTTGGTGCGGCGGAAATAGTCGACGCACATATTGTAGGAAATGCGCAGGGCCCATTGCAGAAATTTTCCTTCGTGGTTGTACTTACCCCTGCGAAGGGTATCAATGATCTTGATGAAAACTTCCTGGAAAATATCTTCGGCGAGGCTCTGGTCTTTGACGAAGAGATAAATGGAGGTATAAATCTTCTGCTGATGGCGGTTCAGCAATTCTTCGAAGGCGCGTTCATCACCCTCCAGGTAA
>CAZAXA010000742.1:0-2766 GCA_964488965.1 uncultured Phaeodactylibacter sp. | reverse complement strand
TCACTTCCGGCCGGTTGTGCCCCACGCTGGTGGTCAGGATGCCGCCGAAAAAATCGAGGTACTTCCTGCCGTCTACGTCCCAGACATGCAGGCCCTCGCCCCGCTCCAGCGGCAGGGGTTCCGTGTAGTACAAAAGATGGTTGGGAAACAGATACTTCTTCTGCTTGTCGAGAATCTCAGCCTTTTTGGTTGTTGTTATTTTTCCGGTTTCCATGATGATGATTTTTTATCTGAAACCTTTGAGGTTTCTGAAACCTCAAAGGTTTTTAATGTGGATTCCGCGGGTAATATTTGAATGATTATCCACAGCAGATAATCAGTCAAGGACTCCCGGCTCCCGAATAACGAACTACGTCGTCCAATCCTTCCACGCTTCCGGGTTCCACTTGGTGGTGGTCTTTTTCAGCTGGGTCCAGAACGGTATGGAGCTCTTGCCGGTAATGTCGCCCACGCCGAAGCGCGATTCGTTCCAGCCCCCAAAGGGGAAGGGCTCGCGGGGTACCGGCACGCCGATGTTGACGCCCACCATGCCGGCGCTGACCCTTTCGGCGACGTACTGCGCCATCCCCCCGTTTTCGGTAAAAACAGAGGAGGCATTGCCGTAATTGGAGCTGTTCTCGATGCGGATCGCCTCATCCACGTCATCGGTGCGGATAATGGCCAGCACGGGGCCGAAGACTTCCTCTTTGGCGATCTTCATATCCGGCCGCACGTAATCAATGACGGTAGGGCCTACATAAAAGCCCCCTTCCTTACCCGGCACGACGGCATTCCTGCCGTCCACCAGCACCCGTGCCCCGGCCGCTTCGGCCTCAGTGATATAGCCCTCGATCCTTTCCCTGGCTTCTTTGCTGATGACGGCGCCCAGGTTCTTTCCCGGTATGATCTTCCGGGCCTCTTCGCAAATCTGCCTGACAATATGATCCGTCTTGCCCACCGCCACCATGGCCGAGGCGGCCATGCAGCGTTGCCCGGCGCAGCCCGACATGGCAGCGGCGATATTGGCGGCCGACATTTCCACGTTGGCGTCCGGCAGTACGATGAGGTGGTTCTTGGCGCCACCCAGGCAAAGGGCGCGCTTGAGGTTGGATGTAGCCTGCCGGTAAACGATCTTTGCCACCCTGGTAGAGCCGACAAAGGTCACGGCATCGATCCCCGGATGGCCGCAGATAGCCTCGACGATCTCCCTGTCGCCGTTAACGATATTGAACACCCCGTCCGGCAGGCCCGCCTCTTTCAGCAGCAGGGCGATCCTCTGCGCGCTGAGCGGCACAAGTTCGGAGGGCTTCAGGATCATGCAGTTGCCCAGGGAGAGGGCGTTGGGGATCGTCCACAAGGGCACCATGAAGGGAAAGTTGAAAGGCGTGATGGAGGCCACGGCCCCTACGGGAATGTGGGAGGTGCGGCATTCCACTCCTTTGCTCACCTCCTGCACCTCGTCGCTGATGGCCTGGGGCAGGGAGCAGGCGAATTCCGACAGTTCGATGCCCTTGAGCACTTCGGCTTCGGCCTCTTCCAGCGTTTTGCCGTTTTCCAGGCGGATCAGTTCAGCCAGTTCGCGCTTGTGTTTTTCCAGCAGGGCCCGAAAGCGGAAAAACACCTGCACCCGTTCCTTGATGGGCCGGGCCGGCCATTCCCGGAAGGCCTGCCGGGCGGCGGCCACGGCATGATCAAGCGCCTCTTGCCCGGATAAGGTGACGGAGGAGATGGCGGCGCCGTCCAACGGGCTAATGACGGGTATGGAGCGGGCGCCGTTTTCCCGGAACTCGCCGGCGATGTAGTTCTTCGCCTCGGGACAGGACAGGGTGTGTATGCTCATTGTTCCATGGTTTTAGATAGTCAGGGAGCCTCACTATACCAGAAGAGAGCTCACGGGAAGAGGGATGTCAAAATGTGGGAGCGATACCTCATCGCCCGGAAAGAAGGTATGCTTGGAGCGGTATTGTTCTTTAAAGGGCGATTGATAGACTTCCAGCTCTTGCTTTTCCAAATTGATAATCCAGAATTCCGGTATCCTGGCGCCGGCATAAATCGGCAGCTTTATCTGGCGGTCTTTCTCCAGAGAAAAATCCGCTACTTCGATGGCCAGGTAAACATCTTCAGCAGAAGGGTGCTTGTCGGCATAGTAGTTTTCCTTTCGTATTACGACGGCGATATCAGGCTCCGGTTCAGATAAATCATCCATGATCAAAGGGTTCTGAACCCTTACTATAGCTTTGCCTGCAAGCAGTCGTTTGAGCAGTTCATCGATTTTATCCACACAAGCCGCATGTTTGCTGCCAATCGGGCTCATTTTAATGATTTTGCCATATAGCAACTCAACACGGTCATCTGCGTTCAAAATGCCTGCCGACGCCATTTTGTGGTATTCCTCTACAGTGATCAGCCGTTGTTCTAATTGAATTGCCATATTATTCTAGCCTGTCGGTCCCTAAAATAAGCAGAATCTGCGAAAAAAGGAAACGGGTAAACCCCACTGGTTTCAAAACCGGATTTCACCCGGAAACCTCCCCGGGGCGGCCTCATGCATGATCCGGTACACGGCCTCGAACACGTCCTCCGGCTGGGGTTTGCTGAAGTAATCCCCATCCGAGCCGTAGGGGGGGCGGTGTTCCCGTGCGGTGAGGGTAGCGGGGGCGGAGTCCAGGTACTGATAGCCGCCCTGCTTCTCCAGCACTTCGTTCATCATGAAGGCGGCGGCCCCGCCCGGCACATCTTCATCCATGAAGAGGATGCGGTTGGTCTTGCGCAGGGATGCCGCGATGC
>CAZAXA010000741.1:0-2769 GCA_964488965.1 uncultured Phaeodactylibacter sp. | reverse complement strand
GAAAATCCTGTATGCCGATGGGGTATTTTTGCATGCTGGTAAAGATAAGAAAAAAGGAGTGGTTCAGGATGGCCGGCCGGGGTGGATTGCACAAAACCAGGTGATCATATAATTATGAAAAAGCTTCTGAAAGCCCAAAGTATTTGCGATATTGAGAGCAACAACCTAAAACTCCTCATCATGCCAACCACCCGCCCCTCCAGGTCCACCAAAAGCGTCTCCGCTGCTCCAAAAAGAGCAAGCGCCTCCACCGGCGCCTTCCGGCAACCGCCGTCCTATGATATCGGTAGCCTGGACCAGGCATCTTCTGGCGGCTCTCTCGCCATCCAGCCTTCCCACGGACTTCCCGCCGTTCAGAAACGGAAAGCCACTTCCGGCCTCTCCGGCGGCAAGCAAGAAGAAGCGCCCATCCCGGCCTTCCACATCCGCCCCGTCGGCGACGCCTATGAGCAGCAGGCGTACCGGATCGCCGAGAAGATCACCGGCCAACTGCGATCAGGGGGCAATGTCAAACGAATTTCAGAACCGGTGAAACCCTTGCGGGAAAATGGTGGAAAAAAAGAAGGCCAGCCTGTTTCGCAGGAGTTGGCATCGAGCATAGCCTCCGTCAGGGGGAAAGGCCGGCCCTTGCCCGCGGCGATCCGAAGGCCCGCAGAAAAGGCGCTGGGGCGCTCGCTCAGTGATGTCCGCCTGCATACAGGCGCCCGGGCCAGCGCGCTGAACAGAGAGGTAGGCTCTTCGGCTTTCGCAGTGCAGAAAGATATCTTTGCCGGGAATCAACTGGATTTTACCAGGCCGGAGTCACAGGCCATTACCCTTCACGAACTTGTACATACGCAACAGCAGCAAAGGCCAGGCGGAAATTCCTCGAATAGCATTCAAACGATGAAGCTTTTCCGCAGAGGCGGTGGAGGAAGCAATACGCCAAACTGGCAGTACAACCCTTTGTATCAACCACCGGCCCCTGCCCCGGCCGCAACCCCGGCCATCGCCAATCCACTTACAGGCGGCGGCACCTACGGAAGCGTTGCCGCTGCCGGTAGGGGAAGGGGCGTCGCAGGAACCAATTATGGAAGCGTTGCCGGACAGGGGGCGGGTATGGCCGGGGGGGGGCAATACGGGTCGCTCGTCCGTCTGCCCGGGCCACCCACAGCAGGCGGAGTTTACCCTTTAAGACGGGGATAGATCAGAAGCTGTAGAAACCCCGCTTGCTTTTTATTGCCTCATCTTCAGCGACTCTTTCTTTTTCTTTTGAGTCATTCCGGTTCATCATCGCTTTTTCTCATGGAAGAAACCAAATCTGGCGCACCAGAATCAGCAGAAGGGGAAGCCGCAGAAGAAGAATCTGTATCCTCAGCCTCAGGCCTAGATTTCTTCCGGATTTCTTCGTTTACTTGCTTACGCCCCTCATAACTTTCCATGGATTGTACAAATCCCTTCATAACATTAGCGGACCAATTTTTCCCTTGCTCAGTGGCGTTCTTTGCCGCCTCACTACTACCCCCATAGATCGCTTCCGGATGGGAAGTCACCCCTACAATTGGAGCGCCGTGTGTAGTTTCAAAGCCTTCAGGAAGCCCGTCCGCGTGATCTTCTTGGGCCGATATTGTCAATTCTGGTTGATTTTTGACCGGTAAGCGCTTAACCCCGGCCAATTCTTTTTCTTTGGTTACTGGATCGGTAGCGGTAGCAACCACCTTTTTATGGGTAGAATTGATTTGGTTGACCTTGAGGTTATCACGCGGAGGCGCTGTGGGGTCTTTGGGGTCTTTGTTCGCTCCCGCTCCGCCTAGAATCGTATGCTCCTTTAATACTAAGCCATGAGCCATTGCCGCAGTTCCGCTTTTATTATGGCGGCTTTCCTGATCACTAGAGAGAGCTGCTTCCGGAACCCCAAACCCCCGAGCCAGGCAGCGCGACCCACCGCATACAGCCAGGGTTGGCATACCGGTGTTGCGTGCCCGGGCAATTAGAGCCTGTTCATAATTCTCACGGCTGTCCTTTTCCGGGTCGTTCGGCTTAGGAATATCCTGTCCTCCTGGAATATAGAGCCCGCTCGCCTTTTCAAGGTGCTCTTTTGCTCGTTTTTCTCTTTCCTCTTTCGTATCATTCGGTCCCCTGGCTTCGATTACTGTTCGTTTTTGTTTTTCTCTTTGATCATTGGTGGCTTGTTGGGGCAAGGGTTTGAAACCCGGAGGAGCAGACATTACCTCGACCCTGTCCTTTGCTTCTGTTTTGGTAAAGACGCCACTGTCATACCCAAAGCCCGGGCGATTACTCACTGCCACCTTGGGCTTGGGTGCGTTCTTTTTAGCCTCCCTAATCTTTTTCAAAACCTTGTTCCGCTTCCCTTCATCATATGACTTCTTTTCTCCTGAGCTGGTAGCAACGCCAGAACCCTCACTATTTTGCGGAGGCCCTTGGCTATTGGCTAATGCCTGCCGGGCTTGATCCTGCTGCACCTGCGCGCTATCGTCCGCCCATTGCTGTGAGTGGGCTTCAGCCCCATTTGCCGCTGCCGACAAAGCTATCCCCCTTCGTTGAGTGCTCGAAGAAGCATGTTGTTGACTTGGTGGCTGCTTGGCAAGTTTTGGTGGCATATGATTCGTTTTTCTTTGTGTTCAAGGCCAAGAGTAGCATCCGGATGGGTTTCCAGATTAATCAGGCGTATCAATTAAGCAATATACAAACATCAGAGGCTATCTTAAAACTCGATTCGCAATAGTGTCCTTCCTCACGAGAAACTATGCCATAGCTTACCACGAGACG
>CAZAXA010000740.1:0-2776 GCA_964488965.1 uncultured Phaeodactylibacter sp. | reverse complement strand
TTCTTCTTCTAAAATCACACCCATGATAATTTTCTGTTGCTCCTCACACCAATTAGACCCCCTCCTACCCCAAACGGATGAGCCGCTCCCGGTACAAGGCCCCGACAGCCTTCTTGAAGGCCTTCTTACTCATCTGCAGGCGCGCAGCGATCTCCTCCGGGCCGCTCTTGTCGTGCAGGCCGAGAAAACCGTTATTCTTTTTCAGGATCTGGAGAATCTTTTCGGCATCGGGCCCCACCTGAGCGTAGCCGGGTTTCTGCAGGGTGAGGTCGACCTTCTTGTCCGGGCGGATGGTTTTGACGTACCCTTTGCACTGATCGCCGGGCTGCAGAGGGCGGAAAAGATCACTTTTGTACAACAGGCCGCGGTATCGGTGGTTGATGATGGCGTTGTAGCCGATCCCGGTTGCCGGGCCGATGAGCAAATCTACCTCCTGCCCTTCCTCCAGCCCGATGTGCTGAGTTTCCAGGAACTTGTTCACTTTGCTGGAAGCAATAAGGCGGCCGGTCTGTTCATCCAGCAACAAATAAACGAGATAGGCCTTGCCGCGTTCCATCTTGTGGGCCTGCTCGGAGAAGGGCGCCAGCAGGTCCTTGTCCAGCCCCCAGTCCAGAAAAGCGCCGAAGGAGGTTACCTCTTTTACCGTAAGATAGGCAAACTGCCCCCTGCTGGCCTTCGGCCGCTGGGTTGTAGCCACAGGCCAGTCTTCGGAATCGGTATAAACGAACACCTCGATATCGTCGCCGGGCGCCAGGCCTTCCGGCAGGTATTTTTTGGGCAGCAGGACGTCGTCGCCCTCGCTATCCACCAATACCATGCCATGGCCGATGCGGCGGGCGGCCCTGAGGGTATGGTATTTTCCGATCTCGATCATGCTGCAAAGCTAGGGATTACTGTACTGAAAACAAATGGCGGCGGGGAATTGGCCTGCAGCCATTTGTTTTCAGTATATTTGCCGCCACAAAAATGCATAGCGCCCATGGCACTCCACCCCCAGGCCGGCAAAACCGCCGCTCCCGATCAACTGGCCAACATCCCTCGCCTCATCACCGCCTACTTTACCGGGCAGCCCGATCCCGGAGCGCCGGAACAGCGCGTCGCTTTCGGCACCTCCGGCCACCGGGGTTCGTCCCTGAAGCTGTCCTTCAATGAACAACACATCCTGGCGACGACGCAGGCCATCTGCCTGTACCGGAAAAAAGAGGGCGTCGGCGGCCCGGTGTTTATGGGCATTGACACGCACGCCCTGTCCGAGCCGGCGCAGGCCACCGCCCTCGAGGTACTGGCCGCTAACGGAGTGGAAACGATGATCGCCGCCGGCGATGAGTACACGCCCACACCGGCGGTCAGCCAGGCCATCCTCGCTTACAACCGGGGCCGTTCCGGCGGGCTGGCCGACGGCATCGTCATCACGCCCTCTCACAACCCGCCGGAGGACGGAGGCTTCAAATACAATATGACGAACGGCGGCCCGGCAGAAAGCGAGGCCACAGCCTGGATAGAGGCCAAAGCCAATGAACTGCTGGAGAACGGGCTGCGCGATGTGAAACGCATGCCCCTGCAGCGGGCGCTCCGGGCCCCGACGGCCCACCGCTACGATTACCTCGGCGCTTACGTCAAAGGCCTGGGGCAGGTGATCGACATGGAGGCCATCCGCTCGTCGGGCATCGAGCTGTGCGCTGACCCGATGGGCGGCGCCGGCGTCCACTACTGGGGGCATATTGCCGAATGCTACCGTCTCAACCTCACCGTGGCCGATACCGGGGTGGACCCCACTTTCCGCTTCATGTCGCTCGACTGGGACGGCAAAATCCGCATGGACCCCTCCTCGCCCTACGCCATGCAACGCCTGCTGCGGCTGAAGGATCGCTTCCCCGTGGCCGTTGCCTGCGATACCGACCACGACCGCCACGGTATCGTCACGCGCAGCAGCGGCCTGATGCAACCGAATCATTATCTGGCGGTAGCCATCGACTATCTGTTTCGCAACCGCCCGCACTGGAAACCCGATACCGGCATTGGCAAGACGCTGGTCAGCAGCCAGATGATCGACCGGGTGGCCGCCAAACTGGGCCGCAAACTCGTGGAGGTGCCCGTAGGTTTCAAGTGGTTCGTAGACGGCCTCTTCGATGGCTCACTGGGTTTCGGGGGCGAGGAAAGCGCCGGCGCCTCCTTCCTGGATCTGAACGGCCGCGTGTGGTCTACCGATAAAGACGGCTTAATCGCCGCCCTGCTCTCCGGCGAGATCACGGCGCGCACCGGCAAAGATCCCGGCGAGATCTACAAGGGGTTCACTCGGGAGTTCGGCGAGCCGGTCTACGATCGCATCGACGCGCCCGCCACACCGGCGCAAAAGGACAAACTCAAGAAACTGTCTCCCCAACAGATCACCACTTCCGAACTGGCCGGCGAAAAGATCGAGGCCATTCTCACCAAAGCCCCGGGCAACGGCGCGGATATCGGCGGCCTGAAGGTGGTGACGGCCAATGGCTGGTTTGCTGCGCGGCCGTCGGGTACGGAGAATATTTATAAGATCTACGCCGAAAGCTTCAAAGGGGAAGAGCATCTGCGAAAGTTGCAGGAAGAGGCGCAGAAGGTGGTGAATGAGGCGATTGGGTAAAAAGCACGGTACCCGTCTAACGCTGGACAATACGGCTAAAATGGATATCGGTAAGCAATCGTAATCATTTGAGTACTACCTATCTGACTGCCGACTGATGACTCAGGGTGGCCGGGAATCGTAGTTTCAAATTTATTTGAAACAAAGCAAAATGCG
>CAZAXA010000739.1:0-2779 GCA_964488965.1 uncultured Phaeodactylibacter sp. | reverse complement strand
TGGCTCAATGATGCCGCCAGCGGTTATCACTTTCTCGCAGTCAGCCTGGTGGGGACGGCATCCAACCGCAACGGCATCGGCGCCCGCATCGAAGCTTACGGCCCCTGGGGTATTCAGGTTCGGGAAGTGCGCTCCGGCGAGAGCTACGGCATCATGAACTCCATGACGCAACACTTCGGCCTGGGCGAATATGAAATGGTGGATTCCCTGATCATCCGCTGGCCCGGCGGCTATGTCGACACCCTGCAGAACCTGCCCGCCAACCAGTTCATCACCGTGATCGAAAACAGATGTACTTCCCCCGCGGCCTATATAGAATACGAAGGCAGCCCGGTAATGTGCGAAGGCGACACCCTGGAACTCTTCGCTCCGGAAGGCTTTACCTACCTGTGGAGCACCGGCGACACCACCCGCAGCATCCGGGCCACTGAGGCCGGTTCATACAGCGTGACCGTTTATGATGGCACGGACTGTTTCGGCATCTCTCCCGGTGTATCGATCATCCTCAACCCGGACGCTACGCCCTCCATTACCGCCGAAGGCGAGCTGCGCTTCTGCCGGGGCGGCTCGGTGGCGCTGTCCGCTTCCGGGGCGGAAAGCTACGCCTGGTCGAACGGCGCCACGGGACAAACGGTGGAGATCACGGAAAGCGGCGATTATACGGTCACCACCCCCGGCCTGTGCCAGGAATTCACCTCCGCGCCGGTGAGCGTCACCGTCCTGGAAGCTCCGGCGCCGGAGATCGAATCGGCGGCCTACGTGAACGGCCAGGCGGAGATTTCCGCCATCGGCAACGTCCTGCTCTGGTATGACCGCCCCGACGGCACGGCCCCCATCGCCGTAGGCGGCCTGCTGGCCACGCCTGTCAGCTCGGATACCGTTTTTTACGTAGAAAATGTCGAATTCTACCCGGGCGACGCCCACCTCGCCGGCATGCCGGCGCATCAGGGCGGCAACTTCAGCGGCAACCAGTACAACGGCGCCCTCATATTCGACTGCCTCAGCCCCTTCACCCTGAATGAAGTTACCGTTTATACCGATACTTACGGCAGCCGCATCATCGAACTGCAGGATGCCGACGGCAACGTGCTGCAAAGCCGCCAGGTGGATATTACGGCGGATATCCAGACGGTCAACCTGAATTTCAGCATCGAACCCGGCACAGGCCTTTCCCTGACCACCAATACGGCGCACAACCTCAGCCAGTTCGGCTACGAAAGCCCCCGCCTGCGCCGCGCCGACCAGAACGTCAGTTTCCCCTATGTCGTCAATGGTGTTGTGGAGATCAAGACCTCCAACCTGGGTGAGGACCGTTACTACTATTTCTTCAACTGGAAGATACAGGAGCCCGGCTTTGAATGTGTGAGTGATCGGGTAGAGGTACCCCTTATGGTCGTTGGGGCGGATGAAATGTTCGCCGGCAATGCCCGTCTGGTTGTGCAGCCCAACCCGGTATCGGCGATGCTGTCGGTGCAACTGCCGGAATTGCAGCAGGGAGCCGCTGCTCTGAAAGTCTATGATGTCACTGCTCAGTTGGTGCAGGAGTATCCTGTCCGCCATGGCGATTCCCATACCCGGTTGAATATGGAGGCATTGCCGGCTGGCCTGTATTTCATCCAATTAATGGATGGTGGAATACAGTATTCGGCTAAGGTGGTGAAGAAAGGAGCGTACTAAACGGCATTGGTAAACTATTGCATCCGTTATCTCAGCCCTTACCCCGCATTGAAACGTTGACAAAGCGCCATGTTTCACCTTACCAGTTTCTTCACTATCCCTCCTTCCCTCGTTTTCAGGTGAAGAAAGTATAGCCCATCAGCCGGCAGCCAGATACGGTGCACTTCTCTTTTCCATTCCCGAACCTTTATCCCCTTGGCATCATAGAGTAGGGCGCCAAGTATCTCTAGGCCGCCAGTTGGCCTGATCTCCACCCAGCCTTCTGCGCTCGGATTGGGGAACACCTTTACCCGGGCCGCCGCTACTTCTTCCACAACGCTCACCGACGGGAATTCAATATCGGCCAGCGTATGCTCTGCCACCAGCGCCGGCGCATTGTCCATGCGATCGAACATCCGGCGGAAGGTGTCGATCTGCGGGGTGCTTTCCGCAAAGATGGGCGCCAGCCAGCGGGGCGGCAGGGAGTGGTAGTAGGCGCGGGCGACAACCTGTACCTGCCCTTCATAGCCCTGGGTAGGAATGTGGAATTCGAGGATGTCGCTGCCGGAGCCCTCCTGGCCGTCGTCGTAGTTGAAATTCTCGTCGGCCAGGGCGCGGCCCACGACGCGGGTGGTGTCGTACACTTCGTCGGCAGTGCTGAAGCCGCGGGGCGGCAGGCGGTTGTCCTTGAGCATGCTGTAGGCGTGCTCCAGCACTACGGTAAAGCCGCCGGTATCGTCGCCCGCCGCCATTTCATAAATCTGCACCTGATCGGGGCGGCTGATGACGGTATAATGGGGTTCTACTCCCGCATCCTCATCGACGAGCTCGTACTGTTCATTGAAGCGGCCGGAGTGGAAGAGGGTGTCGCCGGCTTCGGTAGTTACCACAAACTCTATAAAGAGGCGGCGGCTGGGGTAGCCGGAGGGGAACTTATGCCCCGCCCGGTTGGTGAGCTTCATCTGGAAATAGGCGGTGTCTTCCGCCACGCCCATCCATGCGAGGCTGGAATACAGCGACTTTTCCTGCAGCATGCGGAAGGTAGCGTCGATGGTGGCGTCAAAATGCCCGGGCCTGGCGTCGATGCCGAGTTCGGCCCGGTGCTCTTTCATCAGCTGCAGCA
>CAZAXA010000738.1:0-2793 GCA_964488965.1 uncultured Phaeodactylibacter sp. | reverse complement strand
GGGCCCTTGAATGAGGAAGGGTTGGCGCCCGCGCCCAGCACCGCCTCCCACAGGGTTTGGGTGACCGGGTATTGGCCGATCCAGAACGGCTGTACCTGTACCGTATGGACGGGTTTTTCATAGTCATACAGCGCCCCGCCCATGGAAAAGGCGCCGCCTTCCACTTTGATCATGGCAAAGGGGGCGTTTTCAGGGGTGCGATAGGGCCTGGGGGCAGTGTGGGGTTGTGCGGGCATGGGCTTTTTTACCTGCAAAATAATAAATGCGGGATGGGCATAGTAGAAAATGGAATGCGAATTTGCGCGGATCGGACGGATGACGCGCCTGCCTGCCAGCGAGCTGGCGAGCAGGCAGGTGCGTTCCATACGCGCTGCGCTTACAAGCAGGGTAGCAAGCTCAATGCTCCTCCGGATGGATCACGATGCGGTCTTCCAGCAGGTCCACCTTCATGCGGTTGGCGTTGGAGAGCCAGTCGAGGAAGTAGGCGCCGAGCATTTCCTGGCGCCAGCCGCCGGCCAGCAGTCCGGGGGCGTCGTCCTCGTCGGCGCGGATTTTTTTCAGCTCGCCGCGGGGCACGACCATATCGATGGAGATGTTCTCTTCCAGGCATTTGTATTTGATCACCTGGTAGAGCATCTCCATGATGATCTGCTCTCTGGGGTCTTCGTTGTTCTCGGAAGGGATCAGTTTGAGGATTTGCCGTTCTTCCTCGGTAGCGGGCCGCTGGTAGAGCTCTTCGAAGATGGCGCCGTACTTTTCCGCCGTTTTTGGGGGGATGCGGCGGTTGTGCTTCAGGGCCTCCCGGCCCGAGGGAATGCTGCGCACGATATGGCCGATGTACTTGGCCGGCAGGACCATTTCCCTGGAGTGGTCGCGTTTTTCGGCCAGCTCGCGGCGCCAGGCGAAGAGGCGCAGGAGGAACACCTGTTCGCGCTTCTTGAGGGCGCGCATCATGTTGCTCTTGAGGGCTTCGTCGTTAGGGTCTTTGTAGTAGTAGGCCTCCTTTTCCAACTGGGCGAACTCTTCTTCGGCCCAGTGGGCGCGCCCCCGGCTGTCGAGCTTCTTTCGAAGGCTGGCCCGGAGCTCCGACAGGAAGAGCACGTCGTTAAGGGCATAGCGCAGTTGCTTGTCCTGGAAGGGGCGGCTCTCCCAGTCGGCCACGGCGTAGCCCTTCTTGAGGTGGACGCCCAGCTCGGCCTCCACCAACTGCCGGAAGGAGATCGGGTATTTATAGCCCACAAAACCGGCGGCGATCTGCGTATCGAAGACATTGCGGGGCAGGATGCCGTAGAGGTTGTTCAGCAGGCGGTAGTCGTTATCCCCCGCATGGGTGATCTTGGCGATCTTCGGGTCGGCAAGGAGTTCCAGGAAAGGATCCAGATCCTTCAAACGGATGGGGTCGATGAGGAAAAGGCCTTTATCGGAATGCACCTGAATGAGGCAAAGGCGGGTGAAGTAGCGCTTCTCCCCGATAAACTCGGTGTCAAAGGCCAGCCAGGGCAACTCCCGGTGGGTTTTGCAAAAGCTTTCCAGGGCTTTGGGGTGCTCTATCAGCTGGTATTCAAGGACGCGGTCTGGCATGTGGACAATTAGTTTAAATTGTGTTTGCGTGTTTGCGTGTTTGCGTGTTTGAGACCCACAAGACCTAAACACCTAAACACCCAAACACCTAAACACATTACAACGGTATGTTCCCGTGTTTTTTCTTCGGCAATTTCCTGGCCTTATTTTCCAGCATGGCGAAGGCCCTGATCAGTTTCCTTCGGGTATCCCCGGGGTCGATCACCTCGTCGATGAAGCCGCGGCTGGCGGCCCGGTAGGGGTTGGCGAAAGTTTCCCGGTATTCCTGTTCTTTTCGGGCGAGCATGGCCTGTGGGTCTTCGGCGGCCTGTATTTCCCGCCGGAAGATGATCTCGGAGGCGCCCTTGGCGCCCATCACGGCGATCTCTGCCGAGGGCCAGGCGAAGTTCATATCCGCGCCGATGTGTTTGGAGTTCATCACATCGTAGGCGCCGCCGTAGGCCTTGCGGGTGATGAGGGTCGCCCGGGGCACGGTGGCCTCGCTGAAGGCGTACAGCAACTTGGCGCCGTTGACGATAATGCCGTTCCACTCCTGGTCGGTACCCGGCAGGAAGCCCGGCACGTCGACCAGCACCAGCAGGGGGATGTTGAAGCAGTCGCAGAAGCGGACGAAGCGGGCGCCCTTCCTGGAACTGTTCACATCCAGCACGCCGGCCAGGCTGACAGGCTGGTTGCCGACGATGCCAATGCTGCGCCCCCCCAGGCGGGCAAAACCGACGATGATGTTGTCCGCATAGCTCTCATGGATTTCCATGAAGGAACCTTCATCGACAATTCCTGCCACCACATCCCGCATGTCGTAGGGCTGGTTGGCGCTCTCGGGCACGATATCGCGGAGCGCCGGCCGCAGTTCTTCGCCCAGCTCACAGGGCAGGCAGGCGGGCCTGTCCTCACAGTTCTGCGGCAGGTAGCTGAGCAGGCGCCGAAGCTTGGCGATGCAGTCGATGTCGTTCTCGGCGGTCAGGTGGGTCACGCCCGATTTGGTGGAATGGGCGCTGGCGCCGCCCAGATCTTCGGCCGTCACTTCCTCGTTGGTCACCGTTTTGACCACATTGGGGCCGGTGACGAACATGTAGGAGGTGTGCTCCACCATGATGGTAAAGTCGGTCATTGCCGGCGAGTACACCGCGCCGCCGGCACAGGGCCCCATGATGGCAGAGATCTGGGGAATGACGCCGGAGGCCATCTCGTTGCGGTAAAGGATGTCGGCAT
>CAZAXA010000737.1:0-2794 GCA_964488965.1 uncultured Phaeodactylibacter sp. | reverse complement strand
TTCCTTCCCTGTTCACGCTGGAGGGCAGCCCTTCCGTGATCGTTTCTTCCCTGAAACCTGCGCGGGACGGCAACGGCTGGGCCATCCGCCTGTTCAACACCGGAGATCGGGAAGCAGCCGTAAAATTCAACTGGGGCGATAAAAAAACGGGGCCGATGTACAGGAGCAACCCGGAGGAGGCTATTATGGAACCGCTGGGGCAAGAGATAGAAATGGGGGGATGGGAGATCGTGACGCTGAGGGTGTTTTCTGCAGTGAGCGGTGAGCGGTAGGCGGTAGGCGGTAGGCGGCACAAACAACAAACAACAAACAGCCGCTGAAAAATGCTTTAAAACAAAATGTTTTATTTTCATTGCCCGGATGTGCATGAAAAACGGCAATACGCTTTGATTTAAAATATTTCATCTCCATAATGTTGTATTTTAAAACAAAAAATTTTATATTGCATGCTCAGTTTTTAAACACAAGAAGAATGCAAAAGCCGAAAAATGTCGACGAATACATTTCCGGTTTTCCGGAAACCACGCGCCATATTCTGGAAAATATAAGGACGGCGATAAAGGCCGCCGCGCCGGAAGCAACTGAAAGCATTTCTTATGGCATGCCTGCCTATAAATTAAACGGCCGCCCATTGGCGTACTTTGGAGGTTACGAAAAACACATCGGCTTTTACGCCACCCCGACGGGGCATACAGCATTCTCGGAAGAATTGTCCCGGTATAAGCAAGGCAAGGGGTCGGTGCAGTTCCCTCTCAATGAGCCGATGCCGCTCGATCTCATTTCCAGGATCGTAAAATTCCGGGTAAAAGAAAATCTGGCGAAAAAATAATCATACCATTCACCCAATAAAAGACAAACAAAATGGCAAACGTAGGAACTTACCTCAACTTTCCCGACAACACCGAAGAGGTATTCAATTTTTACAGGTCTGTATTTGGCGGCGACTTCACCGGCGGCATCAGCCGCTTTGGCGACGCTCCGCCGCAGGAAGGGCAGCCGCCGCTTTCCGGCGAGCTGAAAAACAAGGTGATGCACGTCGCCCTTCCCATTCTCGGCGGCGCTCATGTGCTGATGGGTTCGGATGCGCCAAAGGAGTTCGGATTCACAGTGAATTTTGGAAACAACGTCTACATCAGCCTCTCGCCTGACACCCGTGAGGAGGCCAAAAGGTTATTCGACGCTTTATCGAAAGGCGGAAATGTGACGATGGAGTTACAGGATATGTTCTGGGGCGCCTATTACGGGAGCTGCACCGATAAATATGGTGTGCAGTGGATGCTCAATTGTGAACAAAAAGCATAAACAACATTCCTCCAAAACCAAATCCAACAGGCCATGTCGAACAAACAAAAGATCACCCCTTTCCTCTGGTACGACACGCAGGCGGAAGAGGCCGCCCGTTTTTATACTTCCATTTTTCCCGATTCAAAAACCGGCAAAATACAACGGCAGGGCGATGCCGTCCTGACCGTGCAGTTCTTTCTTTCCGGACAGGAGTTCGGGGCGCTGAACGGCGGGCCGATGTTCACTTTTAACCCGTCCGTATCCTTTTATACCGTTTGCGAAAGCGAAGCGGAGATCGATAACGCCTGGGAAAAATTATCAGAAGGCGGAAAAACCATGATGCCGCTCCAAAAGTATCCGTGGAGCGAAAAATATGGCTGGGTACAGGATAAATACGGCGTCTCCTGGCAGTTGGACCTGGGTAAAATACAGGACGTGGGCCAGAAAATCTCGCCTGCGCTAATGTTCACCGAAGAACAACATGGAAAGGCCGAGGAAGCCATTCATTTTTACACCTCCGTATTTGAAAATTCCGGCATCAACCTCCTGGCAAGGTATGAAGAAGGGGAAGGCGGCCCGGCAGCCGGGACCATCAAACACGCCCGGTTCAGGCTCGACGGCAATATTTTCATGGCGATGGACAGCAGCTACTCGCACGGGTTCGGGTTCAATGAAGCTATATCGTTTGTGGTGCACTGCGGGCCCCAGAAGGAGGTAGACTATTTCTGGGAAGAACTCACCGCTGACGGCGGAGAGGAAATGATGTGCGCCTGGCTGAAAGACAAATACGGGGTAGTTTGGCAAATAGTGCCCGACGAGCTGATCCGGCTGATCTCCGACCCCGACCCCGCCCGGGCGCAGAGGGCCGCCGGCGCCATGATGCAGATGCGAAAGATCGACATCGAAAAAGTACGCCGGGCAGCCGATGATGCCAGCCGCACGGTCATCACGGTGCAGGCTACAGTAAACGCCTCCCTTGAAAAGGCATGGGAAATGTGGACGCTTCCCGAACACATCACGAACTGGAATTTCGCCAGTGACGACTGGCACTCGCCCCGGGCGGAAAATGACCTGAGGCCGGGCGGAAAATTCAACTACCGGATGGAAGCAAAAGATGGCAGCATGGGCTTTGATTTCACTGGAACATTTACCGAGGTCAACAAAAATAAAAACCTGGAATACACGATGGATGACGGCCGCAACGTGCAGGTCCATTTTTCGGAAGTGGATGGCGGCACCTTCGTCATGGAAAATTTCGAAGCGGAAAAAATGAACCCGCTGGAGATGCAAAAGAACGGCTGGCAGGCTATACTGAATAATTTTAAAAAGTATGTGGAGGCGAATTGACGCTGTTCGCTGTTCGCTGTTCGCTGTTCGCTGTTCGCCAAAATAGCACCCTCAGATTATGAAACTCCCTATTATCCTATTCCTTTTTCATATGCCCGCCCTCCTCTCCCCCGCCCACCCCATCTCCATCAGCTGGGCGACACTGCGGGCCTCGCAGGAAAAG
>CAZAXA010000736.1:0-2798 GCA_964488965.1 uncultured Phaeodactylibacter sp. | reverse complement strand
GAAACTGTTGAAGACCGGATGTTCCAGGTAGGGCGTCTGCCGCTGCAGGGCTGCCGGCAATTGGTAGCCCGCAGGCTCGGCGCCGTTCAGGGAGAAGGACGCCCCTTTGGCTTCGGCAAAGATGGCCAGGATGGCCTTTATCTGCTCCATGCCTGCCGTTTCGTCCAGGCTTATCTGTACGGCGTTGGCCTCGTAGAAGAAGTTCGTCTCGTGGGCCAGGGCGATGCGGCGGATTTCTTCCACCATCATGCCGTCCATTTCCAGGCGCAGGGTATCGAAGTAGTGCGGGTTCACCTGGTTATAACCGAGGCTTTTCAGCTGATGGCCCAGGATTTGCGCCAGGGTATGGATGCGTTCGGCGATGGCCCGGATGCCTTTGGGGCCGTGGTAGACGGCGTACATGCCCGCCATGACGGCCAGCAGGGCCTGGGCGGTGCAGATATTGGAAGTGGCCTTCTCGCGGCGGATGTGCTGCTCGCGCGTCTGCAGGGCCATGCGGTAGGCCTTCTTGCCGTAGGCGTCGACGGAAACGCCGATAATGCGCCCGGGAATCTGCCGTTTGTGCTCCTCGCGGGTGGCGAAGTAGGCGGCGTGCGGGCCGCCGTAGCCCATGGGCACGCCAAAGCGCTGGGTATTGCCGACAACGGCGTCGGCGCCCCATTCGCCCGGAGGCGCCAGCAGGGCCAGGCTGAGCAGGTCGGCGGCCACGGTGACGTACACCTCCTGCGCGCGGGCCTTCTCCACCAGAGCGCGGTAGTCCTCCACGGCGCCGTCGCGGCCCGGGTACTGCAGCAGCAGGCCGAAGGTTTTATCCGTAAACCCGAAACTGCGCCAGTCGCCGACGATGATCTCGATATCCAGCGGTTTGGCGCGGGTTTTCAGCACGTCGATCGTCTGCGGGAGCACCTTGTCGGAAACGAGGAACTGGTTCGCTGCCTCTCCTTTTACCCGTTTGTTCCTGATGCCGTAGAACATGTGCATGGCCTCGGCCGCCGCCGTCGCTTCATCCAGCAGGGAGGCGTTGGCGATGGGCAGGCCCGTGAGTTCGCTGGCCATGGTCTGGAAGTTGAGCAGGGCCTCCAGGCGCCCCTGGGAGATTTCGGCCTGATAGGGCGTGTACTGGGTGTACCAGCCCGGGTTCTGGAATATGTTGCGCAGGATGACGGAAGGCGTGATCGTTCCGTAGTAGCCCATGCCGATGTACGACTTGTACACCTTATTCATGGCTGCCGTCTGCTGGAGTTCTTCCAGGAATTCGTATTCCGTCATCGCCTCCGGCAGGTTCAGCTCCCCGTTCATCCGGATGGCGGGCGGGACGGCCTGATCGATGAGCTGCTCCAGGGATTTTACCCCGATAGCGGGCAGCATTTCCGGGAGTTCCTCTTCATTGATCCCGATGTGGCGCTTGGCGAAGCGGTCGAAAGGTGCAGTTTTATTCATTGGTTGATTTCGTTGTTATCTGGTTAAGGCGATCCGGCCTCAAATTTACGATAAAATATCGGGTGTTTACACTGACGAACACTGGGTTTTTGCTTTGCAAAAACCAGCGATGCCAGTGTATACTGGCCCGGATGGTTTTGTTACAAAAAACCATCCAGACGCCAGTATAACAATGATAATGGCCGGGTGGTTGGAGGGATTTTTGTCAAAAATGGGGGGGAGGTAATGGGAATGTAAAAAGGCGCCGGCAAGGGCACTCTGGCGCTCAGGCTGGACAGCAAGCCATTTCAGAACATGGGAGATGCAGGCGGGGTTGCCAGGGCGCGGTTTACTACCGTGCCCTGGCTTGGTAAGCAGTTTAGAGGGAGCTGGATTTGTTGGAATATACGTGCCGATGCGAGAAAAAAAGCAGTATATAATTCGCAATGTTAAGCCAAAAACCTTACTTTGCTATTTCTTTGCAAAGATATCCAAAACAATTCGATCACCTGATATAGCGGCTTCTACGGCCAGGCCTTTTCCGGCCGGGAATAGTATGATATGCCATTAACTGGAACCATCTTGTTACTCCCTCTGAACCAAAAGCATATGAAGAACCTCCGCATGTTGTCCGTCACCTTTGCCGAAGAAATTCAGCCGAATGAGCTGGAAAACTTCCGTGGCGCCCTCATCGAAAAAGTGGGACTGGAACACGAGCGCTACCACAACCACAACAATGCCAAGGATGGCTCGCCGGCTTTCCACTACCGCTATCCCTTAGTACAGTATCAACTGTTGCGCCGCCGACCGCGGCTGTTATTTCTGGAAGAGGCCATCGAAGACGCCCGCCACTTCTTCACCCGGCCCGACTGGGATTTTACCATGAATGGCCGGCCATACCAAAGCACCGTCGCTGAGCTGAAGGCCAGCCAATACGAAATTGGCCTCACCCCCGGGCAGTACCGCCACTACCGCCTGCGCCGCTGGCAGGCGCTGAACACGGACAATTTCCAAAGCTACCGGCAACTGGAGACGCTAACCGCCAAGGTGGCCTTCCTGGAGCGTGTGCTCACCGGGCAACTCCTCAGCTTTTTCAGCGGCGTAGGCCACCGTCTGCCCGAGCGCTTCGGCCTGGCGCTGACCGACTGGCATTATTCGGGCGCCGCCCTGTACAAGGGCGTGCGCGTCTGCACCTTCGGCCTTTCCTTCCGGACAGACCTGCTGCTGCCGCCGGGGGTTGGGCTGGGGAAAGGGGTGAGTTTGGGGTTTGGGATGGTGGGGAGGGGGGGAGAGAATTTGAAAATGGTGAAATACAAGGCTTAACTTAGAGCGTGTTGGGAAATTTTATATTGCATCAAAGTCGATCCTCCGAATAACCA
>CAZAXA010000735.1:0-2801 GCA_964488965.1 uncultured Phaeodactylibacter sp. | reverse complement strand
CTCCTCCGGGCAGCCCCCCGGCTTCCAGTTCGAATTGTCCGCCCCGGAAGGGCAGGCGGCGGGCCAGGCGCCCGTCGCTGTGGTACAGCAGGAAGATGCCCGAGTCGGCCCTAAGCCCTTCCACGGCCAGCGTAACCTTTTCCCGGAAGGGGTTCGGATAGGCCAGCACCCGGATGCGGGCCGGGCCGGCGCCGGGGCCGGCATCGTTGATCAGCCGGATGAAATCCTCGCCCAGGGTGTGGAAAACCGTATTGGTGATCACCGGAGGGTTGAAATCGAAATAGATGGCGGCGTTGTTCCCGATGCGCGTACCCAGAGGGTTGCCCGTGCGCTGGCTGACGAGGAACTTCACGAAGCCGTGGGAGGCCGGCTCGTTCACGTTGCTGTCCGGCAGCATGATATCGTCGAAAGTGAAAGTAAGCACATTCTCCCCGCTAAGCGCCCAGCGGTAATCGTGGCTGCCGGCGCCGGGCTTGACGCTGGCCGGGGCGAGCCAGGGAGAAAGGGTATCCCGGATGACGACAGTAAAGGCCGTATCGGTGCCCGTATTCTGGAAGCGGATGTGGTATTCGATATCCATGCCCGGTTTGATGTAGTGCGCTTCGCCGTAGCCCACCGGCAGGGCCTGCTTGTCGTTGGGGTCGTAGGCGCCGATATTCTCCCGGCACTCGATATCGGTAAAGCCGCTGTTGGGGAAGAGCGGGAACTGGTTGACGAAGCCGGTGCTGAAGCCGCCGCCAGGGCCAAAACCGCAACCTTCGATAGTGGAGCTGACGTATTGCTCACTGTTGCCGTCCGGCACACGAAGGGCCTCCAGGCGGTAGGTCCGGCCGTTGGCGGGGCGGGAGAACTGCAGCGACTCGCCGGAGCCCAGCTCAAAGGGCGTCGTCATATACATCACATCATCTTCGATGACGATATATTCCGAGGCGCCGTTCATATCGGCATCGCCCACATTGCGCAGGCTAAAGCGGATGGAATCTCCTTCACAGAGCGTTTCCACTTCGATCAGCGCCATGTTCGCGGCGGAATCATAGCAGAGGGTATCCGGAAGGATATGCGCCTCCACGCAATGAGTTTGGCCCAGGACGGTAGAGTCGCAGTCCAGGTAAACGGTAAAATTAAAGCGGCCGCAGGTATCGAAAGGCACGTCGCCCAGCTCAAAGCGGTAGCGGTTGGCGCCCAGGCCGACGTAAGGCAATTCGGCATCCTGCAGGCTCAGATAAGGGTCGAGTTCCACTTCCACGGCGGCATCCACGGCAGTGGCGGTACCTTCGTTGCAATATTGTATGATGTAGGTATTTTCAAAACAGCGCCGCAGGAAGGGCGTCGACACGTCCACTGTCATCAGCGGGCAATCTGCCAGAGTGGAGACGGCAAAATCCACGCGGGTGGTGTCGTAAAAATCCTGGAGGCTGACGGATACCGACAGCTCGCAGGCGGCCCACAGGGCGTTGGGCGGCAGTAGGGCCAGGGTGTACTCGCCGGTGTCCACCAGGAGGCTGTACCCGCCGGCGGCATCGGTAGTGGCGTACTGAACCAGGCCGCCGCCTTCCACGCGGACGATCCATTCCTCCAGGCCGGCCTCGCCGGCATCGTAAGCGCAGTTATTCACTTCATCGCGGAAAACGCTACCCTGCAGCCAGTTGGTGACGGAAAATCCGTTGCCGTCTGTTTTGGCCAGGAAGGGGCTCCACCCCGACTCGCCGGCGGCAATGAATCCGCCGTCCGGCGTGAGCGCTACGCCGCCAAGGCGGTTGTAGCCGCCCGACGGGCTGGAAAATTCGCGCAGCCAGGACTCGTTGCCATCCCCGTCTATCTTGAGCAGAAAACCGGAAGGCATGGTAGGATACCAGATATAATTGTCCAGCGAGCCGGCAAGCACATAGCCGCCGTCAGGCGTGAGTTCTATGTCTACCGCTTTGTGGCTCAGGCCGCCGTAGAACCTTTGCCACAGCTCATTGCCCGTATCGTCCATGCGGATAACCAGAACGCTGTGCCCGGCAAAGCCCGTCATACTGCCGCAGGCGATGAAGCCGCCGCCGTGGGCAGGCCGTATCGCCCATAGTTCATCGCCGGTGGAGGCCTGGAAAGGCCGGGTCCAGAGCGTATCGCCCTGGGCGTCGAAACGCACCGCCCGGGGCGCAATGTAGCTGTCCCACTGCCCGGTAGCGATATAGCCGCCGTCGTCCAGTTGCACGATGTCTTCCAGCACCGGATAGGGGTTGCTGCCCGGCCAGCCGTAGTACTTTTCCCACTGCTTGTTGCCTGCTGCGTCCAGCTTGAGCAAATAGGCGCCGGTAGTGGAATCGGGCTTGTTTACACTGCCGGCCAGGATGAATCCGCCGTCATCGGTCACGTCATATCCCCCCAGGTTGGTGATGAGAGTATCCTGGTAGGCGTAGGTTTTCGCCCACAGGGTGTCGCCCTGTTCATCCAAACGGAGCAGGAGGATGGAGAAGCCCCAGCCGTCTCCCGAGGTGACGCCCAGCGCATAGTAACCGCCGGCAGGGGCGGGCACTATGCCTACGCCCTCATCGTGGCCGATCTCCCCTTCGCGGTAGGAACGGCTCCACTGCATGTTCCCGTCGGCATCGGCCTTCAGCAAATAGAGGTAGTTGCGAACGGCGCCGGTCGGCAGGCTGCGGCTGCCGACCGCAATGTAGCCGCCATCCGGCGCAGGCTTCGCCTCCCTCAAATAGGTAAGGTTGGCCGCCGAATCCGGATAGGCCCTCTGCCAGCCCTGGGCAGGCAGGATACAGGTGGACAACAGGCCGATGGCCAGAACCGCAAGGTGTCTT
>CAZAXA010000734.1:0-2806 GCA_964488965.1 uncultured Phaeodactylibacter sp. | reverse complement strand
AGGTATTCTGCGCCTGGTCCTCCTTGAGGATGTCGGCCTGTACGGTGCCGCGGACTGCGGAGAGGGCTTTTGCCTTCAACTCCCTGTAAATGCTTTCTTCCAGCACCTGGTCGCCGGTGACGCCGAGGAGCAGCAATCCCAGGCCGTTATTCCCATCCGGCAGCCCGGAAGAATTATATTCTGGGCGGGGAAGGCCCCGGCTGTCGTACAGTTCCTTAAGTTTAGCCTCAACCTTATCCTCCAGCCCGTGTTCCCGGATGTACTTTTCACACTGCTGGTCGATGGCGGCGTTCATAAAGAAGGCGGCGATGGTAGCGGCCGGGCCGTTGATGGTCATGGAAACGGAAGTCTTCGGGTCGCAGAGGTCGAAGCCGGAATAGAGCTTTTTGGCGTCGTCCAGGCAGCAGACGCTGACTCCGGAATTGCCCACCTTGCCGTAAATGTCGGGGCGGTGATCGGGGTCTTCGCCGTAGAGCGTGACGGAGTCAAAAGCGGTGGACAGGCGGGCTGCCGGCATATCGCAGGAGAGGTAGTGAAAACGCTTGTTGGTGCGCTCCGGGCCGCCCTCCCCGGCGAACATGCGGGTGGGGTCTTCCTCCTTGCGCTTGAAGGGGAATACGCCGGCGGTGTAGGGGAAATCTCCGGGGACATTCTCCTGCAGGGCCCAGCGCAGGATTTCGCCCCAGTCCTGGAAGCGAGGCAAGGCCACTCTCGGGATGCGGGTATGCGAAAGCGATTTGGTATAGGTCGGTACGCGAATTTCTTTACCCCTCACCTTATATATATACTCATCGGCGGCATAAGCGGCTCTTTTTTCTTCCCAGCCCTCGAGGAGGCGCCTGCAGTCGCCATCCAGGCCGGGTTCCAGGCCCTCGCAGGCTTTTTTCAGGCTGGCCAGGGCTTCCGCCTTGCCGGGCCCATCGGCCTGTTGCTCTATCGTTTCGATGGCCTGCTTCAGGCCGAACAGCCGGCGGGCGATGGCTGCCTGCCGTTCCACCCATCTGTCGTAATTGCGGTTATTATCGGATATCTCCGAGAGGTAGCGCACCCGCCTGGGCGGGATGATATAGACCTTTTCGCTCATCTCGTCCGAGCCGTGGAAGGCGGAACGCAGGGGAGCGCCTGTCCGTTCCACGATCGTGTCCATCAATGCCCGGTACAGGGCGTTGGCGCCGGGGTCATTGAACTGGGAGGCGATGGCGCCGAAAACCGGCATATCCTCCAGGGGCTTATCCCAGAGCTGGTGGTTGCGCTGGTACTGCTTTTTTACATCCCGCAGCGCATCCTGAGCGCCGCGCTTATCAAACTTGTTGAGGGCGATGAGGTCGGCAAAGTCGAGCATGTCGATCTTTTCCAGCTGGGTAGCGGCGCCGTATTCCGGCGTCATGACGTAGAGCGACACATCCGAGTGGTCGATGATCTCCGTATCGGACTGGCCGATGCCGGAGGTTTCCAGGATGATGAGGTCGAACTGCGCCGCCTTCAGGATATCCACCGCCGCCTGTACGTGCCGAGACAGGGCAAGGTTGGACTGCCGGGTAGCCAGGGAACGCATGAACACGCGCCCTTCCGCCAGGGCGGAGGTGATGGAGTTCATCCGGATGCGGTCGCCCAGCAGCGCGCCGCCCGTTTTGCGTTTGGAGGGGTCGACCGAGATGATGGCGATGGTTTTATCTTTAAAATCCATCAGGAAGCGGCGCACCAGTTCGTCAACCAGGCTGGACTTTCCCGCGCCGCCGGTGCCGGTGACGCCCAGTACGGGGATGACTTTGCCCTCCGCTTCCCGGCGCAGTTTATCCAGCCAGTCGCGGTTCTTTTCCGGGAAATTCTCGGCGGCGCTGATCATCCGCGCCAGCGCCATGGGGTCTTTTTCCTTATAAGCCTTGAGCTGGCCGTTGAGGCTGGCGCCGACGGGAAAGTCGCATTGTTCCAGCAGGTCGTTGATCATGCCCTGCAGGCCCATGTGGCGGCCGTCGTCGGGAGAATAGATGCGGGCGATGCCGTAACGGTGCAGCTCTTCGATCTCCCCGGGCAGGATAGTGCCGCCGCCGCCGCCGAAAATCCTGATGTGGCCGGCGCCCTTCTCCTGCAGCAGGTCGTACATGTATTTGAAGAACTCGTTGTGGCCGCCCTGGTAAGAAGTGATGGCGATGCCCTGAGCGTCTTCCATAATGGCCGTCTCCACGATCTCCCGCACCGAGCGGTTGTGCCCGAGGTGGATGATCTCCGCGCCGGAGCTCTGCATGATGCGGCGCATGATGTTGATGGCGGCGTCGTGGCCGTCGAAGAGGGAGGCGGCGGTAACGATCCGAACTTTATTTTTTGGCTGGTATGGCGCTAGGGTCTGCATAATATGGTTTGGTTATGGCTGCACAAGAATATCTCTCAACTCCACCAAATCTGGAAACTGATCGTATTCAAACCGGCTTATTGAATTTGTGTAATAAGCTTTAAAGGAAAAATCGGTTTGAAAGAGCTTTGGTTTAAGCAGCGCTTCAAGATCTTTTGCATTAAACCAGATCAGGTAGCTGTTATTTTGGAAAAATTCATCGTCAAAGCGCTCCAAAAATTGCTCATAGGATTTAGTTATCGTTTCCTGAGTGTAACTGTCCGCCTGATTGGCAGCAGCTTGAACTAACCGGATCGCTTCGTTCAGACAATGTCCTCTTGAAAGCTCATCAGGCAAATCTCCACTTCCACTCCTCCACGTAGTATCTAATCTGATGGCTTTTCGCACTTCGCCCAGGGCACACCGGGCAGCAGCATAATATTTCAGTTGAAGGGCGGTATCCCGAAAAGCAGTTTG
>CAZAXA010000733.1:0-2811 GCA_964488965.1 uncultured Phaeodactylibacter sp. | reverse complement strand
CCGCTCTAACGGCACGACGCCGGCGGCAGTGGCAACATTTATTGAGAAGTTACAATTCCTCCTTCCATGTTCATGATAAACAAAAGATTATGCCCAGTATCTATGATCACGCCTTCCCTTAATTCAATTCCTTTGGTTTCTATTGTTGAAGTAGGTAATGGACGAGATGAAGTGCATTGAATGAGAAAAGCCAAAATGAAAAATGATAGAAATAAGAATCCGCAAAAATTATTAATTTTCATGGCTGAATTTTTAATTTTTTTATATTACAACTACAACTTCCTTTTCGCAAGTAGTACCTTGCCCTTTTTATTAATTTTTTAGTTTTTTTGCAAATTTCCCCGTGTAAACCCGCCCCTCCACGACGGCCTTCACCCAGTACATCCCGGCGGCCAGGCCTTTCAACTCCAGCGCCTGGCCGCTGGACAGCGCCTGCGTACTCATCCGTTTTCCGTTGGGGTCATACAGGCTGATTTCGACGGGCTGGGTGACAGCTTCCGGCAGTTGCAGGTAGAGGAAATCGGTGGCGGGGTTTGGCGAGAGGCCAATTTTGCCAACGATGACCTCCCGGACTGAGTTCACGAACGGGCTTTCGTAGGCGCCGATATCCACGGTGCCGTGCTGGATGCGGTCGTTGCCGACGAGGTCGAAAAGTGCGGTCACACCGTCGTTCACCCCGGCGTTGATGAGCGCACTGGAGGAAGAGGGTTCGAAGCTGTCGGGCATGAAACCGGGTTCAGTTTCCGGCTTGTCGAACTCGCCGAGCAGGTCGGTCATGCTATCGTCGAGGACGAGGTTGCCGCCGAGCGAATTCATGGCTGTGTTGTTGGTCGCACCGATGTACTCAGCCACGCCCTCAGAGTTGGCGAGGATGGTGTTCTGGAGGGTAAGGGTCGAGTTATCGTTCTGCACGATGCCGCCTGCGGGGTTATCGGCGATGGTGCAGTTGAGCAATTTCAGGGCGCCGATGTTGTAAAGGTTGAGGGTTCCTGCATCTCCGCTGTTGCTTGTCATCAGGCAGTTTTCAAAGGTGATGTCGGCGTTTTGGGTCTGACCCGGCACGTTGGTAAAGTCATTGGCGACTATTGCCGCACCGGCCGGGCTGCTGTTGTTTTCAAAGACGCAATTGCTCATGCGGCCGACAAACTCCGGGTGGTTGGTCACGGCGAGGATAGCCCCACCTTGAACGCCAGCACTGTTGCCGATGAAATTGCAACCCTCAATGGTCATTTCCGAAGGTGACTCCCCGTAGAAATCCATGGCGCCGCCCATATCCGTAGCATGGTTTCCGATGAAGTGGGAATTGCTCAGGTTCCAATTGAAAAAACCATCCAGACTGTCCACGCTGCCCCAGCTCAGGCCAGCGGAATAGGTGGCTTGATTGTTTTCGAATAAGCAGCCGGATATGCTAACATCGCCAGATGCTTCTGAGCCCTCACTCCAAATAGCAACCGTTCCAAAATAAGCAGATTCATTTTCAAGAAAGGTCGAATTTTCTAAAACCACGTTTGAATTCTGTCCCTTCAAGTATGAAAAAAAACCGCTGCCGGCATATTCTATTGTTGAATTCCCGGAAAAATTGCAGTTATTCAATTCGAATTTGGTAAAGGCAGCAACGTCAGATGTCCAAGCATACAACCCTCCTCCGGCAAATTGAGTTACATTTTCATTGAATTCACATTCATGAATGGTAAAGGATGAATTTTGCCCCCAAGAATCAAGGAACAATCCTCCGCCAGCTCCATCGCTTCGGTTTTTTTCAAATTTGGAGTTACTCACTTCCACAGTGATCCCATCGGTCGAAGACCCGGCGTAGAGGTGCGCTCCTCCTCCCGATACCTTGGCGAAATTTTGGGTGAATAAACAATTCCGTACTGCTACCGACGCCCTCGTGTAGAGTCCGCCACCCCGCTGTTCCTGGTTGGCTATCGTGCCGTCAGCCTGTCCATTCCGGATCGTAAATCCATCTATCACTGCCACATCGGTGACGTTGTCGCCAACAGTTACCACGGTCATTACATTGTCCCCCCGGTTGGCCACAAAATCATCGGCCGCATCGTCCCCGTTCACATCACCGGAGAGGACGGTGGGGTGGCCGGCAGGGTCGCCCCGCTCGGCCAGCGTGGCTTCCGTACCCGCAAAACCGCCATACAGGTGGATGTTTTTATTAACCAAAAAAGTGGCGGTAGGGTCACTGCCCGGCAGGTAGGTGCCTTCGGCCACCCAGATTTGGTCGCCACCGTTGGCAGTGGCGAGTGCATCTTGCAGGTCGTTGAAGGCGTCTGCCCAGGAGGCGCCGTTGTTCAGGCCAGTGGCATCGTCATTGACAAAGATAGGCGCTCTCAATGAACCGCCATTCCATTTGAATACCTCGCCCTGCGTCCCCCAGGACACGATCCGGCCCAGGGCGGCTACCCCGGTTCCATCGTCCAGGAAGTCCATGGAAACCAGGCGGGTATTGTCGATGTAGGACCAGGTTTGCCCGAAGTCGTAGGACAGGGCCGTTCCAAACTGATTGGCGGGGATAAAACTATTATGCCCGCAAATGATGAAGGTTCCATCCGTGCCCGGCACATAACACACCGTTCCAGGCGTAACGCCGGGTGAGCCGGAATGCCAGGTGGCGCCTCCATCAGTTGTAGTATATGTTACCGTAGGGATATTGGATGAAGCATTATAGCCTACCACCAACATAATGGTAGATTCATCCTTCATGGCGATACCGGTCATTCCCAGGCCCTGGTTGGACGCAGGAGTAGAAACCCGCTCCCATGACTGGCCTTTGTCGGTACTTTTCCAGTAGTATCCCAA
>CAZAXA010000732.1:0-2822 GCA_964488965.1 uncultured Phaeodactylibacter sp. | reverse complement strand
GACGTAAAAATAGAATTTTTGTAAAAAAATAATTAATTTCGCACTAAAATCTTACCTATGAAATATACCATAAAGATCACGAAAACCCAAAATTCCCGTCTTTCTGAAGTAGATTTCGACAACATTCCCTTTGGCCGGGTCTTTTCCGACCACATGTTCGTGGCGGATTACCGCAAAGGGGAATGGGTAGACCTGCGCATCGAGCCTTTCGGGCGTTTTCCCATTCATCCGGCGGCCATGGCGCTGCATTACGGGCAGGCCATTTTCGAGGGCATGAAGGCCTCCAAGAGTTATGATGGCAAGCCTCTTTTCTTCCGGCCGGAAATGCATGCCAGGCGTTTTAACAACTCTGCCCGCCGTATGTGCATGCCCGATGTGCCGGAAGGGCTTTTCCTGGAAGCCCTGCACCGGGTAGTCGGGCTGGACAGCGCCTGGATACCGCCTCAGGAGGGCAGCGCGCTGTACATCCGCCCCTACATGTTCGCCAATGATGAATTCATTGGGGTGAAACCATCCGAGAACTACCGCTTCATCATCTTCACCGGGCCGGTTGGGCCGTATTATCCCAGGCCGGTTAGCCTGATCGCAGAGCAGGAGTACGTGCGCTGCGCTATTCAGGGCGGCACGGGCGAGGCCAAGGTGGCCGGCAATTATGCCGCTTCGCTGTTGCCCGCCCGGAAGGCCAACGAGAAGGGATATGACCAGGTGATGTGGCTCGACGCCAATGAATTCAAGTATGTACAGGAAGTAGGCACGATGAATATTTTCTTTGTCATCGACGGCGCCGTGGCCACGCCGGCCCTGAATGGCGGCATACTCCCGGGGATCACCCGCGACAGTATCCTGGCCATCTTCCGGGAGAGGGGCTATAAGGTGGAAGAGCGGGATATTTCTACAGATGAACTGCTCAGCGCCCATAAGGCGGGCAAACTGGAAGAGGCCTTCGGCACCGGCACCGCCGCAGTAGTGGCCCATGTGTCGAGGATCGCCATCGGGAACGAGGTGCTGGAACTGCCGCCGGTAGAGCAGCGCGAGCTGGGAGAAATGGCAAAAAATGAGATCAATGGCCTGCGCGCCGGAAAAGTGAAAGACCGGCATGGCTGGATCGTACCGGTAAAATATTCCGAAGTGGTCAGCGCCTGACCCTTTCAGCCCTAACCAGATAAAAGAGCTGCTTCCCGGGAGGCAGCTTCTTTTTTTTGAGAGGAAATAAAGACAAAACGATATTTGGCGAAATAAAAAAATAGAGCGACTTTAGCCTTTCCAAAAAAGGCCCGCCTCCGGCAGGCTTTCAATATAAAAAGAGCTGGAAGAGGATAGAAAAAACGGCTCTCCATACCGTTGTATAAAGCATAATAATGAAAGGCTGATGAAAAAAAATGCCCTTTTAACGATGGCCTTTCTGCCCGTTTTTACGTACTTGTACGGGCAGGAAGAAACAGCGGACTTTATGCGGAGTACCGGTAAGATTTATGTGGTGGTGGCCGTCATCGCCGCTATTTTTATCGGAATCATCCTTTTCCTGATCTACCTGGATAGAAAACTGACCAAATTAGAGAACCAAATTAACGATAATGATTGATCTCGAACCAAAGTCGCAGACCAGCTTTTATCAAAGCGTACAGAACTACTTTGACAAAGCTGCCCGCCATACCGGCCTGCATCCGGGCCTGTTAGAACAGATTAAAGTGTGCAACGCCGTTTACGAAGTCCACTTCCCGGTGAAGATCGGAAATGAGTACCGCGTTATTGAGGCGTACCGGGTCCAGCACAGCCACCACCGCACGCCTACCAAGGGCGGGATACGTTTCAGCAACCACGTCAACCGGGAGGAAGTCATGGCGCTGGCCACCCTGATGACCTACAAATGCGCCATCGTGGATGTCCCCTTCGGAGGGGCAAAAGGGGGCGTTAAGATCAACCCCTGGGAATTCACTCCTTCTCAGATCGAGAAGATCACCCGCCGCTATACTTCCGAACTCGTGCGCCGGAATATGATCGGCCCGTCAGTGGATGTGCCGGCGCCGGATTATGGCACCGGCTCGCGGGAGATGGCCTGGATTTACGATACCTACCGCACTTTCAACGGCGACGATATCGACGCTGCCGGCTGCGTTACCGGCAAACCCGTCAACCAGCATGGTATCCGGGGCAGGACCGAGGCCACCGGCCGGGGCGTTTTCTACGGCATCCGGGAAGCCTGCAGGTACAGCGAAGATATGAAGAAACTGGGGCTGGAGCCTGGCGTGGAGGGTAAAACCATGGTCGTGCAGGGCCTGGGCAATGTGGGTTCCTATACGGCTACCATTTCTCAGGATGAAGGCGGGGTGAAGATCATCGGCGTCGGTGAAGTGGAAGGGGCCATCTATAAAAAAGACGGCATCGATATCCACGACCTGCTGAGGTTCCGCAAGGAAACCGGCTCCATTCTGGGATATCCGGGCGCCACCAGTATCGAAAAGAAGGACCGCAGGGCCGTGCTGGAGATGGAATGCGATATCCTCGTGCCGGCGGCGCTGGAAAACCAGATTACTACCGAAAATGCACACAAGATCAAGGCCAAGATCATTGCGGAAGCAGCCAACGGCCCCATTACTTCCATGGCGGAAGAGGTGCTGCTGGCCGCCGGAAAGCTGATCATTCCCGATGTGTTTCTCAACGCCGGCGGAGTGACCGTTTCTTATTTCGAGTGGTTGAAGAACCTTTCCCACATGAGGTTCGGCCGCATGGAAAAGCGCTTTAACCAGCAAACCTATCAGAACCTGATCGAACTGGTGGAACGCCTGACCGGACATACTATCGGCGAACGCGAACGCCTCATG
>CAZAXA010000731.1:0-2838 GCA_964488965.1 uncultured Phaeodactylibacter sp. | reverse complement strand
GTACGACGAAGATGGCTTCGCCCGCGAAGTGCAGGCTTTCGGCGCCACTACCGGCACGGAAGATTTTAAGGAAGGCGCCGCCGCTTTTATAGAGAAGCGGAAGCCGGCTTTCAGGGGGGAGTAGGATTTTAACCGCAGAATGTAAAAAGAGGCTGGCTGCAGGCAGCCTCGGAGGGCAATTCTTTTACCAAATTACCGCACATTTGGTGAGCAGTGTATCGGTGTATCAGTGAGCAGAGGGGCAAGGCTCCCGCTCATTCTTTCCCCTTATTCTTCTCAAAAAAGTCCTTTCCTTTCTCAAACTCCTCCTTAAAGACCTTTTTGATCTCCTCGATGTCGAAATTATCCAGGGAGCCGTATTTGGAGAGCAGGAAATCGAAGACCTGGCCCAGGCCGTAGGTGTTGGCTGCCGAGAAGGCCGCCATGGAGATGCCTCCGAGCAGGCTGCCGATGCCCGGGATGAGCTTGACGGCGCTGGCCGACATACGCGCCATGATGCTGCCGCTCAGGGCGGTGATGACGGCCTTGCCATGCAGCTCCGAGTAGTCCACCTCGTGCAGTTTGCACAGGGCCTTCAGCATGTCGAGCTGCACCAGGGTGACGGCCCCGATATCGAGCAGCGGCACAGGGATGGCGCCCCCCGCGGCGGCGAAAAGGGCATTGGACTGGATGATCTTCCGGGCGGCGGCAGTTTTGTCTTGCATGGGAGGTATGGTTTTGATTGCTCAGCGATCAAAGATACCTATTATTTGGATGGGTTTCAACTTGAGGTTGAAGTCCGGGGGTTGTGAAACCGGCAATCCAGCATCCCTTATCTCCGGCGGTATATTATTCTATTTCAACCTTCTGCCCCCTTATCCTCCTCATCCCGTAATTGACGGCGATGAGGTAGGCCGTGATGGCCATCAGCCATTCGTACTGGTCGCGGGAGAGGGCTTCCCGTTTGGCGGCCAGCCCCCATAAATTGACCAGCCCTTTTTTGACGAAGAACTTAGAGACCAGCGAAGAGGCGGCAAGGCCGGCCAGATAGCCGGCGGCCAGGTTGAGGGCTTCGCCGGCGAGGAAGGAGGTGAATTTTGACATGGCTTTTTTTTGGGGGAAAGCTACGGGGTTTTTGGGAGACTGCGTATTGGCCCGTTTCTGTTTTTCGGGCCTTTCATTCTACCTCAAGAACCCCGGCGCTTCCGGCCCTTCCAGCAGGCGGCCGATGAAGAAATCCATCAGTTCCGGCTTGAAGATGCCGGCCAGGGCAAGCATAAATACAATACCATACACGGCGCCCCAGAGGTGGGCGTCGTGGGCGATCATATCGCCGCCGCGGCGCGCCATGTAGGAGGAGTACCACAGGAAGCCAACGGCGAAGATAACGCCCGGCAGCGGGGGGAAGAGGAACCAGCCCCAGGGAGCGAAAAGTATATAAGCCATCATCAGGGCGGAGGTGGCGCCGGAGGCCCCGACGGAAGAGTAGCCGGCATTGTTCCGGTGTTTGAAAAAAGTGGGGATATCGGCAAAGATGATGGCGCTGAGGTAAAAGAATATAAAGACGAGCCGGCCGATGGCCGGGTTGAAGATGACATTGGTAAAGACCGGTTCCAGGGCGGAGCCGAAGAGGTAAAAGACATACATATTCAGGATGAGGTGCTCCCAGGAATTATGGACGAAACCGCTGGTCAGGAAGCGGTACCACTCTCCGAATTCGGCCACGGAAGAGGGGTGGAAGGCCAGCTTGTATTTCATGTCCCGGTTGTTGAAGGCCTGGTAGGACACCAGCAGGGTCAGTCCGATCAGGATGAAGGTCAGGCTAATGGTCATAGTTCAGGCGTTGTGGTAAGGTTCGTTATTGAGTATGGTCATCGCGCGGTAGAGCTGCTCCAGGAAGAACAGGCGCACCATCTGATGAGAAAACGTCATGAGGGACAAGGACAGCCGGCTGTCGGCACGGCCGTACAACTCCGGCGGAAATCCGTAGGCCCCGCCGGCGAGGAAAATGAGCCGCTTGTAACTGAGCTGCTGCTTATGGCCGATGAATTCGGCAAAGGCCTCGGAAGTGTACTGCTGGCCGGCGGCGTCGAGCAGCACGAGGAAATCGCCGGGCCGGAGGCGCTGCAGCACGGCCTCTCCCTCCCGGGCTTTCAGTTGTTCCGGGCCCTGCCTGCCGGCCTTTTTGACGTCCGGGATGATCTCCAGGGCAAACCTCAGGTAATGGGAAAGGCGCTTGCTGTACAGCCCAATGCCTTCTTCCAGGTAGCGCTCGCCGGTCTTTCCTATGGCCCACAGTTCGGTTTTCATAGGGCAAAGGTAACGATTTAGGCGTTATGGTGTTGTGGTTGTCCTGAGCATCAGGCTGACAGGCAGCGCAGTTACCGGCTAAGTTAGAGCAAGCTCTGAAAAGGCTCGCTGAAGTTACTTTAAAAATCAGGAATAAAATGCGATATTTCCAGCTGAGCGCCGGGGGCGAAAGAGGGAAATGCATGGTAACGAACGACGAATAACGCCCGTCTTCCCTATAGCTCAGCCAGGTAAAAACAACAAATAACCGCACCCTATGCCTTCCCTTCGCAAAGTCATCCTCATCGATACCGCCCACCCTTACCTGGTGGAGCGCCTGGTACAGTTGGGGTACGAAACAGAAGACCATCACGACACCCCGCTGGATGAACTGCAGCCCCTGCTGGGCAATTACTTCGGTATGGTCATCCGCAGCCGCTTTACCCTGGATGCGGAGTTCCTGGGCCGCTGCGCTCAGCTAAAGTTCATCGCCCGCATGGGCATAGGGCTGGAGCACATCGACCTGCCCTGCGCCCGGAGCAAGGGCATCCTGGTGTTCAACTCGCCGGA
>CAZAXA010000730.1:0-2848 GCA_964488965.1 uncultured Phaeodactylibacter sp. | reverse complement strand
GGCGATCTGGGTGATGCCGATCCAGTGGCCTCCCGGCGTGATCTTCTTGGTGGCGAACATAACATGGCCGGTATGATGAGACACGTAGGGGTTGCAATCCCAGAACCTGGCAATGGCCAGGCGTTCCCCGCGCTCCGCCTCATCGGCCACTTTCAGGGCTTCGTAAACTTCCATGGCCTCTTTCATGAACTTACTCTCCTTATCCATACTGAAAGCCGTGGGCGGCGGCGGCGTAAACTGCTGGGCGGAATCCAGCGCCATGGGCCGGATTTTGTTCCAGTGCGGCTCGATGCCGTCCATGTAATCGGGCGGCGTAGGCTGCCAGCGGGCGGGGTCGTCGGAAATGGAGTACTTGGGGTAGGTCCTCGTCTGTTTGTACATATCGCCGTTCGCCCATGCCAGAATGTGGTCCGCCACCTCTTCCCCGTAGGCCAGAGAGCGGTCCCATACATCGCCGGGGACGCCCAGCGAGTCCAGTACAAGATAGAGTTCCTGCTGGTAGGCCTCCATCTTGTCCTCCGAGAAGGTGAAAGCCTTTCCCACCTTCAGGAATGCATGAATGCCCGCCAGGGGGAAGCAGTAGGTTTTTCCTTCTTCCGGCTGCGGCCCCGCTTCCAGGCCGTTGAGCTGGCCGGCAAGGCTCTGATAATCGGAAAAGCCCGGGTGTGCCGCTTCATAGGCCGCTATGCTCGAATAGGCATAAATACGGCTGGCTACCGGGGGGGAGAAAATATCATGTACGATCACATCGGACAACTGCTTCATCGACCGGTGGATGTACTCCGGGTTGCCCGCGTCTTCCTGGAAGTTGGGGTTGCTCTGTTCACAAGCCCCGAAAACGGTAATTACCAATAAAAGCCATAAACCAAGCCTGATATTCATAAAGCTGTATTTTATTAGTGCCGACATACAAAGGTAACGCAATTACCCAGTTCCGCCAAAAATAGCAAATCTCCGGGCAAATGCATATCCCTGCGGGGCTTTAGAGATGTTTGGAGGCGGTCATTTCATGGATTTTACCCGAGTTATATTCAAATTAATGCTGTCCGGCTAATTGCTTTTCTTTTCAAATTAAAGTTTGTCGTAACTTCGAAACCCATTTTTCACTCCCTAAACCGCAAAACCATGCGCAAACTGTTTCCTTTCTTCTTCCTGCTTCTGCTTTCGGCCTGCCGCCAGCAGGCCGCCACCGATACCGCCGCTGCAGGCCCGCCGGCAGCCAAAAAAGCTGCCCGCGCCTTCGAAGAGTTCGGCGCCACCCGCGAGGACCCCTACTACTGGCTCAACGACCCCACCGATCCGGAGGTGATCCGGCACCTGGAGGCAGAGAACGCCTACTGCGAACAACAGTTGGAGCACACCCGGGCCCTGCAGGACAAACTGTACGAAGAGCTGGTGGCCCGCATCGAGCAGAAGTACGAATCGCTGCCCGTCAAGCGCAACGGCTACTGGTATTACGTGCGCTATGAGGAAGGCAACGAATACCCCTTCTACTGCCGCAAAAAAGGCGGCATGGACGCCCCGGAGGAAATCTTGCTCAACGTGAACGAGATGGCTAAAGGCCACAAGATTTACCGCCTGTTCCAGTACTTCGTCAGCCCGGACAACCAGAAGCTGGCCTTCCTGGTGGACACTGCCGGCGACCTCCGCAATACCCTCTACTTCAAAGACCTCGCTACCGGCGAACTGCTGCCCGGCCAGGCCTCCAACTGCTCCTTCAGCGGCGCCTGGGCCAACGACAGCAAGCACTTCTTTTACAGCCTGAACGACAAAACGGTGCGCAGTTACCGCATAATGCGCCACGCGCTGGGCGCCGATCCGGCACAGGATGAGGAGGTGTACATCGAGCCGGACAGCACCTTCGAGGCCTTTGTCAGCCGCTCCTGGGACGGGCGCTACATCTTTGCAGGCTCAGGCAGCACCACTTCCAGTGAAGTATGGTTCCTGAGCGCCGACCGGCCGGCAACGGCGCTGAAAGTGGTACAGCCCCGCCGGAAGAACCTGGAATACCAGGTGGAATCCTACACCGGCAATGAATTCCACGTCTACAACAACCACCAGGCGCAGAACTTCAAAATTTCTACCGCCCCCGTTGGCACGCCTGGCCTGGGCAACTGGAAAGACCTCGTGCCCCACAACCCGGAAGCCCTCATCAACGGCTATACCGTGCGGGAAAAATACCTGGTGGTGCAGGAGAGGAGCAAGGCGCTGGACCAAATCCGCGTGATCAACCGGCAGAGCGGGGAGAGTTACTACGTGGACTTTGGCGAGGAGGTGTACACCGCCGGCATGTACGACCCTACCGATGAGTTCAGTTCAGACAGCATTCGATACAATTACCAGTCTCTGACCACTCCGCAGTCTGCCTTTGGCTATAACCTTTCCACCCGGGAACGAAAGCTGCTCAAACAGCAGAAAGTAGGCGGCGGCTTCGACGGCGCCCTTTATGAGACGAAGCGCCTATGGGCCGCCGCCCAGGACGGTACGCAGGTGCCCATATCTATCGTTTACCGCAAGGATCAGTTCCGGCAGGACGGCGGCAACCCCTGCCTGCTCTATGCCTACGGCTCCTACGGTTCCAGCTCCATGCCCTATTTCCGCAGCGATGTCATCAGCCTTCTGGATCGCGGCTTCGTCTACGCGATCGCCCACATCCGCGGCGGCCAGGAGATGGGGCGGCAGTGGTACGAGGATGGAAAGCTGATGAAAAAGAAGAACACCTTCACCGATTTCATCGACTGCGGGCAATATCTGGTGGACAATCAATACACCTCCACGGAAGGCCTGTTCGCTATGGGCGGCAGCGCCGGCGGCATGCTGATGGGCGCCGTTACCAATATGCGCCCCG
>CAZAXA010000729.1:0-2856 GCA_964488965.1 uncultured Phaeodactylibacter sp. | reverse complement strand
TAGGTAGCCCCTGTCAGGTGCGGGTTGCCGCAGAGCAACAGCATGCCGGTTAACAAGGCTATCCGGAAGCGGACAAACAGGGGGAAAAGACAGGAAAGCAACAGCTGGGCTCGTGCAGGTTTAAAGGTATTCATTTTGACTGATGCGGGTTAGGTTATTAAGCCGTCGGTTTTATGGAATGATCAGGAATAAGCGCGGGGGTAGAGGTTTGGGCTTTTTGGCGAAGGATGATGAACGGGAGGGCAGGCAATAATGACAGGTGTTTTACGGTGGAGGGTTGAAATTGTTTCAAAACCGCATCACCACGCCCACCGTATAACTCCGCCCCGGCATGCGATAGCGCTCCAGCTCTTCGTACTGCTCATTGCCGATGTTGTCGACGGCGAGATAACAGTTGTAGTTATCCGCTATTTTGGCGTTAAGCTTGGCATTGGCGATGAAGGCCGCGTCCGGCTCGCTGCCCGGATAGATGAAGACCTCCCGGATGCGGCTGCGGTAACGGCAGTTGACATTGAAGGTGAAAGGGCCGCGATAGGCTGTTGCCGAAGCGCTGAAAGTGTGCCGCACCTTGTAGGCCAGCTCGTCATTGATCCGCCCCTCCGATACGTCTCTGGCATCCAGGAAAGTATATCCCAGATTCAGCGCCAGGAAGTCCTTCACCCGATGGTGGAAGGACAGCTCCAGGCCCTGCATGACGGCCGCCTTGAGGTTGATCACCTCATAGAGGAGGGGCTCCAGCGGTTTGGACAACTGCTGAAAGGATATCAGATCGTTGTAGCGGTTGTAGAAGAGGGCCACATCCAGGGAAGCGCCCGGGGCGATATCCACCTTCGAACCCAGCTCTACCGATAATACCAGTTTTTCGGACCGCAGCCTGGGGTTGGGCCGGAAGCGCAGCCCGCCGCCCTGCTCAAATTTGATGAAGCGCTCGGCTATGGCCGGGTTGCGGAAAGCCTGCGCCAGCAGCATGCGGAATGACAGGCCCTTCCGGGCATTATAGGCCATGGCCAGCTTGGGGCTGAAATTGTTCTCTATGGCTTCCCGCAGGATATTGTAATGATCGAAGCGGGCCCCCAGGGTGGCGACCAGCTTTTCGCTGAAGGTAATCTCATCCTGCACATAAACGCCCAGGCTTAGCGCCTGATGGCGGCCGTAGAGCACCGTATCCGGCAGGCCTGCCACATGGTCCCATTTCGCATCCGTGCCGGCAATGATATAGTGGCTGGAACGGGTGTAGAGGTCAATCTGGCTCACATTGCCCAGGCGCTGGGTGCGGACGCTCGACTCGGCCACCAGTTGTTTGCCGATGTTGACGTTGGTGCTGTCGTTATCCGGATCGTCATCGAAAGTGAACCGGGAATAATTGTGATAATAATAGAAGCGGGAGGAGTATTTGGCCCGGCTGTTCGGCAAAGCATAATAATACAGGTCTGTATTCAGTTCCCGGCGGTCCTGATAATCATCGAGGCGGAAGGGCGCTACGCTATAGGCCTGCCGGGTGCTGAACCAGGTGGCGGGCGTGTCGTTCCTGATCCGGTTCACGTTACCTGAAAGCTGCAGGAAGCGGTTTCTGGAAAACTGCCAGGCAGCCTTGCCGTAGAAGTTGTACAGGTTGAACCCCGATTTTTCCCGGTGGCCATCGTTGGCCTTCCAGCCTGCGTCGAGCAGGTAGGCAAATTGGCCGGTGCGGCGGCTGTAGCTGCCTTCGATGGTGTGGAAGTCGTTGAAGGCCGTATAGCCGGCGCTGGCCGGAGCGCGGTTGAAAAAACCATAGTTGAGGTGGAGGCGTTTTTCCGGTTCCACTTCCGGTCTGCGGGTGATCACATTGATCACCCCGCCCATGGCGCTGGAGCCGTAGAGCGACGAATAGGCCCCTTTGACCACCTCGATGCGCTCGATGGAGTTGAGAGGGACGAGGTTCCACAGCGCCCCTCCCGATTCCGGGCTGATGGCCGGCCGGCCGTCGATGAGCAGCAACACCCGGTTGCCGATGCCCCCTCCGGCCACTTCTGAGGCGCCGCGAATGGAAAAGGCCTGCACATTGGCGCCGCTGGAACGGGTAACCACCACTCCCGGTATCTCATCGAAGGCCTGGTCAAAGGTCGTGATGTTGCGCTCTCGGATTTGCTTGCTCGTCACCACCCCGATGCTGGCGGGCGCCAGCCTGACGGCCTGCGGCTTTAGGGTAGCCGTCACTACCACTTCCCCGGCAATGACGGCCACCGGCTTTAAAGCTATAGAAACGGTAGTCTTTTCACCTGCCCTTACGACGGCCCGCTCCAGGCGGTGCTCTTCGTAGCCTATATAAGTGGCTACCAGCGTATGGGCGCCCGGGCGAAGGCCGGAAAGCTCAAAAGAGCCGTCAAATTGCGTAAAGGTTCCCATCGTGGTATCCGCAAGCCGGATATGCACCAGGGGCAGCAATTCCCCGTTCTCCGCATCCCGGACTATCCCTTCTATGCTGCCGGATGCCTGAGCCTGAGCCGGGGCGGCGAGAGTAGATATTGAAATCCCGGGCTGGGCCGGAGCGAGGAGGGCCCGCAAACTGAGAAAAGTGATTGTTGCCAGCCTGAGTATTGGTGTGGTGGGCATGGGGGTTAGTTGACTGGTTGATTAGGTTGATTGGTTGATTGGCCGCTGAACTCAATCAACCAATCAACTAAATTACTGATACCAGACATTGACAAAGCCGAAATCGGCCTTGAAGTTGATCTCCTTCTGCTCGCCGGCCTTGACCTCGAAGGTGACAGGCGGCGGATAGTTGAAGACAGGGATGACGACGCCGCCAGGCCCGGGGACTTTGATCACGACCCCGTGGCTAACCTGGTTGGCATTGCCCCAGTGAACGCCCAGGGT
>CAZAXA010000728.1:0-2858 GCA_964488965.1 uncultured Phaeodactylibacter sp. | reverse complement strand
AAGCGGAGGGATACAAGGCCTCTCCTTCGCCCAACTCTTCAGCCTGTTGCCCGGCTGGCAGGGGCAGATTTATGTTTGCCGGCGCAGGCTGTTCCGTTTTGCGAAGCTCTCCTCGTTCCGCTGCCAATACCTCAGCAGTTGGCTCAGCCTCGGCTTCGACCGGCAGATACAGGATCAATTCCGTGCCTTCCCCTACCTGGCTCTGTACTTCTATTCGCCCTTTCATCAATTCCACCAGCTCTTTAGTCAGCGCCAGGCCAATGCCCGTGCCAACCCCCTCCCTGCCTTCCTGAAGCCCCCCTCGATCCTTCCTAAGGGGGGAAGAAGGCTCGCGTTGGGCTGCATCTTCTTTAGCCTCTCCCTTCCTTTGGAGGGGCTGGGGGAGGCTATAAAAACGGTCAAAGATATAGCCGATATCTTCTGGTGGAATACCAATACCATTATCCTTGACCTTTAATTTTAAAAAAGGCCGCCCATCTTGTTCAATTTTGCTGGCATGGAAAATAATATGCCCGTGCTCCGCTGTGAATTTCAGAGCATTAGACAATAAGTTGTAGACGATCTGCTGTATTTTTTCCTCATCATAATCCATCATAACCGACTTTTCCTCGGAATAAAAAAGCAAGCGGATATTTTTTTGCGTAGCTGCCGAATAAAAAGATTCGGTGAGGTATTGCAAATAAATAATGATGTCCTGATGCACCTTATTCAAGGCCAGCGCGCCCGATTCCAGTTTGGACAGATCCAGCAGTTGGTTGACAAGCCGCAACAGGTTCTGGCTGTTGCGCCGGATGAGTGTTTTTTCTGCTTCGTGGTTTTTTATGTTTTCTGCCATGCCCATGATCACAGCCAGCGGCGTGCGAAATTCATGGGTGATGTTGGTGTAAAAACGAGCCTTGAATTCATTCAATTCTTTCAGCCGGCCGGCTTCCATCTGATTCTTTTCCTGAATCAACCGGCTCTCTTTGAGTTTGAAATCAGCTTCCTGCTTGGCTTGCTTCTGTTGTCTTTGGCGATAAGCCAAACCCAGGGAGAAGATGATGACCTCAATGATGGTTCCTGCTTTCAAATAGAAAAGCGAAAAAGGAGGCGCCCAAACCCGGGAAATGACAGTGAGGGCCACACCCAGAGATATCGCCGAGATGCCTGCGATAATAAAATATCCCTTTTTGTCTTTTGTCTTGAACAATGGATACAGCAATGAGCAACAAATGACGATTACCAGGATGATATAAGGTACGGTTATCTGGTCTGCCGCCTCATAACTGAAATTTGTGAGCAGCAACACGATAATATCGAGAACGATCAGGGGGATTCCCAGATAAATGACGACTTTAAACACCGTATCCCATTTGGGCAGGAGCTGCTCCAATTCCAGAAAACTACGAATGAACGCCAGGTAACACATCATCGCCAGGTAGAGCGGCAACCTCAAAAAATCCTGGTAGGCCGGCTGCTGGGAAAACAAACCAAACCAGTCCACCAGGTCTTCGGAGACGTAGCCTGCATAGATCACCAGCATGATTAAATAGCCGGAATAAAATATAAAACTGCGGTCTCTGCCAAAAAAATATACAATGAGGTTGTACAGGAACATCATCAGCAGAAAACCCATGAAGATCGCATCGCTTACTTTGGTTTTCAGCAAGTTATCATAAAAAGTTTCGATATGTTTTAAGCGCGTATAGAAAGATGGGTAGATGGCCGTTTGTTCGCTTATTCCCCGGAAATAGATCGTCACGGCTTTATATGCAGGCAGGGATAGTTTAACTAAATTACCGTTTGCGGTCGGTGCAAATTTTTTCAATCGATCCGGGGTGAACGTTCCATTTTGTTCCTGCCGCCACGAACCGCCTTCTCCTTCTATAAAAAAATCCAGTCTCGTCCAGGTATCGGTGAAAGAAAGCACCCATTCTGTATATTGATCGGCATCCGTCAGGCGGTTCTCGATCTGTAGCTTGCCCCAGTAGTATTGATAATTCTCAATTGGCGAGGTATATTCGGGATAGGGCTGAAACCGGCCTTGCACCGAGGGCTGAAGAATATCTTGAAAGGTATATCCCGGGAGGGTATCCTTTAAGACTTGAATGTACCTCTGAAGCCTGTGATCGGTTTGTTCCTTTTCTAAAATGCAAACTCCAGAGGTTGCCTTAGTCGTTGGAATTGATGTGTTGTCACTTTTACAACTTACAACCAATAGCACATACACCATTCCACAATAGTATAATCGTTTGCTCATGTCATTAAAAAGTTCGCGCTTACTTTTTTATCGGCCTGAAATGCATCTTCCGCATCCCTGAATAGCAAAATGTTGTTTGTGCAAGGGCGATTATTGCGAAGCCGGGTGAGGCAAAATTTGCCTTATGCAGGCCAGCAATGGAATTCCCAACAGGCTCTAAAACTCCACCACTACTCCATTCCATCCTCCCTCCTCAACGCATACCAGTCTATATTCCTCGTCAGATACATAATCGTAGCCAGGATCAGCAGCAGGCCCAGGCTGCCCAGCAGCAGGGCGTAGTCCTGAAGCTGCAGCAGGGAGTAGAAGAAGCCGTACAGCAGCGCCAGGATGCCGAATATCATCCAGGTCAGCCTGCGGTTGTGGAGGATGTAGGAACAATAGCCGGTGATCAGGGCCAGGATGATGGCGCAGGCGATCAGGTAAGCCATATTGAAATTGAAATGCTCGGAGATGGAGAGCAGCAGGATATAGAACAGTATGATGGCGGCGCCCACCAGGATGTACTGAATGGGGTGCAGGCGCTTGCGGTTGAGCACTTCGATGAAGAAGAAGGCCAGGAAAGTGACCAGAACGAAGAAGGCGGCGTACTTGGCCGAGCGCATGGTCTTCTGATATT
>CAZAXA010000727.1:0-2861 GCA_964488965.1 uncultured Phaeodactylibacter sp. | reverse complement strand
AATGCTAAATTGTGTCTCCTCCGGTGTTAGGAGGATTTAGGTATTAGGTTTTAGGCGTTAGGCACAATGCACTCTCATGGAAACCCCATAAACGCCTACACCCTCTCCACCACATCTTTGGGCAGCCATCCTTCCCTCGTATCGCTCAGCCGCACTTTATACCAGAATCCTATGGTATCCACTATCTGTACCACAACGCCTTCGTGTAATGCCAGGACGGCCTTGCTATCCTCCTCCGGCGCTGCCCGCAGGGCGGTTTCCGTAGCCATGACCACCGCTTTTTTGCCGGAGAACTCCTGGATCGAACGGCCGTAGGCCAGCAGGAAGGGCAGCATACTGAGGCTGATCAGGATGATCCCCGCGGCCAGCCCCATCTTTTTTGGGCGGCGCCGGGAGCCGAGTAAAAAAATGGCCAGGCCGGCGGCGCCCAGCCATACCATGGCCAGCCCCAGTATGCTCCAGGCGCGGCTGGAAAGGGCATTTTGCACGGAAAGCCAGCCCTTGACCACGCCGGATGGCCGGATCGTAACGATCTCATCCGGCAGGCCGGCCCTTACCACTTCGATATTGTGCAGGGTGTTTTCATCGCCCGGATCCAGCTTCAGGGCGCGCTGGTAGTTGAGCATGGCGCGGCCGGGCTCGCCGCTGCGGTAGTAGGCGTTGCCGAGGTTATAGTACAAGGCCTCCGACTCATAACCCTGCTGCAGGATTTCTTCATACTTCCGTATAGCCTGCTCGTAGTCTTTGTCCTGGAAAGCCTGGTTGGCGGCCTGCAGGGCCTGCGTGGGCCGGGCGGCCAGAAGGGCAGGGGAGAACAGGCATAAAAGCAATAGCAAACGGCGGATGTTTCTTTTCATGGGTTAATGCTTTTGGTGTTTTGGTGTGCGAACAACAAACAACCAGTAACAACGGACAGGTACGGGAAAACCATGGCTCATTCCCTTCCCTCCGGCGGTTTGCTTCCCGGCGGCTCGGCCATCGGCGGCGCATCTTCCTCCGGGGCCGTTTTCTGCCCGGCGGGGAGCTTCTTCCGGGCGGGGGAAGGCGGCGCTTTCTCAGGGTCGAACAGGTCGTCCAGGCTCATCGGGCGGCGCTGTTTTTCCCAGAAGAAGCCCGGCATTTTCAGAGCGCCGTGGTCAGCCTGCCGCATGGGTTTCATTTCCGCTTTGGGTTCGGTGAAGAACTTGATCTTCTCCACCTGGTTATCGCCGAAGTAGAGCATCATCTCGCTGCATATGGTCTTGTTCACCCCGACATAGCCGCCCTTGTCATCGCGGGCGTAGTACACCGACTCGGCATTGCCCACTACCGACATCCGGCGCAGCTCATTCTCTTCAAAAAAAGCAGTGACGTTCTTTCCCTTGACCTGGTTGAAGAACAGCTCGTCCGGCGAATTGATGATAAAACCGTTGTTGCGCAGGAAAATCTTGTCGATCTTGTCGTCTGCCAGGAGCATGCGCACCGTATCGGCGGTAAACTGTGAGGTATCCGACCAGACGATGGGGTTCTGCCGCAGGGGGAAAAAGTGGAAAGTGGAATCCGTCGAACTGTAGGATAAGGAATCGCAGACGGCCTGCATATCGCTTTTGTAAATGCGGACATCGTGGTAGGCGAGCAACTGGCGCGCGCTGTCGCTGGCCACGGAATCTTCCCGGATGGCCATCAGCGTATCGGAGGCCATGAAGAGGGAGTCGCCCTCGATGGTGGTGATGAGCAGGGGCCTGCCGCCGCGCCCTCCGCTGGCCTTGAGGTAGTCCGTCTTGCGGTCGTATTCGGCCAGCTCGCAGACGATCGTCAGCTCGGCGGAGGTATCGCGCCAGATGACATCGCCCCGGGCGATGCCCAGCCCTTTTTCTTCATTGTAATCCACCTGGTCGGCCAGGAGGATTTGCGGCGGGTCGCTGATCACGGAGCGCCCGCGGGTGGAGTAGGTTTCTTTTCTGGCGTCGTAGGTGATCTCATCGGCGACGATATCCTGCTTTTCATCCTTGTAGCGGGCGTTGCCGGTGAGGAAGGTCTTGTCGTTGGCTTCGTCGTATTGGATGAGGCCGGCAGTGGCCAACCGCTCGCCTTCTTCGAAGCGGGCGTTGCCTTCCAGGCTGTAGAGGTTGTTAAGGCCGTCGTAGCGTATGGTGTCGGCCGTAGCTATCTGTTCTCCTTTTCGGTACTGGGCATTCCGGGTGAAGGCGGCCAGGTTGTTCTCCGTGTCATAGTAACCATCCTCGGTGTATATTCTGGAACTGTCGCTGCTGATCAAAGTAGGGCCGAGGAAGGAGACGACCCTGGTCTCGGTGTTGAAACCCAGCGTATCGGAGCGCAGGTTGAATTCGGGGTTCACGACGACGACGCTGTCTTTGAAGTAAATCTGCCGTTCCCGGACGTAGTAGTAACCGCGCCTGCTGGTCAGTTGGGTGGAATCCATGACGAGGGTGGCGCCGCTGGAATAGGTGGCCAGTTTTTCGTTGAGGCCGTAGGTGAGCCGGTCGGTGAACAGCTTTTGCTGTCCGTTGACGAGCACCACTTCGCCGTACAATTCCGCTATGCGAAGGATGCCGTCGTACATGGCCGAGTCGGCGAATACGCTGGTGGAATCCCCCTGCTGAATGATCACATTGCCGGTGGCCGTCACGTGGGTATTGTTGCGGATGACCGCCGTATCGCAGTACATGTATATGCTGTCCTGCCGCAGTTCCACATTGCCGTCCAGCTTCTGGATGACGCTGTCTTTCTTCTGGATGTATTCGAACACATCGGCGTGGTCGACGTCGACTTTGTTCCTCTTCAGGGTGTCCTGGGCGGGCTTCACGGGGGGGGCGGGCCGGGAGCCGGGCCTGCCGCCGGCCTGGGCGGGCAGGGCGGCG
>CAZAXA010000726.1:0-2861 GCA_964488965.1 uncultured Phaeodactylibacter sp. | reverse complement strand
CGATACGGTGGCCGAGCACACCATAGGCTTCATCCTGGGCCTGCTCCACCATATTCAGCGTGCCAGCCTGCAGGTTCGGCAGGGGCAGTGGGCCCGGGAAGGCAACAAGAGTTATGAACTGCGGCGCCGCACTGTGGGCATCATCGGCTTCGGCAACATCGGCAGCGCGGTGGCCCAGCGCCTCAGCAGCTTCGGCTGCCGGGTGGCCGCCTACGACAAGTTCAAAACCAACTACGCCGGCGCCCTGGCCGAAGAGGTAAGCCTGGAAACCCTTTTCCGGGAGGCGGATATCGCCACCCTGCATATCCCCTACGAGGATTACAACCACTATTTTGTCAACCGCCGCTTTCTGGAAAGCTTTCGCAAGCCTATTTTCCTCATCAACACCTCCCGCGGGCCGGTGCTGGAGACGGCCGCCCTGGCAGAAGCCCTTCAAAGTGGCAAAGTGCTGGGGGCAGCCCTGGATGTGGTCGAATACGAGGAACAATCCTTCAGCGCCCTCGACGTCGAAAGCCTGCCGGAGCCCTTCCAGTACCTGCGCCAGGCAGATAATGTGGTCCTCACGCCGCACATCGCCGGCCTGTCGCACGAGGTGATGGGCGCCCACGCCCGCGTGCTGGCGGAAAAGATCGAAGCGGCTTTCCATTCCGGGGGATGACAATAATCATTTACTTTTTCCGGCAAGAAGCTTATACTTCTTTCTCGAGTTGAGAAGTCACAACAAAAAGAAGTTTTATGAAACAGGTCACTGATCCGTTATTTGCCCTGACCGGCCCTAAGGAGATCGTTAAAGAAAGAGGCGCCCTGGGTATCGAAGCCGGCGTCAAATCCGGCATTGCCCGGGAATACTGGCTGGAACTGCTGCAGTATCCCGAAGAGAGCGCCCGCAGCCTGTGGCTGAACGTAGACGACCAGTGGCGCCGCCTGCACAGCCCGAACGCCCAGATTCAGAGCCAGGTTGAGCACGCCTTCAGCTTCCCGAAGCTGTTCGACGTGCTGGTATGGTATCAGGATGAGAGGATCGTGGGGTTGGTGGTGCATTCGAAGATGTGAGGGGGAAAGCACATGTGTAATAATGGCTTTAACGGCCAGGTTGGCTGTTAAAAAAGTGTATCTGTGTATTTCTCCATCGGCGTCGGCCCCTGCATTCCGGAAGGGAGCAAACTGGAGCCTGTGATTAAATAGCTGACAACGGTTGGAAATGTATTCAAATTAATGGAACAAAAGAGGGTATCCATGAGGTAGAAAGATTTTTATTTCGTCCTCCAATTATTTAATATCATTTTTTTTTGAAAATTGTTGTTATTCTCTTATTTTTGGATTCATTGTAAATAATCCTAAAATCCATTTGCATGAAATTCCCAATAAAGCCAAACCTCACCACAGGTAGAAACTTGCCAATATTTTTTAAAGATCATCTGAAGTTTCCCATTATTGATATTTGCCACAGCTGCTATTGAATCATTTCCGTTTTCGATATTGCTATGGCAGTACCATTGAGATTTTGAATTCCTGGTTATTTCAATGGTTAATAGATACATTTTATCAGGACTACAGCTTTCTCTTCTTCATGCGCAGGCCAAAGGCCTGAGGTTGAGGGGGGGAGGTATGTCATTAAGCCTCATGTAACATAGGATGGCCGGTGTGGTAGCCTTTCATGTGTGGAGCATGTAAGGAGAGGAGATGTTTTGTCTTTCCTCAACAGGATTCAAATGGCGGGTTTAGCTGTTTGGAAGTATAATTATTTTTAAAACATTGTGATATGTGTCCAGAAGGAGCCAGAGAGAAAATATTTATTTGGAAGGCGTAACGCGAGAGCTTTTTTAGGCATAAATAAATATTCAAATTCTTAACATTTAAAACTAAAGACCAAATGGCAAACCCAATTCAAAGCCACACAGTACCCACAACAGCCAGGGCTGCAGCAGCCATGCCAGCCGTCAAATCCGGCTCCGCTACGGATTACTGGCTGGAGCTGGCGGCCTATCCTCCGGGCACAGCGAGAAGCTTATGGCTGAAGGTGGACAACAAATGGGTACATCAGGATGACCCTTCCGAAACCGTTGAACGGGCTGTTACCATGGCCTTTGCCCACTCCGACAAGTTTGAAGTGATCGTGTGGCATTCGGGGGATAATATCGTAGGCTTGGTGGCGAAGAGTAAGTAAGCGGCACAGCGCCGTTTGAATATGGTTCAAACCGGCTCATTGCTCGGGCGGAATTCATTAATGCTGCCGATAGTTTGTTGGATCGGGCATGTATTGAGCCGGAGGGCAATGAGTAGGTTTAACGAATGTTTTTTGTTTTGAAAATTCAGGACTTAAGTGGGGCCTCTCTCACTTAGATGGTATTGGTTTGTATTTATTCATAACAACAGAAACACAAGGCCCGAACTCAAATGATTTTTGAAGCATTATCCATAATCAGGACAGAACTGGGTGTATATATTGGGCGTCTTGGCGACGGCGGTAACCAGGGGGATGTGGTATTGGGAAATATTTCCCTGCTGGAAAGCAACGAAACGGACTCCATTAAAGATAAAGTGGTGATCACCCTGGTAAATTCCGAAGAGGAAAGCGCATTGAAAAATTCAAATGGGTTCTACCGAATGAATGAAGGGGGGTTGAAGGTTGAGAACCCTCCCGTTTACCTGAACCTCTATCTGCTTTTTTCTGCCAATTGGCCGGATGGCTATGATACCGCTATTCGCCGGCTATCCAATATCATTGAATTTTTTCAAAGGAATAACATATTCACGATACAGAATTCTCCAAACAGTGCCGACGCTTTAGACCCACGCGATCCGGAAATAATCGAACTCAGGTTGCTCCTGAATATGTATACCATGACGTTTGAGCAGAT
>CAZAXA010000725.1:0-2877 GCA_964488965.1 uncultured Phaeodactylibacter sp. | reverse complement strand
TCGTTGCCGATGTTCCAGATGTCCTCACAGATGGTCAGGGCGATGCGCTTGCCCTGGTATTCCACTACCCTCCATTCGGAGGCCGGCTCGAAGTAGCGGTACTCGTCGAAGATGTCGTAAGTAGGCAGGAGGGTCTTGTGCTGCAACTGCTGCACCCGCCCCTCCGCCAGGAAATAGGCGGTGTTGTAATGGTCTTTTCCCTCAACAACCGGGTTTTTGGTGGGCGAACCTACTACAATGGCAATGCCCTGCGCCGCCCTGGCCAGTTCCTGCACCGAGCGCTCGGCCAGCTCGATGAAGTCTTCGAACTCCAGAAAGTCGCGCGGCGGATAACCCACGGTGGCCAGCTCGGAGAAGCAGATCAGGTTGGCGCCCTGGCTTTTGGCCTCTTTCACGGCCCAGAGCATTTTGCCGAGGTTGCCTTCGAAGTTGCCGATGTGGAAGTTGAGTTGTGCGATGGCTATTTTCATGTACGGTGTAGTGTTCTCGGTTTGCCACGAAAGCACAAAAACGCTGAATCCTGCAAAAGGCCTGTATTTCTGTGCCGGGAAACCGGGTAAAAAGTGACAGAATACCTGTTGAAGCTACAAAGATAGGTTCAGTTAGTTTAAAAATCAAACTAAGTTTTTAAAGAGGTAACGCTTCCCCTGAAGCCACCGCCTGGAAGGAAGTATCGCCTCCCAAGGCCGGTGTTGAAGAGGCGCCGGCCACTCTGAATTCCTGTAATTCTTGAAATTTTTACAAAAAAAATTTAACTTTGAACCATAAATGGTTCATAAAATTTAATTATGGTTTACAATGAAGTCCATTACCATACATAACCTGGACAGCCGCCTGGCAGCCTTGATAGAACGGAAGGCGAAGGAAGAAGGGCTGAGTATGAACAGGTTGATCAAACGTTTGCTGGCGCAGGCCCTGGGGCTGTCTCCTCAGCCCGGGGAAGACAGAAGAGGCCAATTTGAAGATTTGTTTGGGAGTTGGAGTGAAGCGGAGTTTTCAGAGTTCGAAAAGCACACCCAGGACCTCCGAACCATAAATCCGGAAGATTGGTTATGAGCAGAATCCTGATCGATACCAACGCCTATAGCCGCTATCTCCTGGGGGATGAACGAGTCCTGGAATATTTGTTTGGAGCCGATATCATTTATATGTCCATTTTTGTCCTGGGAGAACTGTACTATGGATATTCGCTGGGTAGTAAAGAAAGAGACAATCGTGAAAAACTGCGTACATTTTTAGCTAAACCCGGCGTCTTCCTGCTTGATGCCACCCATGAAACTTCTGAATTTTTTGCTGCAATAAAGAAACAACTCAAAGAAAACGGAACCCCGATTCCTTTGAATGATGCCTGGATCGCTGCACATAGTATGGAGACGGGCGCGGAACTGATCACCTTCGATAGGCATTTCCAACATGTTCCCGGCCTGCGCATTTGGAAAGAGTTACTTTAAAAACGGCCCCGCACTACCTTCAATAATTTCTTATCTTTGGAGAAAGAGATTTCTGAACTATTTGGGCCTGGATAAAATTTTCCGCCACAAAAGCTCTGAAACGCCAGATTCCCACCAGATTTTCGTGGGCTTTTGTGCTTTTGTGTTTTTGTGGCAAAACCAAAGGAGCCGCGAAAATTAACATGAGCAATTTTATAGTATCCGCGAGAAAATACCGGCCCGTCCGGTTCGACGACGTAGTGGGTCAGGAGCACGTATCCCAAACGCTGAAGAACGCCCTGAAGAGCGAGCATCTGGCGCACGCCTTCCTCTTCTGCGGGCCGCGCGGAGTGGGCAAGACCACCTGTGCCCGCATCCTGGCCAAGGTGCTGAACTGCCAGAATGTAAGCCCCGGTTTCGAGCCCTGCAACGAATGCTCGTCCTGCCAGTCCTTCAACGCCAACGCTTCCTTCAACATCACCGAGCTGGACGCCGCCTCCAACAACAGCGTGGAACACATCCGCGCCCTGATCGAGCAGGTGCGCTTCCAGCCTCAACAGGGCAAATACAAGGTCTTCATCATCGACGAGGTGCACATGCTCTCCCAGCAGGCCTTCAACGCCTTCCTCAAAACGCTGGAGGAACCGCCCCCCTACGCCGTCTTCATCCTGGCCACCACCGAGAAGCACAAGATCATCCCCACCATACTGTCGCGCTGCCAGATTTTCGACTTCCGCCGCATACAGGCGCCGGAGATGGTGGAACACCTGGCCGCCATCTGCCGGGAGGAACATATCGAGGCCGACAGGGACGCCCTCCACATCATCTGCCAGAAGGCCGACGGAGCCTTGCGCGACGCCCTGTCCATCTTCGACCGCATCGTCGCCTTTTCCGGCAACCGCATCAGCTATGAGGATGTGATTACCAACCTCAATGTGCTGGATTACGATTACTATTTTCAGGTGGTGGACGCCCTCCTGGTGGAGGACAGCTCCCGGATACTGCTGCTCTTCGATACCATCCTCCGCAATGGCTTCGAACCCGATATCTTCATGAATGGCCTGGCAGAACACCTGCGCAACCTGCTGGTCTGTAAAGATGAGGCCACCCTGCAGTTGCTGGAGGTCAGCGAGGGCCTGCGCGAACGTTACCGGCAACAGGCCCGCCTGGCTCCTCCCGGCCTGCTGCTGACGGCCCTAAACCTTGCCAACGACTGCGACGTCAACTACAAGCTGGCCCGCAACAAACGCCTGCATGTGGAAATGGCCCTCATCAAAATGGCATTCATCCCCCGGGCATTCCAACTGGCAGAAAATGCCGCCGCCGCCGCATTCGGCCCGGAAAAAAAAACGCCTGAACTGAGCGCCGCCCCTCAACCTGAACCTCAACCTGAACCTGAACCTCAACCTGAACCTCAACCTGAACCTCAACCTGAACCTCAACCTCA
>CAZAXA010000724.1:0-2882 GCA_964488965.1 uncultured Phaeodactylibacter sp. | reverse complement strand
CCCACCACGCCGAGCAGGTCTTCGGTGGAGAAATTCTGCTGGTTGATGTTGTTGGACTGGCCGATGACCGAAATGCGGCTGTCGCCCCTGAAGAGGTTCACATTGCCGCCGGCCTGATACTCGCCCTCATCGCCGTAGCCGGCATATACCTTGCCGAACTGCCCGCTGCGCATACCCGGCCTGGTGATGATATTGATGGCTTTGGCCGTCTGCCCGTCGTCGACGCCGGTGAACTGCGCCTGGTCGCTCTGCCGGTCGAAGACCTGGATTTTGTCGATCACCTCCGCCGGCAGGTTGCGCAGGGCAGCCATGGGGTCGTTGCCGAAGAAGGGCTTGCCGTCGACCAGCACTTCCTGGACGTTCTCCCCCTGGGCCTGCACCTGGCCGCCTTCAACCACTACGCCCGGTATCTTCCGGACCAGGCTCTCGGCGCTGGCGTCGGGGTTGACCTTATAGGCCCCGGCATTGAACTGGGTGGTGTCGCCCCTGACGGTAGCCTGCGGCAGTTTTTCCTTAACTATCGCCTCCTGCAGGTTGAGGGCTTCCTCCTCCAGGGCGATCCGCCCGGCCCGCGCCGGTTCATTGCCAACTATCAGTTCACCGGTATAGGTATGGTAGCCCAGGAAGGTCACCTTCAGTTCATAGGCGCCCGGCCGGGCCATCAGGCGGAAGCGGCCCGCTTCGTTCGTTACCGCCGCCTGGACTATGCTGTCCGCCCGGCCGGTAAGGCTGACGTGGGCGCCGGCCAGGGGCGCCTCGCCCCTGGCATCCACTACCATCCCCAAGACGGGATACTCCTGAGCAAAGGCCGCGGCGCCGAATAAGGCCGGCAGGAAGAGGAGCAGGTATTTTTTCATGTTGAAGCCATTTTCAGTTACCATTCTAAGGTTGGGCAACCAGATTGTGGTTCGGCTGCTTACCAAGCCAGGGCGCGGTGGTAAACCGCACCCCGGCAGCTCCCCGGAAGGCCATGTTTTATACAACTTTCCGTGCCAGCCGGCCAACCAAAGGAGGAAACCTGGTTTCCCCGGGTAAAATGTCGTAAATTCCCCGCGCTAAAAATAAGCCAAAGAACATGCAAACAGACTGGACCTACGAAGAATTCTCCACTTTTGCCTTGCTTTATGCCGCCTCTGTCAATGCCGACGCAGAACCGGAAGACGAAGCGCTCATCCGGCGCCGGGCCGATGAGGCTACTTATCGGAAGATCAAGGCCGCCTTCGACAAGTGTTCCGACATCAGATGCATTGACATCCTGCGCGCTTATCACGACAAATACATGGCCGACGAGGCCAGCCGGCAACGCCTGCTGGACGATGTCAGGAGGCTGTTTGAAGCCGATGAGAAGTACACCAATTTCGAACGGGAACTGGTGCATATGTTTAAATTGGTGCTCTGATATTTCTTGCCTATCCTGCACATTTGTATTAGGTTTGGGCCCTGAACCAAATATTGCCCTACAATGGACCTTGCCGCCATACGCGAAGAATACACCCGGGACGGCCTTTCGCGGGAGAACCTCAGCGACGACCCTTTCCGGCAGTTCGAACACTGGTTTCAGCAGGCGCTGAACAGCCAGGCCGCCACTCCTAACGCCATGAGCCTGGCCACGGTGGCGCCCGACGGGCAGCCCTCGCAGCGCACCGTCCTGCTGAAGTATTTCGACGAGAAAGGCCTGGTGTTCTTTACCAATTACGAGAGCCGCAAGGCCAGAGAGATCGCCGGCAACCCCCGGGTATCCCTGCTCTTTTACTGGCCGGAACTGGAGCGGCAGGTGCGCATCACCGGCAAGGCCGAGCGTGCCTCCACCGCCGAGTCGCTCAAGTATTTTATGAGCCGCCCGCGCGGCAGCCAGATCGGCGCCTGGGTGTCCAACCAAAGCTCGGTCATCGGCTCCCGGCAGCTGCTGCTGGCCAAGTTCGAAGAACTCAGGCGCAAATTTCAGAATAGCGAAATACCCATCCCCTCCTTCTGGGGGGGCTACCGCGTCGTGCCCGGCAGCTTCGAGTTCTGGCAGGGCCGCCCCAACCGCCTGCACGACCGCTTCCTGTATTCCAGGCAGGAGAACGGCAACTGGGCAGTGGAGCGGCTGGCGCCGTAGGCCGTTGGGTGGCCGTCCGTCTTGTCAGCCGGATAAATCTCTGCGAGCCGGTTAAAATTCGTTATTCGCCGCTCCTCCCTTCCGTAGCTTCGCAGGCTGGCCGCCAACGGGTTTTTGACGGGATTAACAGCCGGCCTGCCAGGCCGATATGGCATCTACCTGCCAGGCCGGCAGGGATGTACAGGATTTGATAAATACATTCCGGCTATCCTGCCTCATCTTTCTCCAGCCTTTCGATCAGCCTTCCGGCGATGCGCAGGAAGTCCATCTCAGTGATGAGGCCGATCAGTTCTTCGCCCTGCACTACGGGCAGGCAACCGATCTTATTATCCCGCATCGTATTCATAGCCTGGACGATGGTGGCCTTGGGGCCGATCGTAAACGGCTTTTTGATCATAATATCACGGGCGCACTGGGCCTTTTTGCTGTTCAGCCGGTTGCGCTGGGCGTAATGGCGCAGGAGCAGGCGGGAGGTGATCAGGCCGACCAGCCGCCCTTTGGAGTCCTCGACCGGCATGTAGCGCACTTTACGCCAGTCCATCAGTTCGGCCACCAGTTCGATGAGGTCATCCTGCTGGACGGTGAACAGGTCGGTCACCATAAATTCATCGACCAGCAATTTGCTGGGGCGGTAGTCGGCCAGGTCGCCGGCCTCAGGCATTTTCCATTTGTGCACGGGTATGTTTTTTTCCTGGTTTTCGACGATGGCGGCGGTAAGGACGCTGAGGGCCTCGTCGCGGGTCACCTCTTTGGCCAGCTTGGTGAAGGCCCGCAGTTGCCA
>CAZAXA010000723.1:0-2887 GCA_964488965.1 uncultured Phaeodactylibacter sp. | reverse complement strand
CCCACCTTTGCAGTAAAATCACAACAACGATGCAAGCCAGGAAATTTCTACCTGTACTGGAATGGCTTCCCGCTTACCGATCCGAAAACCTAAGAGGCGACCTCTCGGCGGGGCTGACAGTCGGGGTGATGCTCATTCCCCAGGGCATGGCCTACGCGATGATCGCCGGGCTGCCTCCCATCTATGGCCTATATGCTTCCACTATTCCACTTATATTGTATGCCCTTTTCGGCACCTCCCGGCAACTGGCGGTAGGGCCGGTGGCTATGGTCTCCCTGCTGACTGCCGCCGGCATCGGCGCTCTGGCGGAAGGGGGAACCGAAACCTATATATCCCTGGCCATTGCCCTGGCGCTGTTCGTGGGCCTGATACAGTTCCTGCTGGGTGTTTTCCGGCTGGGCTTTCTGGTCAACTTCCTCTCCCACCCGGTGATCAGCGGCTTCACCTCGGCGGCGGCCCTCATCATCGGGCTTTCCCAGTTGAAGCACCTGCTGGGCATAAAGCTGGAAGGCAGCCATTACGTCCATGAGATTCTGATCGACGCCGCCGCCCGGGTTGGAGAGGCCCACCTGGCCACATTCCTTATCGGTATATTGGGCATCGTGCTGATCATGGGCGCCAGGCGGATCAACAAGGCCATACCGGGGCCCCTGCTGGCGGTAGTTTTCGGCATACTGGCCGTCTGGGGCTTCGGGCTCGCTGAACAAGGAGTGAAGATCGTCGGCGAAGTGCCCGGCGGGCTGCCGTCCCTGGTTATCCCGCAGTTCAACCTGGCCAACTTCAACGCCCTGCTGCCCACCGCCCTGGCCATTGCGCTGGTCAGCTTCATGGAAAGCATTGCCGTAGCCAAAGCCATTCAGGCCAAGCACAAGGATTACAAGGTGGACGCCAACCAGGAACTGATCGGCCTGGGTATCGCCAATATTGGCGGCAGCTTCTTCCAGTCTTATCCCACTACCGGCGGATTCAGCCGCACGGCGGTCAACGACCAGGCGGGCGCCAAAACCGGGCTGGCCGCCATCATCAGCGCCTTGCTGATCGCCCTGACGCTGCTGTTCCTGACCCCCCTGTTCTACTACCTGCCCAACGCGATCCTGGCTTCCGTGATCATGGTGGCCGTCTTCGGGCTGATCGACATCAAAGAGGCCGTACACCTCTGGCATGCCGACCGCTCCGACTTCTGGATGCTGATCGTTACCTTTATCGGCGCCCTGGCCCTGGGCATCGAACAGGGTATCCTCATCGGCGTAGTGCTGTCCATCGCCATCATCATCTTCCGGACGACTATGCCGCACTTCGCCGTGCTGGGTAAAATACCGGGCAAGCCGCATTACAAGAACATCACCCGCTTCGACGACCTGGAAGTCCGCGATGACGTCCTGATCATGCGCTTCGACGCCCGCCTGTACTTCGCCAATGTGAACTACTTCAAGGAGCGGGTGGAAGAAGAAATGGCCAAAAAGGGCAAAAAGCTCAAGCTCTTTGTACTCGATGCCAACAGTATCAACGGCCTGGACAGCAGCGGCATGCACGCCATGGAAGAGATCATCGACCACTGTAATGAACAGGGCATCGCCTTCAACCTGGCCAGCGTGAAAGGCCCCGTAAGGGATATCCTCCTCCGGGGCGGCCTGGTGGACAAGATCGGCGAAGAGAACCTCTTTATGCGGATACAACACGCCGTGGACAGATTCGACGAGAAGGATGAGCAGCGCTATGAGAAGTACGTGCTGCAGGCGAATGAGTGATCAGGATTGGTTATTTGTTGCTGGTTGTTTGTTTGTGGAAACAGGCAACGGGCAACAAACAACGCCCTTGTGACAACCTAAGCGGAGCGCCGTCAGTTAAGTAACTGAACCAAATCACTGCGTTCATGCCCATCCGCAATATCGACGGCATTATTAAACATCTGGAAGATAACGCCTCGGACGAGCTGGCCCAGCTCGAATCGGTCGGGCCGGAGTTCTTCACCACCGAGCAGTTGCTCCGCCTGCGGGGGCAATGGGAGGTCAAGAATTATCTGTTCAAAGCCTTTCAGAAGCTGGTGGTGCGCATCGTGGCCTTTTCGCCGGCCTGGATCGCCGGGTATTATCTCCTGGCCTTCCTGAAGCTGAAATACCTGGCCTTGCTTTGCCTGGCGCTCTTTCCGCTTTCCTTTGTAGTGTTCTTTGCCGGACTGGTTTTCATTTTCAGCTACTTCAAAGGCAAGGGCCATCTGGACCAGGTAGGCGAGATGATCGCAGAGGAGCTGAAGAGGCGGAAGGAGACGGGGAAAGGGCATTAAGGGGCGTTGGTTACGAGCAAGACCAAAGCTGGTTTTACGGGCTAAGTGCTTGTCTGGAGGCCACTTTTGGATAAATAGAGTCATTCTAAATAACTCCATTCCCTGTAGCGCCTATTGCCAGAGAACGGAATAAACGCCATATTTCGGCCAACATCACCCAAAGCCGATCACAATGGATGTAGAGATACTATCGCGCATACAATTCGCCTTCACCGTCGCTTTCCACTACATCTACCCGCCGCTGAGCATCGGCCTGGGCCTGATCATGGTGATCATGGAAGGCCAGTTCCTGAGGACGAAAGAACCGGCGTACGAGCAGATGGCGCGCTTCTGGACGAAGATCTTCGCGCTCACCTTCGGCATCGGCGTTGCGACGGGCATCGTCATGGAGTTCGAATTCGGGACCAACTGGGCCACCTACTCCCGCTACGTGGGCGACGTATTCGGCAGCGCTCTGGCGGCGGAGGGCATCTTCGCCTTTGCTCTGGAAAGCGGCTTCCTGGGCATCCTGCTGTTCGGCTGGAACCGGGTGAGCCCCCGGGTGCATTTCATTTCCACCATAGGCGTCTTTTTCGGTTCCCTGTTCAGCGCGGTGTGGATCGT
>CAZAXA010000722.1:0-2887 GCA_964488965.1 uncultured Phaeodactylibacter sp. | reverse complement strand
GACCTGTCCACCACATTGTCTCCTTTCAGGGCGGAGATGGGGATGAAGTGGACATCGCGTACGTCCAGCTTGTAGGAAAATTCTTCGAATTCCTGTTTGATCGCCTCATACACTCCCTCGTCGTAAGCCACCAGGTCCATCTTGTTGATGCAGACCACCAGGTGGGGAATCTGCAGCAGGGAGGCGATGAAGGCGTGGCGGCGCGTTTGTTCCAGTACGCCTTTGCGGGCGTCGATGAGGATGAGGGCCACGTTGGCGGTCGAAGCGCCGGTCACCATATTGCGGGTGTACTGAATATGCCCCGGCGTATCGGCAATGATAAATTTGCGCCGCGGCGTGGAGAAATAGCGGTAGGCCACGTCGATGGTGATGCCCTGTTCGCGCTCCGCCTTCAGGCCGTCGGTCAGCAGGGCCAGGTTGACGCCTTCCTCTCCCCGGCGCTCGCTGCTCAGCCGGACGGCCTCGTACTGGTCTTCGAAGATGGACTTGCTGTCGTACAGCAACCGCCCGATTAGCGTGGATTTTCCGTCGTCGACGCTGCCGGCGGTGGTGAAACGCAGCAGTTCCATATGTTTGAAGTCAACCATGTGTGATTATCTTTTGTATTTGAGCGATTTTTTCTGTATGTTAAATTCTTCTCCTGGTGGCAATTCTCTGCAGAGCAGGATTACATTCAACGCCCACATTTTGAATCGCTCCAGAAAGGCCTCTTTATCCATTCGGCCCTTATTATTATTGGTTCAGGATTTGTCTTACTATTTGCCGCTTCATCCACTGTCCGCCGTCCACCGTCCACCGTCCATTGTCCATTAAAAATACCCCTGCTTCTTCCTGTCCTCCATGGCCGTTTCCGAGCGTTTGTCATCGGCGCGCCCGCCGCGTTCGGTCTGCCTGGCGGCGGCGACTTCCTTGATGATATCCTCGACGGAGGCGGCTTCGGAGCGCCACACGCCGGTGCAGGTCATATCGCCGATGGTACGGCAGCGGACGGTCATTTCCCGGGCCGAAGCTTCCTCTTCGGGGCGTTTGATGATGTAATCGGAATCGGCCAGCAGGATGCCGTCGCGTTCGAAGACTTTCCGTTGGTGAGCGAAGTAGAGGCTGGGCAGTTCGACCTGTTCCTGAGCCAGGTAAATCCATACGTCCAGTTCCGTCCAGTTGCTGATGGGAAAGACGCGGAAATGTTCGCCGATATGTTTCCTGCCGTTGAAGAGGTTCCACAGTTCCGGGCGCTGGTTTTTGGGGTCCCACTGCCCGAATTCGTCGCGGTGGGAGAAAAAGCGCTCCTTGGCGCGGGCTTTTTCCTCATCGCGGCGCCCGCCGCCAAGGGCGGCGTCGAACCTGCCGTTCTCGATGGCTTCCAGGAGTACGGCTGTTTGCAGGTAGTTGCGGCTGGCATTATAGCCTTTTTCCTCGGCGACCAGCCCTTTGTCGATAGCCTCCTGCACCGAGCCTACGATGAGCCTCGCGCCCAGCTTTTCCACCAGGCGGTCGCGGAATTCTATCGTCTCCGGGAAGTTGTGCCCCGTGTCGATGTGCAGCAGCGGGAAGGGAATACGGGCCGGATAGAAGGCCTTCATGGCCAGGTGTACCATGAGGATAGAATCCTTGCCTCCGGAGAACAGCAATACCGGCCGTTGGAACTGGGAAGCCACTTCGCGCAGGACGAAAATGGATTCCGACTCCAGTTCTCTGAGATGGTTGAGGTTATAGCTCATGTGGTTGTGATCTGTTGTCTGTTGTTTGTTGTCGGTATTTGATGATGGGTTCCAGGAATTCAAAAAGAGCGCGGACGCAATCGTGCAGGCTCAGCTGGTCGGTGCGGAGTTCCAGGTGCGGGTTTTCCGGGGGTTCGTAGGGGGCGTCAATGCCGGTAAAGCCTTTGATCTGGCCGGCGCGGGCCTTCTGGTAGAGGCCTTTGACGTCGCGGGCCTCGCAGGCCTCCAGGGGGGCGTTGACGTAAATTTCGACGAAGTCTTCCTCTCCGATGATCTCGCGGGCCATCTGCCGTATCGCCCGGGTGGGGCTGATGAAGGAGTTGATGACGATGATGCCGCTGTTGGCATACAGCTTGGAAATTTCGGAGGCCCGGCGGATGTTCTCCCGGCGGCCTTCGTCGGTGAAGTCCAGGAATTGGTTGATGCCGCTGCGGAGGTTGTCGCCATCCAGAGCCTGAGGGAAGTACCCTTCGTTGAAGAGGCGCCGCTCCAGTTCCTGGGCGATGGTGCTTTTCCCCGAACCGGATAAGCCGGTGAGCCACAGCACTTTGCTGTGCTGCCGGAGGCGGCGCTCGCGGTCGGCACGTTGCAGCAGCCGGTCAAAAACGGGATAGATATGTTCGTTCAAGGCGTCTCGGATTTGGTTAAAATAAGTGCAAAGAAACGGTAAATCCCTTACTTGCCCAAACCTGCTTCCTGCTTTACGTTTTTCCGGAGGATTTGCCGCACGGCGCCGCGGGGCACCATCTGCCAGGCCCGTTCATGCATATAGTAGATGAGCAGCTTGATGACCAGTTCCAGTCCGGCTACGATGGTGGATTTTTGTAAAACTTCTTCACATCCCGTTCCGGAAAAGACGATGAAGGCCAGCAGAAAGGTCGTCCCGGTGGCAATGAGCCGCCAGGTAACGGCCTTAATGATGCTTCTGAGTTTGGATTCTTTTTCCATGCGCTTGCTTTTCCGAGCTGCAAATATGGGGATAAAATCATAATCCCTACAATTTTAGTAGAGATTTAAAGTGAAAACCCCCGGAGGCCGCGCCGCAAATACCCATCGCGTATTCGTGTATTTTTACCCGGCCGGGGTACGAGGGCAGGCAACCAATACACCAATAACTGATACACTGATACACTGATACACTGATACACTGATACACTGATACACTGATA
>CAZAXA010000721.1:1287-2901 GCA_964488965.1 uncultured Phaeodactylibacter sp. | reverse complement strand
GCACCCCGGCGTGGCGCCCCAGGCGGTGCATTCCCTGCACCTCCTGAGTTCTCGGGCGCCAATTTACCATTGGCGCCCGAGTTTTCTAAACTTAAATTAAATATGTCTGCCTACTTACACGGTTTTCTGGCTTCATCGTTAAGCTTGCTTCCAAAGCCAGGGCACGGTGGAAACCCGCACCCTGGCGTGGCGTACTCCCTGCCTGCCCGCAAGGCGAGCCGCCAGACGGCCTGGCAGGCAGGCAAAACCCCAGCTCTCCACATACCGGCGCCAGATGCCGGTAAGGGCGAGGTAAATGAACAAATGGGACACCAGAAATGCCCAGATGATGGCAGTAAACACATAGGTCCACCCCAGCCAGCTGAAGGGGTTGAGGTAGGAGAAGAATTCACTTCCGCGTACAGTAGTATGGCCTAGCCTTGCCCTGCCTGCCGAAAGAAGAAGCACTGAAGCTGATCCGGGATGTCGCCGCCCTGCTGAATGCCGGCGGCGCATTTCCGGTTCAACTGGATGTGAGCTATATTGTTGCTTCCAAAACAAGTAAAAGAAAAATGAAAAGGCAACTAAAATACATCGCCGGCGCGCTCGTTTTGCCGGGATTCATACTCTTCTTTTTCGCCTGGATACTGGCGCCCGTCGGCAACGGCTATACCGCCAAATACCTCTGCTCCCACGTCTTCACCTCCGGGCAGGATCCGGAAGAGGCCATGGAACTGTTCATCGAGCCGGTCAACCCGCTGTTCAGGGCCGTCCGCTACCGGGTGGACTATGAGCAGAAAGAAGCGTCTGCCTGGTTTCCCGGCTTCCTGCGGCCGGCAACCGCCGTGTACCGGGAGGGCTGCGGCTGTACCTTGCTGGTGGATGGCGCCCGCGAGAGCCTGATGCAGCAGGCGGAAGGGCTGGAAATCGAACGCCCGTTTTTGAAGGACACCCTCTGGCCGGCCGGCAAGCGGGTGGATTTCCAAAACATCCCGCCCAACGTCAATATCGACAAGCTGAACGAGCGCCTGAGGCGGGAGTTCGAAGAAACCACCTCAGACCCCAATGAGATGATCAACACCCTGGCCATTGTGGTGGCTTACCGGGATAGGATCATCGCCGAACACTACCGGCCCGGCATCGATGCGGAAACGCCGCTGCTGTCGTGGTCGGCCTCCAAGAGCATCACCAGCGCCTTGGCCGGGAGGCTGGTGCAAACCAAAGGGCTGGACATCCACCAGCCTGCCGGCTTCCCGGAATGGGAAAAGGATGAGCGCAAGGCCATCACCATCGGCCAACTGCTGCGGATGGAAAGCGGCCTGGCGTTTGACGAGCGCTACGCCCCCTTCGCCGATGCCGTGGAAATGCTCTACCAATCTCCGGATATGGGCGCCTACGCTCTGGACAAGCCCCTGGCGGCCGCGCCCGGCACGCAGTGGAGCTACTCCAGCGGCACGACCAACATCCTGGCGAAGATCCTGCTGCGGGAAACAGGCGGGAACTTCCGCAGCCTGGAGGAGTTTGCCCACAAGGAGTTCTTCAGCAAACTGGGCATGACGACGGCCGTTTTCGAACACGACGAGCACGGCGCCTTCGTCGGCTCCAGCTATTTCTACGCCAGCCCCCGCGACTGGC
>CAZAXA010000721.1:0-1277 GCA_964488965.1 uncultured Phaeodactylibacter sp. | reverse complement strand
AACCCGTCCCTGCAACCCGGCACCGAGGTCACGCGCTTCGCCCTGCTCTACAAGAACAAGGGCCTGTGGAACGGCGAGCAACTCCTTCCGGAAGGCTGGGTGGACTATTCCCTGACTCCCACCCCTCACGCGCCCGACGGCCGCTACGGCGCCCAGATCTGGCTCAACGCCGGCGCGCCAGGCTCGGATGAGCGCCTGCTGCCCCGCCTGCCCAAAGGCCTCTTCGCCTTCGAGGGCTTTCAGGATCAATGGATCGTGGTGATCCCTTCCTGGGATCTGATGGTGGCCCGCTTCGGGGTGACGAATGGCGGAAACTGGAGCGTGGAAGAGCTCATCCTGGGTATTCTGGAGGCCATCGACTATTCCGGAGAGGGCGCTGATGGCCGAATGGTGTTGCCGGAAAGGCAGGAATTACCTACCTTGAAAAATGCGAGAGAATAAATTTCCGGAAGAAATACAGGAACAGATATTTGATATGGACTCTGACAACAACTACACCATCCCCGCCGGCGCCTGCATCGGCCACGTCCACCTCAAGGTGGCGGACCTGCAGCGCTCCCTCGGCTTCTACTGCGGCCTGCTGGGCTTTGAGCTGACCACCACCTACGGCTCCGAAGCGGCCTTCATTTCCGCCGGCGGCTACCACCACCACATCGGCCTGAACATCTGGTTCAGCAAGAACGGCCCGCCGGCGCCCCGGCAGGCGGCGGGCCTGTTCCACACCGCCATCCTGTACCCGACGCGCCGGGACCTGGCCGTCATTTTCCGGCGCCTGCGCGAAGCCAAATACCCCCTCACCGGCGCTTCCGACCACGGCGTCTCCGAAGCCCTCTATCTCGACGACCCCGACCAGAACGGCGTGGAGCTGTACTGGGACCGCCCGGAAAGCCGCTGGCCCAAAAAGGCGGATGGGTCGCTGGATATGTACACCCGGCCGCTGGACCTGGAGGGGTTGCTGAAGGAGTTGGGGTGACCGGCACGCTGCCGGAAATTTTCGGCCGAACCAAAATCAGCCTGAAGCCTGCCCGGCTTGAAAACCGCTGCATTTTTTTCAGGACAACACTGCCGTTTCGGCGATACTTGCTTAAATTGAGGGCTATTTGTGTGGCGCTATACCTACACTCTGCTGAGAGGCATGGAAAAGGTAAACGGGAAGCTGGGCTTGATTTTTGTTTTTAAGGTTAGTTGATAAAACCTGAAGTGTGAAATCGCCAACCACAAACCAGCGATTCTCGCTTTAGGGCTTAATGTAGAAAGCGTGCCGTTAGGTACGCGAT
>CAZAXA010000720.1:0-2902 GCA_964488965.1 uncultured Phaeodactylibacter sp. | reverse complement strand
GGCCACCGCCTGCCGGCCTCCCCTCCCCTGTCCTATTTCCTGCGGCACGAACCTACCCGTGATGATTTCATTCAGGAGCGGGACATGCTGCTCAACCACTTTGCCCGGCTCGACGATTTCGACATCATCGCCGCCCTCAAGGAATGGATGTTTGCGGAAGACAAGCTGTTGGCCTTTTTGTCTGCCAGCATCATCAACCGGCGCTTGTTCCGCCTGGAGTTCCGGCCACAGCCCTTTGACGAACCCTATGTGGAAGAAGTGCGGCAGGCCATCCTGAAGTGGAGCGGCATGCCGGAGGAAGCGCTGGACTATCTGCTCATCCGCGGCCAGGAATCCAACAGCGCCTACACCAAATCCAAAGACGAGATCAGGATACTGCACAAGAGCGGCGCCGTATTGCCCATATCCCAAAGCGCGGATTACGGCCTGCAGTCCCAATCCGTTACCAAATACTTCCTGTGCTACCCCAAGGCCCTCAAAAAAGAAAGTTGATTTCCCGCCTTTCCCGAAACTATTTCCCTCCGGCAGGCATTACAATGTTTCAACTTTGAACAATGGTCAAACCAAAAATACCCGCAACTGAACCAACGGCCAGGAATGAAAAGGCCCTGCTCTTCATTCTGGCCGTTGTGCAGTTCTCGCACATCCTCGACTTCATGATCATCATGCCGCTGGGTTCGCAGTTCATGCGCATCTTTGACATTTCGCCTCAGCAGTTCAGCCTGATCGTTTCGGCCTATGCCGGCAGCGCTTTTGTGATGGGTTTGTTCAGCGCCATGTTTATCGACCGCTTCGGCCGCAGGCAGGCCCTGCTGCTCACCTACATCGGCTTCACCATAGGGACTATCGCCTGCGCTCTTGCTCCCGGCTATTACATCTTCCTGGCGGCGCGCAGCATTACCGGCGCCTTCGGCGGCATGCTCGGCGCCCTGATCCTGTCCATCATCGGCGATACCATTCCGCTCAAGCGGCGGGCCAGCGCCATGGGCATGGTGATGACGGCCTTCTCGGCAGCTTCGGTGGCAGGGGTGCCGGCGGGCATCTACCTGGCTGCGCAGTTCTCCTGGCGGGCGCCCTTCCTGGCGGTCGGGGCCATCGCGGTGGCGCTCACCTTCTGCATCTTTTTCTTCGTGCCTCCGTTGCGCGGGCACCTGGAAAGCGGGCTGGTGCAACGCCACCCGCTGCGGGTTATGAGCAACATCTTCGGCGACGCCAACCAGCGCCGCGCCCTCTTCTTCACCGTCATCCTCATGCTGGGCCATTTCACCATCATTCCTTTCATCGCCCCTTATATGCAGCTGAATATCGGCTTTTCCGACTATCAGGTCACCTATATTTACCTCATCGGGGGGCTGCTGACCGTCTTCTTTTTGCCCCTTTTCGGGCGTATGGCCGACCGCCACGGGCATGCCCGGGTGTTCACCTTTGCCAGCCTGTTCGCCCTGCTTTCGATCTTTGCCATTACCAACCTGCCTTCGGTGTCCATTGCCATCGCCCTTTGCGCCACTTCCAGCTTCTTCGTCGTGGCCAGCGGCCGGAATGTTCCGGCCATGACGATGGTGACTTCCGTGGTGAGGCCCGAAAGCCGCGGCAGCTTCATGAGCGTGCGCGCCTCGGTACAGGAACTGGCCCTGGCGCTCTCGTCCTTCATCGCCGGCCTGATCATCACCGAAAGGGGCGACGGCTCGCTGGGCAATTATCAGTATGTCGGTTATATCGCTATAGTGATGAGCCTGGCGGCAGTGGCCGTAGCCTGGCGGCTGAAGCTGGTGGAGGAGTAGGTTGTTGATTGGTTGGCCGTCCGTCTTGCCAGCCGGATAAATCTCTGCGAGCCGGCTAAGCCGGGCCGGTTTTTTTCTTTTCCAGGCTTATTTCAATGAACTCTCTGGAGAGTTACAATTGATATCAAATGCACGAATGCACACAAACACACAAATACACAAACACGCCCCCCCCTTCGCCATTACCCGACATTTTTCCGGTTTAGCCTGGTTTAAAGTTTTAAATTTGCGCTTATTGTGCTCCTGATCCTGAATTTTTCCGGAAAGGATGATTAGAGAACCGAGGCGAGGAAGGCCTCTATTTTAAGCGCTTAAACATGAACACGCCAATAAACCAATTTATGGTCGATTTCACCCTGCCGGAGGAACTCTGTGAAGAGTTTATCGACCTGATTTCCTACCAGAGGGCAGTGATCGACCGCTACCTGTCGGAAGGAAGGCTCATCAATTATGCCCTTTCCCTGGAAAATGCCAAAGCCTGGGCCATTTTCAACGCCAACTCCGAGATGGAAGTCCTGGAAATGCTGATGGATTTTCCGCTCACCCGCTTTATGGAAGTAGAGGTCTGCATGCTCACTTCTTTTAACTCTTCAGAGTTTGAGCCTTCTTTTTCGCTGAATTAGTATTTTGCCATGAAGATCATCAGGGATATTCAACTCACCGGAGCGGCCGGCAGGCCTTTTCTGCTGGACGCCTGTTTTGAAGAAAACGGGCAACCCAAGCCCATCGTCATTTTTGCCCACGGCTTCAAGGGTTTTAAGGACTGGGGCTACTGGCATCTGGCCGCGGAAGAGTTCGCCCGCAGCGGCTTCGTATTCATCAAGTTCAATTTCTCCCACAATGGCACGACCTTGTCCAATCCTCAGGAGTTCGGCGACCTGGAGGCCTTCGGCCGCAACAACTACAGCAAGGAACTGGCCGACCTGGAAGCCGTGATGCAATGGCTGCACAGCGGCCGCAACGAAATACCGGCCGCCGAGGCCAGCCTGAAGGACATCTGCCTCATCGGCCACAGCCGGGGCGGGGCCATCTGCGCCATCAAAGCCGCGCAGGACGTAAGGGTGAAGGCCCTTATCACCTGGGCGGCAGTGAGCAGCCTGGCCTACGCCTGGCAGGACCAC
>CAZAXA010000719.1:0-2908 GCA_964488965.1 uncultured Phaeodactylibacter sp. | reverse complement strand
CAGGTCGAAGGGGTGGTTGAGGTAGTAGTAGGGGTAAATCTGATCCTGCTTTTTGATGTAGAAGAGGAACTGGCCCTGTTCGTCATGGGTTTCCAGGCCTGCGGGCTTGCGGATGTCACGCTCGCAGAAGGGGGAATGCTCCATCAGCTGGCCATACTCGTTGCGGTAGCGTTTGGGCGTAGTCACCGGGCTGTAAGATTCGACGATGAACAGGCGGTTGTCCTCGCCGTCGAACTCCATCTGGTAGATGGTGCCGCGGGGCACGGCCACATAGTCGCCGTACCCGAATTCCACATCGCCGTACATCGTCCGCAGGCGGCCGCTGCCCTTGTGGATGAAGATCACCTCGTCGGCGTCGGCGTTTTTGAAGAAGTATTCCGTCATGCTGCGGCGCGGCGCGGCCAGGATGATCTTGCAGTCGTCGTTGACCAGCACCGGCCTGCGGCTCCGGAGGTAGTCGTCTTCCGGCTGTATGTTGAAACCCTTCAGGCTGCGGTGTTTGAGCTGCTTGTCCTGAACTACTTTCGGCGCTGCTGAAAAGGGCTCGCCAACCTGTATGATCTGCGTGGGCGGGTTGCAGTGGTAGAGCAGGGAAGACAAGTCGCTGAAACCTTCTGTGGAGAAAAGCTCCTCGTGGTACAGCTCGCCGTTGGGCTTGCGGAACTGAACATGCCGTTTGGCGGGCACCTGTCCAAGGCTGTAATAATGCATAGGCTGTAGATTAACGGTTAGGGAATTACTGGTTCTATTGGTTATCCTCAGGGCTGAGGTTATCGAATACGTTATTCAGTACATCGACGAGCCGGTCGATCTCCTTGTCCTCGATCCCCTGCCAGGCCTGCCGGCGGGCATCCCGGATGATAGGGAGAATGGACTCGATCTTCCGGCGGCCATCGTCGGTGAGCTGTATCCTGAAGCGGCGCCGGTCTGCCGGGTCGGTAATGCGGCGGGTCAGCCCCTTGCGGCAGAGCAGGTCGATGATGCGCGTTACCGTCGGGGCATCCTTGTAGGTTTCCCGGGCGATTTCCAGCTGGCTCAGGCCTTCCTGGCGGTCCAGTACCTGCAGCACCACCCATTGGTCGATGGTAATGCCGGTATCGGCGGTGGTGAGCTGCTGCTGGAAGAACTGCTTCAGCCGCTTGGCGGTGCGCTCCAGGATAAAGCCGGAGCTCTCCGATTTTTTGTCCAGTTTTTTGGATGATAGTATTTCCGCCACTTGTCCTTTTTTTCTGGCTGCAAAAATAGTTGTTGTACTAATTATTTGCAAATAAAGCAACTATTTTCTGGCCAGTTCTTCCTCGACGAGGGCTTCAAGGGTGTCGATCTTCTGCAGGGTGCGCTGGTATAGCGTTTCCTTTTCCTCCATTATAGAGATAAACAGGACGATCTGGTTGTGAAAGGGATAGTCGAACAAGGCGTCTTCATCCATGACTTTGTATGGCTCTACGCGCAGATACTGGCTTAAAGAAGGGATGGCAAAGTTGATGACGGCATCCAGGTGGTTGGTTTCCAGGCGGTTGATATAGGTGTTTAATTCATCCAGGTACAGGAGCTTGTTGGTTATTTCTCTGTTACTGGCCAGCTTGATCTTTTGGCTGTTGATGAGGTTTTCGTAGACGCTGTGGTTTCGATGAAAATCGGATACGTGGCGCAGTTCCATGGCCAGGCGGCCCAGGGTATCTGTCTGGCTTCTGTCATTTGCCAGAATGATGCTGCCGGCAGCCCGGAGCCGTTCCAGAAAGTATATGTTCTCTTCGGCCACACTCTGAAGTTCCTCCTTATCTTCCTGAAGTTCCTGGAGGATGTATTCGTAATTCTCGCGTTCGGCCTGTTTTTCAAGCCGGTTGTCGTTCCAGCGGTCCAGCAGAAATGGAAGAGAAATGCCGAGGGCAACGATGAAGAATTCATACAGGTAGTGCACCCATCTTAATTCGACGAATCGGTTGGAAGACATAGGGATTTGGATTTGCGAAAAATCAAAAATCATCAATTCACCGACTGCCCCCGTTTCAATCCTCTTTTTATATCCTCTTCCCGCATCTTCACGATGAGCTGCCCGGCGTAGAGCAGCAGTTCCTGTTCTTCGTCCGTGATGGTCAGCTTGGTGCCGATGTGGGTGAGCAGTTCATAAAGGATCAGCCGGTCGCTGGGGCTGAAGGGTTTTTGCTGTCGGATCAGGCTGATGAGGCGTTGCTGTTCGTCTTTGATCCGGAATTCCGGAGGCAACGCTGCATCCGTGCCTTCCAGCAAAACATTGAAGCTGAAGAAAACCGGGGTGATGCCGTATTGGCGGCAGAAGTCCCGGATGTCCCGCACCAGGGTGGCCCGCCGGGCATCGAGGCCGCTGGAAGGCAGCCGGCCCATCACGCTGAGGGAAAACACCGCGCCTTCTTTTTTAGAGAAAGTGTAGCGGTTACCGGCGGCATCGGCGTCGACGACGAGCAGGATCTTGCGGGGGGCCTTCTCCTGTTTGAGGATCTGCAAGGCGCTGTAGTAGCCGATATTGTCGGTCATGGCCCCGTCGATCAGGGGCAGGAAGGGGCGCTTCGGGGAGTATGTGCTGAAGAGCGTAGTGTTGGAAATGAGCACCGGGAAGCTGGCGCTGGACTTGATGCCGACCGCCAGGGGTACACTGAAGGGGTCGAGCGTATCCCGGACCACCTTGTTCAGGCGGTGGGTGTACCCATTGACCTGGTACCGGGCCAGTATATCCGGCGTGAAGGGGAAGATGGTCATGGTGTTGAAGGTCGAGCTGTTGGTGATGTGCATGGGATACCGCACCGGTTCCGGGCTGCCGGCAGGAATGAAGAAATCGCCCAGGACGAGGCTCCGCGGGTTTCTCCTGACTTCCTTGGCGCGCCGCCGGTAGCCCAGCACGTGCTCGTCGATCGAACGTTCCAGGGCGTCG
>CAZAXA010000718.1:0-2910 GCA_964488965.1 uncultured Phaeodactylibacter sp. | reverse complement strand
GGAGGGGTTCATATCGAAGCCGGAACCCACATCCACTGCCCGTTGAGCGTAAGACTGCATGATTTTGGCAAATTTTTCGGCGATGGCGCCATCCACGCAGCGGTCGATGAGTTCCTGCTCCACGCCGTTCAGTTCCGGGAACTCGGAAAGGATGGCGATGCCGCCCAGGGCTACCAGAAGGTCGGACGTATACCCCAGGGCCGGGTTGGCGGAGATGCCGGAGAATCCGTCGGAGCCGCCGCATTCCAGCCCCAGCGCCAGCTTGCTGAGCGGAGCGGGGCGGCGTATTGTTTTATTGGCCTGCATCAGGCCGGCAAAGGTTTTTTTGACCGCTTCGGCAATAAATTCCCGCTCCGAGTTGCTCTTTTGCTGCTCCAGGACGTACAGGGGCTTGCTGAAATCCGGGTCCATTTCATTCAGGGCTTTTTCCAGAAGCTGGAACTGGGCGTTCTGGCAGCCCAGGCTCAGGATGGTGGCGCCGGCCACATTGGAATGGGTAATGTAACCGGCCAGGAGGCGGCAGAGCGTCTCGGCGTCCTGGCGGGCGCCGCCGCAGCCGCCGTCGTGCAGCAGGAATTTGATGCCGTCTACGTTGGGAAAGACGCGGTTGCGTTGTATCCCGGCGGCATCCTGGATGATGTCGGCCTGAAGTATTGCCTCAGTACCTGCTCCGCTCTGATAGAGTTGAACCAGCTTCCGGGTGTTTACCGAAAAATGGCGGCTGGAGGCATAACCCAACTGTTCCAGCATGGCGCCCTGTATGACCTGAATGTTGCGGTTTTCGCAGAATACCAGCGGGATAACCAGCCAGTAGTTCATCGTTCCCACCTTGCCGTCCGCCCGGTGGTAGCCGTTGAATGTCCGGCCCTCGAAACGGGAAACATCCGGGGGGCGCCAGGCAGTATAGCGCTCGCCAACCTTAAAGCTGCCGGCGGAGTGCGTCACATTTTCCCGGCTGATGCGGCTGCCTTTGAAGATTTTCCGGGTGGCCTTGCCCACCAGGACGCCGTACATGATAATCTCTTCACCGGGCAGGAAATCCCGTTCGCCGAACTTATGCTTTACGGGTATGTCTTCCGGCAATTCGATGGTTGCCCCATTCCATTCCACCTGTTCGCCTGCCCTGAGATCGCGCAGCGCAACAATGATGTTGTCATCCGGGTGTACTTTTAAAACCTTTTTTTTCATGGCCTTAATTGAATCGTTAATTCATTCCATTACTCCATTAAAAACCCAAACGCCCCGGGCAGCCACAAACTCAGCTCCGGTATATAGGTAACGATCATCAGCGCTGCGATCATGGCGATGAAAAGAGGCAATAGCGGGCGGACCACCTTTTCAATTGTCGTCCCGGCTACGCCTACTCCAATAAATAACACCGAGCCGACCGGCGGAGTACACAGGCCAATGCAGAGGTTCAATACCATGATGATCCCGAAATGGATGGGGTCGATGCCAATTTTCGTTATTACCGGCATGAAGATCGGCGTGAAGATCAGGACGGCGGGCGTCATATCCATAAAGATGCCGACAAACAGGAGGATGAGGTTGATGATCAGCAGGATGACTACCTTGCTGTCGCTTACCGAAAGCAGGATTCCGGTAATGTCCTGAGGAATATTCTCATAGGCCATGATCCAGGACATGCTCATGGAGGCGGCGATGAGCAGCATGACTATGGCCGTGGTGCCTGCTGAGGCCAGAAAAATATCCGGGAGGCCTTTTACGGATACTTCTTTATAAATGAAGGCCAGCGCCAGGCAGTAGAGCACGGCGACGGCCGAAGCCTCGGTAGCCGTGAAGACGCCGGCCACGATCCCGCCAATGACGACGATGAGCAGCAACAAGCTGGGCAGGGCGTCCAGAAAGCTGCGGAATACTTCACTCAGCTTACTGCGCTTTCCCTTTGGGAAGCCCTTCCTTTTGGCCCATATCGCCGCGACGATCATCAGGAACAGGCCGGTCAGTATGCCCGGCACATAGCCCGCCAGGAACAGGGCCGCAATGGATACGCCTCCGCTGGCCAGGGAATACACGATGAGGATATTGCTGGGCGGAATGGTCAGGCCGGTAGTGGAGGAGGTGATGTTTACTGCGGCGGCAAACTGCCTGCTGTAGCCTTCCTTTTCCATCTCCTCGGTCATAAAGCTGCCGATGGCCGAAGCTGCCGCCGCCGCTGAACCGGCAATGGCGCCGAACAACATAGCGGCGATGATGTTGACGTGCGCCAGCCCCCCGGGCAGGGCGCCTACCAGGGTTTTGGCAAAATTTACCAGGCGCCGCGCTATTCCTCCCCGGTTCATGATCTGCCCGGCCAGAATGAAAAACGGAATGGCCAGGAGGGCAAAGCTGTCCAGCCCGGTAGCCATCCGCTGGGTAACGGTCGTAAAAGACGGGATGGCCGGAATGCTCATCAGCATGGCCAGCAGGCTGCTGATGCCGATGCTCCAGGCTACCGGAACACCGATGTAGAGCAGGATGAGAAAAGAAAGTACGAGTATCAGTATTTCCATTGCCTGATCATTGATGCATTTGATCGTACCCGATCATATTGTCGGCTTTATAGTAGGCCACCAGTAAACCACTTAAGGGCATTACGCTGTAAACCGCCGCCATAGGGATGCGCAGGGCAGGCGACAACTGGCCCAGCGCCTGGGTGATGTAGATGAGGCGTATGCCCCCGATAACCATAACGGTGACGGCGAAAACGATGATGAGCGAACTGGTCAGCAGATACAGCCGCTTCTGCCCCTTTTTATTCAGCCTGGGCATCAGCAGGCCGATAGCCAGGTGCATGTTCTTCCCGGCGGCGTAGGCCGCCCCCAGGATGCCGATCCAGATGAGCAGAAAGCGGGCTAGTTCTTCCGACCAGCTGGCCTGGCTGCCCAGGGCATAGCGGGTAAAGACGCC
>CAZAXA010000717.1:0-2911 GCA_964488965.1 uncultured Phaeodactylibacter sp. | reverse complement strand
GATACACTGATACACTGATACACTGATACACTGATACACTGATACACTGATACACCACCCGTGACGGAAGTTCAAATTATGTCCTTCACCCTCTAAACCTGTACACCACTATGCTCCATTCTTTGGCTTCTCCCCCGGGCAGAAGGTTCTCCTTCCATGCCCTGGCCCTGCTGTTTTTAGCGCTGCTGGCTGTTGTCGCGCTTTACCACAGCCATTTAAACCCCGCGCCGGAGCTGGACTATTTCACGGGCCATACCGGCGGTGGCGCTACCTTCTCCTACGAAGTAACCTCCACCGACATCACCGTCGACTGGCCGGGGGGCGGCGATTTTGATCCGAAGGATAAATGCCCGGAGGATTTCTTGGCGGTCGGGTTTACGGTACTCTTTAAAAAACTGCCGGATGGCGGCTTTGTAAAGTTCTTCTGGTACAGAGGCAAAAAGCTCCTCTATCGCATCGACAAAGATGTTATCAAGGGAAAAGCAAGGATCGGTTTACACTGGGTGACAGGCACCCACTTCAGCGCAAAATATCGCATTGTAGACAAGGCCTATAAAGGCGGCCGGTCCGTAACCGTGCCCAACGCCAGGGGAGGCTTCGACAAAGTCCGGTTCCAGTATGGAGAGGCGGTTTCCAAAAGGCGTGTGCGGCCCGACAGGGAGCTGTACCGGGAAACGCACATTGACCCCAAACAATGCCGGTACTGGTGGGATTTGTTTAATTTTATGCCCTGAACAGTTTAAATGGATAACATCATGCGGCTCCCTTTCCAAAAAATGCAGCTCGAAGCTGAGGGCTTCTACGATCTCATCAACACCTGGGCCGAAATGCAACTGGTAGTCACCGAAGATTCAGCTATGATCATCGGAGAAGGTTACACTTATGAGATACTGAAAGCCTTTACTAATCTGGTCTTCGACTGGGAGGCTAGTATTCCTATATCCAAGGAAGGCCTGAATATACCGGAAGGCTCGTACGACCTGAGCAGGATGGGAGACAAGGTCCATGCCTGCACCAGCGAGAAAGCCTACCCCCTGCCCGACCGCCCGGTGAGGGTCGAAGTGGTGTCGATGCCGGAGGAGTGAGGGCAAGAAGAACTTTTGAATGATCATGAAATACGCCTTTCAAAAAATGCGGCTGGAAGCTCAGAGCCTCTACGTCCTTATCCAAACCTGGGCGGAGATGCACCTGACCCTTACTGAGGATTCCGCAACTATCACCGGATACGGCTATACTTACGACATAGCCGGCGCCTTCTCCGGCCTGGTGCTGGACTGGGAGGCCACCATTCTGCTGCCGAGGGAAAGGCTGGACTTCGCTCCGGGAGAATTCGACCTGCTCACCGTAGGTGAGGAACTCTACGCCTTCCGCAACCAGCAGCAGTATCCGATCCCGGATGGGCCGGTGACACTAGAGGTGGTGTCGATGCCGGAAGAGTGAGGACCGCAGGAGCGAAGTTCCTGGATAGTTATTTCTTCGGCAAAGCCGCGGCAGGTTGTCCCAAAGGGATGCCTTTGACATTAGTTGTTGGGGCTATCCGTCTAAGGTTGGACAGCAGCCAAGGCAGAGCCCAGGAGGCGCAGGGAATGCGCCACCTGGGATTCCATGCCGGGGCGCCCCGGCGCCTCTCATGGATCGGCCGGGGATACCGGGCAGTTTACCGGCAGCAGTCGCAACCGCAATCGCACTGTGTGCCGGGGCAGGTATCGCCGCAACCGCAGCAGTTTCCGGAACATTCCGGGTTGGAACAGTTACAGGCGGCGTTGTTCAGCACTTCAATTGTCGTTTTCATGATTAAAGTTTTAATGGTTAATGATTACGACAACAAAGTTATGGGAAGAGGAAGGGGTAAGCGTTACAGGATTCTGGGAGGAGGTTACAAGATTTTTAGGTTTGAGAAGATCATGCCTCATCCACGGGTTTCCGGCGCGCCGTTCCTACCTCTTTAAAGTGAGAAGGCGTCAGGCCGGTCACTTTTTTGAACTGGTTGGAAAGGTGAGCGGCGCTGCTGTAGCCCAGTTCCCAGGCAATCTCGGAGAGCGTCATCTGGTCGTAGACCAGTAGTTCCTTGGCCTTTTCGATACGCTGGTGGATAAAGTAATTTTCAATGGTGCGGCCCTCCACCGAAGAGAAGAGGTTGCTAAGGTAGCTGTAATCCAGGTGAAGCTGGCCGGTGAGGAGAACGGAAAGCTTTTGGTTTTTTTCGGATTCCTCCACTTCATTTCGCGCCTTCTTTATGATGATCTGTTTCGCCTTTTCGATAATGCCTGTTTTGCGGTTATCGATCAATTCCAGGCCGATCAATTCCAGGGCTTCCTGCATGGCTTCCCGCCGGGTGTCGGAGAGCGGTTCGCAAAGGCGCACCTCTCCTACCAGCACCTGATGGAAGGGTATGTCAAGTTGCTGCAGGATGCCTTCCACTGCCAGGATACAGCGCTGGCAGACCATATTCTTAATATGCAGTATAACGGCCGGCGACATATCAGGCGGACACTGCTGCAATATTTTTAGCTTTTTCCTTCTGGACGAAGTACATATCGATCAGGCCTTTGTTTTTGGCCTGCACCTTGCCGCGGTATTCACAGTCAAACTGGTACTTGACCAGGCCATAGGTCGTATTGGAGATGTTGACTCGGCCTTCTTCCCCGTTGACTTCCATTCGGGAGGCGATATTGACGGTATCTCCCCAGATATCGTAGGCAAATTTATTGACGCCGACGACCCCGGCGACTACTGGGCCGGTATGGATGCCGATGCGGGCCTCAAAATAGGGCTTTCCAAGGCGCATCTTTTCCTGCTTCTGTTCATTGAGGAACTGCTGCATTTCCAGGGCGGCGCGGATCATGTTGTAGGGCATGCCCCGGCGGCCGGTCAGGCCGGCCGCGCACATATAGGCGTCGCCGATGGTTTT
>CAZAXA010000716.1:0-2920 GCA_964488965.1 uncultured Phaeodactylibacter sp. | reverse complement strand
CCCGCAAATCCCGGATCATGCAGGCCCTGCAGGATGCGGTCAAGGCGGGCAAACAGGTCTCCGTCTTCATCGAGGTCAAGGCCCGCTTTGACGAAGAGGCCAACCTGGAATGGGGTGAAAAGCTGGAGCAGGTTGGGGTCAACGTACACTACAGCTTTCCGGGCGTAAAAGTACACTCCAAGCTGGCGCTGGTGCGCCGCATCGAAGGGCGCAAGGCGCGCATGTACACCTATCTGTCTACCGGCAATTTCCACGAAGACACCGCCAAGATATACAGCGACTTTGGCCTGTTCACTGCCGATGAGCGCCTGGTAAATGAAGCGGCGCGCGTCTTTTCCTTCCTGGAAACGGTCAAGGTGCCCCAGCAGGGTTTCCAGCACCTGCTGGTCGGCCAGTTCAACCTGCGCACTGAACTGGAAAGGCTGATCGATTTCGAGATCGAGCAGGCCATGGCCGGGAAGCGCGCCGAGATTATCCTCAAGATCAACAGCCTCCAGGACGAAGCGATGATCGAAAGGCTGTACAAGGCCAGCCAGGCAGGGGTCAGGATACAGATGATCGTTCGCGGCACCTGTTCCCTGATCCCGGGCGTGAAAGGCTTCAGCGAAAACATCTCGGCCATCAGCATCGTCGACCGCTACCTGGAGCACGCCCGCGTTTTCATCTTCTATCATGGCGGCGAGGAACTCATCTACCTGTCTTCTGCCGACTGGATGGTTCGAAACCTGAGCTACCGGGTGGAAACGGCTTTTCCCATCTATTCCGAACAACTGCGCAGCCAGATCAAAGACTTCATTACCATACAGCTGAGCGATAATGTGAAGTCCAGAGCCATAGACCAGGACTCCAGCAATACTTACCGTATAGACGGCTCCGACCTGGCCATCCGCGCTCAGATGGAAACTTACTACTACATCAAACGACAGGCAGAAAGGGAAAGCCGGGAAGGCGGGGAAAGAGCGGGGGCGGGGGAGTAATTCATGGGGTCTATGAGGTTTATGGGTTCCTTTAACCAGCAACCAGAAACATTAAACAGCCCCGGGCCATCCAAATTCCATCGACTTTTTCCGGATTTTCATCCATCATATTGGCGGGCTGTTGGGCAGGTAAGTACTTTTGCACCATCAGATTAAAACCAATAATGATGAGAATACCGCAAACCACCTGGCTGAGCGCCATTCTTTTTGCCCTTGTATTTACTGCCTGCCAGAGAGAGGCGCCTGTTCCGGACGACAGCCTGGTTTTCCTGCCTGAAAATACGGCCATGGTCACGGCCATTCGCGCCGGGCAATTGATGGATAAAGCCGATTTTCAGGCCATCAAACAGTCGGAAGGATACCAGGAAATGATCCGTGAAGCGCAGGCTACCAACCCGGTGCTGGCCAAAGTGCTGGAACAACCCGAAAGCTCAGGAGCAGACCTCGGGAAAAACATCTACCTCTCCGCAGAGATGCGGGAAAATCACAAGCCCCTTATATCCATTTCCTTCTCCATTGCCGATGTGCAGGCCTTCGAAGCGCTGCTGAAGAGCGCCGATGTGGAAGTCCGCCCCGCAGCCGACAAGGGCTACCACCTGGCCAGCCCCTCCCGCAACAGCGCCCTGGCCTGGAACGACAAGGTGGCCATCATAGGAGTAGCGGAGGATGACACCGACGTACAGGCAGAAATGAAACGCTACCTGGAAGGCCGGCCCGGGCAGTCCATAGCACAGAACAAAAACCTCCGCCGCACCCTGGCGCAGGAGTTTGACATCGCCAACTGGGTTTCATCGGACTTCCTGCTCGATTCGGAGATAGCCAAGGGCTCTTCCGCTCTGCTGAATTACAGTGAGGAAGACCTGCGCGGCAACTACATTCAGCACTTCCTCACCTTCGAAAAGGGGCTCGTTAAAAGCAAGGCCGATTTCTATTTCAAGAACCGGATCGCCAACGACCTCAGCATGCTTTTCCGCGACAAGGTGAAGACGGACTTCGTCAAGCTTGCTCCCGAAGGAGAAGCCTTGTTCTTCATGGCCACTGCCTTCGATATGGACGGCATCAACCAGTTGCTGATAGAAAAGTACAGCAAAGGCCTGGCAGAGGGCGGCCTCCAGGAGTACGGCATTTCCACCACTACTCTTATGAAAGCCCTGAAGGGCGACATCATGCTCGCCGCTTACCCTCCGGCAGGGGATAAAGAGGAGCCGGCACTCGTCTTTGCCGCCCGGATCGGGGATGAGAAAGCGCTGGAATCCATCATCAGCCTGGCCCTTAAGGAAAATAAGATCGAAAAGGTGGGCGAGAACCGCTATCAGTTCCTGGAGTGGAAAAGAGAAATGAAGGAGGATTCCACCTACGCCGAAACCAAGATCAAAATCGACGGGCAGATACTGCTGCACAACGGCCTGCTCTATATGGCCAGCCAAACCGCCCTGCTCGATAAGGTGGAAAACGGGCAGACGGGGCTCAGCGGGCCGGCCGCCGAACAGGCCAAAACGCTTTCCCGCAGTAATATCTTCACCGCCCTGGGCGATATCGAAAGCCTGGAGGCCCTGGGCAAGAGCAGGGACGGCGAAGACAAAGCCTTCAACAGCATCGAAGCCACCGCCAACAGGAAGGGTACTGAACTCCTCCTCTACATGAAGGACGAATCCTCCAACAGCCTTAAAACCCTCATCGACGGGATGAAGCGCCCGGAACGCGGCGAGGCGCCCCCCCCTGAAGAAACCGAAAGTTCAGAGATTTAAGTAAACAAATGCAGAACAGTATTCCGGCCCCACCCTTTTGCGGTGGGGCTTTTCCTGTCAATATTTTGTTTGTCAACTGTTTGCAAAGAAGCCCCCGGGCGCCGGCATTTTTTTTCTTCGAAAACTTGTATATAAAGGCCAGCCCCCTTATATTTGCAATCGCTTCCGAAAAAGGAGGGCGGGATAATGTTCCCG
>CAZAXA010000715.1:0-2922 GCA_964488965.1 uncultured Phaeodactylibacter sp. | reverse complement strand
GCCGGCGCCGTCGCGGCCGGCGGCTTCATCACGCTTCTGAAGACGCTGCCGACCATTATCGCTTCCTTCAAGGAAAGCCTCGGCGCCCTGAACAACCGCAATAAGGCCGGGGCCATAAGCCGCACGGAAAACGACCTTTCCCTGAAGATAGTGCTCTATGGCAGCCTGGCGCTGATCGTCCTCATGTCGGTGTTGCCGATGATCCCCGGAGAGTCGATGCTGTCCAAATGGCTGATCGGAGTGCTAGTGGTCTTTTTCGGTTTCTTCTTCGTCACGGTGTCCAGCCGTATCGTCGGCATTATCGGTTCCTCCAACAACCCCATTTCGGGCATGACCATCGCTACCATCATGGGCACGGCCCTGATCTTCATTGCCGTCGGCTGGACCGGCCAGGTATTTGAGCCGCTGGTGCTGGTGGTCGGGGGTATGATCTGCGTAGCCGCCGCCAATGCGGGCGCCACCAGCCAGGACCTGAAAACGGGCTACATCGTTGGCGCCACGCCGAAGTACCAGCAGCTGGCGCTCTTTGTCGGCGCCATTTTCTCCAGCATCGTCATCGGCTTTACCGTAAAATATCTGGATACGCCCACGCCGGAGTTGGTGGCGCAGGGGATCAACCATGCCATTGGTGAGAAATACGCCGCCCCCCAGGCCACCCTCATGGCCACCCTGATCAAGGGACTGCTGTCGTTCAACCTCGACTGGCAGTTCGTGCTGGTGGGGATTTTCATCGCTCTCACAGTCGAGCTGTGCGGGGTGAAGTCCCTGTCTTTTGCGGTCGGCCTGTACCTTCCGCTTTCCACTACGCTGCCCATTTTCATCGGCGGCGCCATAAAGGGGCTGGTGGATTGGCTTAAAGAACGCAAAGGAGAAAAAGTGGAGGAAGATGAACTGGGCAAGGGCAATCTTTTTGCTACCGGCCTGGTTGCCGGCGGCGCCCTGGCAGGCGTCATTGTCGCCATCCTTTCAGTCGATCAGGGTGTGGCAAACGCCCTGGCACGGGTCAACGTTGAAACGCTCCTCCTTGGCCCGGCTCTGGGGGAAGAGGGCTTCATGCTGCTGGGCGTACTGTTCTTCGCCTTTATGGGCTGGGTGCTGTTCCGCATCGGAATGGCCAAAGATTGAGAGCCTGTAGATATTCCGTCTATTTTTTCCTCTGTCCCGGCCTGGGTTTCCTCTGCGCCGCCGGCCTTTTAGTCTTTGGCTTGCCGCTCTTCGGCGCCGGCTCTTCCGGCGGGTTCTGCACATACTGGTACCCTTTGTAGCCGATGAAGCCCAGCAGCCCCAGCAGGATGATGCCGGAGAAAATGCCGGAGGCCAGTTTGCCGCGGGCAAAGGCTTTGGGTTCGAACTTAAACTCTATGGTATGCTGCCCGGCAGGGACGCGCAGGCCGCGCAGGATATAATTGACGCGGATATGCTCTGCCGGCGCCCCGTCGATATAGGCCTGCCAGCCCTTGTTGTACCAAATCTCCGAGAAAACGGCAAACTGCTCGCTGCCGGCATTGCTCTGGTAGGCGAGGTGGTTGGGCTCGTACTTCGCCAGGCTGATGGCGCCATCTTTGGCAGGGGTAAGGCCGCTGACGTAATCGATGAACTCCTTGTGGACGATGGCCTCGGCGGCAGGGTCAAAATCATTTAGGGCGTCGATCTCCTCGTTGGCGGTATTCACCATTCTGATATTGCTGACGAACCAGGCGTTGCCCAGGGCGTTGGAGTTGCGGCTGACGGCAGGTTGCCCATCCTGGCCGTTGACGATGAAATAGCGGGTATTCAGCATGTCGAAAACCTTCTGGTTGCCCTGGGTAAGATGGCGGTCGATGATATCCTGGTAGCGTTGCAGCTTCGCGGCATGGTAGCCGCCTATACTCTTATGAAAGTAGGAGGCGCTGGAAGACTGGAAAGCCGAAACGGTGGCGTCGAAAACGCGGTAGTTGGGGTCGGTATCCTGGAGAATCTGCCGGTCCACTTCCCGGGGCTGGAAATTGGCCTGGTACTGGGCCTGGGTGACGAAGATTTCGCTGCCCAGATAGCGGCGGCCGACTGTCCATTGGTCGAAGAGCACCAGGGCGGCCAGCCCGGTGAGCAGCACATGGAGTTTTACCTTTTCCTGCAGATAGGCCCACAGCAGGCCCCCGCTCAGCAGGACGAGGAGGAGCGTGCGGAAGGCATCGCGGCGCATGAGCGCTTTGCGGTCGGCAATGATGGCATTGACGTCGTAGCCGGCCTGCGCATAGCGCTCGTCCTGGGCCGTGCTGAAATCGAACAGAGAAGGCCCCGGGAGGGCAAAAAAGAGGCAGGCCAGGCCGGCAATGCCGCCGGCGATCATGAGGCTGCGCAGGGCCTCCTTTTTGGTGGCCTTGCCATTGACGATCTTATGCAGGGCGAGCATGCCCAGCACCGGCGCCAGGAAGGCCGTGACGCTCAGAATGGAATTGGGCGTCCGGAATTTGTTGTACAGCGGGAAATAGTCGAAGAACAGGCGGTTGAACCATTCCAGGTTTTTGCCCATCGACAGCATCAGGGTCAATAGGGCGCCCAGGCCGATCCACCACTTTACCGGGCCTTTCACCAGGAAGAGCCCCATGAGGAAGAAAAAGAATACGACGGCCCCAAAATAGCTGGGGCCGCTGGTGAAGGGCAGGCTGCCCCAGTACAGGGGCGCAGAAAAGCCGGCGGGCAGGCGCACTCCTTTGCGCTGGAGGTCTTTGACGACGGCAGAGCCCGGGCCGACGGGTTCCTGAGACCCCCCTCCGGCCACGCCCGGAATGAAGGAGGCAAACAGGTCGATGGCGCCGTTGCTCCACATCATGGCGTAATTCCATTCCAGGCCCTCCGTTTCACTGCTGCTGCCGGGCTCGCCGGCAGTTTCCAGGATGGGTTCTCCCCGCATGGTATCTTTGGCGTATTCGTAAGTGACCC
>CAZAXA010000714.1:0-2932 GCA_964488965.1 uncultured Phaeodactylibacter sp. | reverse complement strand
GAGCCGGTCTGCCAGACCACCAGAGGGAACTGATCGTCCAGCTTGCCGGCCAGGATTTCGTCGCAGGCCAGGCCGATGAGATCGGATTTTTCCTTGTCGAGCACACCCAGGCCCAGGTTAACCAGGGCGGCTGCTTTTTTGAGGATGGCAAAGGCGCGGATCACTTCCGTCGGCATGCGGTGGCCGCCGATCCTGAAGTTTTCGAGAGAGCGCTGGGTCTGCGCTGCCCAGTACTTGTCGGCAGGAACATCGACGTAGCCGATGCTGTCTTTTTCTTTTCTGTATTCCATCTTGAAATGATTATTTGTATTACTCGTCTTTCAATCCCGCCTCCCTCTCATCAGCACCATACGCCTTGTCGCTACATGCCCTTCTCCGGCCGTCAGGCGGTAGAAATAGGCGCCGTCGGCGAGCAGGGCGCCCCGGCTGTTTCGCCCGTCCCAGGCCAGGGTATATTCTCCGGCGGGCTTTTCTCCATTTTCCAGCAGCGCCACCGGCTGGCCCAGTTCATTATATACCTCCAGGCGCACCCTGTTCTTTTTTCTCAGCGCATAGGTAATGGAGGTGGAGTGGCTGAAAGGATTGGGGAAATTCTGGGCCAGCGAGAGCAGCGGTTTTTCTTCCACTTCTGCTTCTTTCAAATCAGTCATCTTATCGAAAGGTATAAAACCGTAATAGACATCCTGCTCGCCGTTAAAGGTGGCGGCCCATGCCAGGTGGGCGCCATTGGCATCTGATTTCATATCGAAGTAGTCGCCCATCTTGGCCTGGTTAGGCCAGCCTATCTGGGGGTCGAAGGGTTCCGACAACTGCTCATTGGCGCTCCAGCTGAGGCCGGCGTCGATGGAAAAGGAGTGGTACAGGGCGGAATGGAAGCCGCCGGGATCGTTGCGTGTATCCAGCCATACTACGTCGATGCGGCCGTCGGGCGCCACCGATAGGGTGCCGAACCATTGGTAGGCTGTCGGGTCGTTATCGTCATTGATCTTAACCGGATCGCTCCAGGTAAGGCCGCCGTCCGTGCTGCGGGCAAACATGACGTCCAGCACATCAGGCATGGAAAACCGGTTGACGGAACAAAGCAAATACAGGTTGCCGCGGGTAGGGCCTTCGGAATGGTCCGCGCCAATCCATACCTGCCCCAGCAGGCCCTGAGGGTTGGGGTCGGCAAAAGCCACCGGCATGCCGTCCAGGTTCACTGCTGTAGCAAAATCCCAGACGAGCGGCTCGTCCGGATTGCCGGCATTGGAGGATCTGGCGACAACCAGGCCGTTGCCGCCGATGCCACAGGCATATACTTCGCCATCGGGCCCCACTGTGAGCGTGCCCCATCGCGGCTGTAGCGGCACGGTCACACAGGGATCATAGCTCAGCCCTCCATCGGTAGAGCGCGTGAACATCCCTCCGGGGCAAATGGTGAAGGTTTGATTCCAGAAGGCATAGATATTGCCATCGGTTTCCCCTCCTGTACGGTCGATCGTCATCCATTGTTTATCGCCTCCGAAGGCATCCGTTCCTGCATCCCAGGCGCCAACACCGGCCGACTTGTAGACGTCGCAGGAAAACCCATTGGCATCGGAAGTCAGGCTGTTGTAGTAAAAGAAGCCTTCGCTGTCCATATCGAGAACGGGGTCGGAACGGAAAACGCCGGGTTCGATAGGGCCGGGAGAAATCCAGCTCGCTCCGGCGTCCTCTGAAAAAGCAAAACCGGCCTGCCTGAAGTTGCTGCCGACGTTGTCGAACTGCCGCCAGCCGATGGCCATAAGCGAAGGGTTTACCGGGCTTACAGCAATGGAAGGCTCGTTGGCGGCATCTCCCAGAATATTATTCCCGGCTTCGTCGACATTCACCTGCACCGATGTGAACGACGGGCCTGAAATCCGGTATGCCGGCGAAGTTGTCCGGTTTTCCCTGAGCATGGGGAGGTATTCATCCTCCGGGTATTCCGCATATTCCTCCATCTCATAGGGAGAGGGGAATATCAGCCTTTCCGGCGCCTTCACCTGGGCAGAGGCAAGATGGCAGATAAAGAGGAGCGGGATTAGTGCAGGGCGGTTGAGGGCCATAAGTCGTTAATTTATTTTCGGGCAAATTACCCGCTCAAAGGTACGGCATGAGGTTTTAAAAACACTAACTCAAACCGGAAAATAAGGCCCGGCCGGCCTTCTGGTAAGCACAAAGGGAAATCGTTTAAAAAAAACGGAAAGCCCATTAAGCATCACCCCGGCCGTAAACTTATTGTTCAAGAGAGCGTTGTAAAGACATTAAGCTTTTAAAGAACTGAAAAACCATTCTTTAACTAATCAAAAAATCCATATTATGGCCTTTACACTTCCCGATCTGCCTTATGCTTATGATGCGCTCGAACCCCATATCGACGCGCGCACTATGGAAATCCACCACACGAAACACCATGCCGGCTATACCAACAACCTCAACAACGCCATTTCCGGCACGGAACTGGAAAAGATGAGGATCGAAGACATTCTGGCCAATGTATCCAGATATTCCATGGCGGTGCGCAACAACGGCGGCGGTTACTGGAATCATAAGCTGTTCTGGGAGATCCTGTCTCCCAACGGCGGCGGCCAGCCTTCCGAACGCATGAACATCCACAGGGCGATCATGCGCGATTTCGGCTCCTTCGACAAGTTCAAAGAAGAGTTCTCCAATGCTGCCGCCACCCGCTTCGGCTCCGGCTGGGCATGGCTCTGCGTGGATAAAGACGACAAACTGTTCATCACCTCTACTCCCAACCAGGACAACCCACTGATGGATATCGCCGAAAAAAAGGGCGCCCCCATCCTCGGCCTCGACGTCTGGGAGCACGCCTACTACCTGAACTACCAGAACCGCCGGCCGGATTACGTCTCGGCTTGGTGGAACGTCGGGAGTTGGGATGCTGTTGCGGCTCGCTCCTCGGCCGCCGGAC
>CAZAXA010000713.1:0-2933 GCA_964488965.1 uncultured Phaeodactylibacter sp. | reverse complement strand
TCACCATATTCTGGTTGGGCAATTCCCAGGGGTCCAGCATGGCGGTCGGGTATTCGCCATGCTTTACCATCCTGCCCCGCTCGAGCACCAGGGTTTTGTAGCCTTTCCGGCACAGTTCCATAGCTGCAAAACCGCCGCTGATACCGGAGCCGATGACGATGGCGTCGTAAGTGCGTTCTTCCTTGCCTTTGGAATTGAATTTCATATAGCCCAGGCTTTGCCACCTGCTTCTTCCACGGAAATACAGGCTTTGTATGCCCCCGGGACAGGTAAATAGGACAGGTAATTGGTTGCTATTTCTTTGGTGGACAGGTAGCAGGCTATGGTTTGCTGTTTCAAATCCAGGAAAGCAGAGCGGGCATCTTCCCGTTGTTCCTCCTTCGGGCTTTCCAGTAGTTGCAGCAGTCCCAATTGCTTGCCCGGCTCCAGGCTGAGCAGGCCCTTGCCTTCTGTAGCGGTATTCAGATAGCCGGTTAAAGCGTCGAAGCTTTTTCGGAAGCTGGCCTTGTCTGCTTCCTTATATACTGCGCCCACCATGCCGTCTATGGTATAATGCACGCCGACTTCGGTGGCGGAGGGGCTATCCGTTTTGGGCAGGATCAGATCGGCCAGGACAGTGAGCAGCCGGAATTCTTCCGGGCTGAAAAACTTCAGCGCGCCCGACGCCGCATTGTCCGCAGGGTTGGTATTACATCCGGAAAGGACGGCGCTCCACAAGGGGGCGCTGACAGCAGCGCCGGTCAGAAGGGCGGTGTATTTCAAAACCTCTCTTCGGTCCATAAGCCTGAATTGAGGGAGTAAGATAGAATTTTTTCACTGAAAATAACAAAGCCCCGGAGCGTAATTCCGGGGCCTGTCGGAGCGCGGGCCTTCGGCCCGCTGCCCTTCCTGGATTCCGTATGCTTTTGGCTTTTTTGGACAACCCCTTTCTGTTAGTGTGATAAAGCAGTATTACCAGATAGGTGTGGGGATGAAATCACTGCTCAGTTCACGAAAGGCATCCCGTTTGATGAGGTTGAGGGTTCGGCGGGCCTCTTCCAGCCCATCTGAGAACAGGGAGACCTGGCTCATCCCATGGTCGGCGGTAGTGCTATTGGCGTTTTGGCCGTCGAGCGAGCGCAGGGCTTTCTGCAGCGCCGGCAGCGTTTCCTGACGAAATGTCGTCAGGCGGCCGATCAGGCCCTCGATTTTGTCTTTGGAACCTTTGCCCGATACCAGGGCCTTGCGCAGTATCTTCTGAAAGAATCGGCTCTCTTCCTGGTAAAGGGACAATTCATCACGCATGCTGCTCAGGAGTTGGCGGTCACTGATGGGATTGGATGTAATGGTCAGGGACATCATTTTAGCTGAATTTTGATTGCTTGTTTACAAATACAATTTGAGCGCCCGTTGTGCACTACGCCTGCCGGGCCGATGAAAACAATATCTGCCAAATGCAATTATACCCCGAGGCCGGGGCGCCTTGCTGAATATCGAAATTTTCTTGTAGCTCTAGTAAACGCGGTCTTTGCACTTACCCTCAATCCGATCGCAGCGTCAATTGAAAGGGTGGAACAGTTAACAGGACTTAGGCCGAATGTGAGATTAGAAGTTTACCGACAGATCAATTCCTCTAAATTAAATCTTTTTTTTACGACTAACAACACCGTAACAATTTCTTAACACCTGAATGTTCTATTCCACCGGCAATTGTAAATATTCACTCAGCATATATAAATTTAGGAGGAGGGCCGCAGCCGGAGCAATGACAATTGTTGCTCCGGTAATGATAATTGTCATTGCTGCTGGCTGATAGCATGTTGTTTTCAATTTTTATGACAGTTTTATGAAAACTATCTGGCCGTCACTGCCCATAATTCTTTCACGGCCGGCCCCCAGCATTGCACCCGCCGCAGTTCCGGGATTTTAGGCCGGCAACTTTCTATGAGGCTGTTGCCGTAATATTCGTAGCTGCAGCGATAATTATCCATGTAGAGGATTTGCCCGCCGGTATTGTCGGCCAGGCAGCCGTATTCAGCGAAAGCGTTGGTATTGTCGAGGCTGGTACCGAGAAAGGTTAGGATATTGACGGTGATATTGCGGCGGGCTATCTCCTCCGCCCAGTCGCAGATATCTTCGCCGGCCAGGCGGCAGATATTGGCGCCGTCGCTGATCAGGAAAATGGCCTTGCGGGTGCTGTCGGCATCCAGGAAAAGCTCCGGGCAGTTTTTAAGGCGTTCCAGCAGGGGAGTAGTGCCATTGGGTACCAGGAAACGCAGGCGGTAGCGCATATCGTAGCGGCTCAGCCGCCCTACGGGTTCCCAGGCCACCGGCTCGGCCCCGCAGTCGCCGTCGATAGTTGCCAGGCCGAGCCGGGTATGGGCCGGCAGGCTGTCGAGCACCAGGAGGGCCGTTTCCTGCATCACATCGAATCGGGTGGCGCCCATGCAGGGCACCTTTTCCATGACCATAGAGCCGGAGATATCCAGCAGCAGGAGCAGTTCGTCGTACTCGGCAAAATGCAGGGCGCGGCCGCTGTTTTCCGGCAGGGCGCTGCGTTCGGCGATGAGGCCGGTATCGCGGCTTTCGAAGAAGTCCTCCAGCGCTTCCATGCCCAGCGTGTCCCGGATGAGGAAATAATTGTAGAGGGCGGCGCTGTTTTTGGAGTCATAAACGAGGGCCTGGTCGAAATAGGGAAAGGCGCGCAGCAGGTCGCGTTTGTGGACGTGGGAGTGCCAGCCCAGGGAGTCGGGGGCATGGCTGGCGCCGCCCTGGTTGAGCATGATGGCATAGCCCAGCGCATTGTTGTAAATGCTGAGCAGCTTGGGCTCCCCGATGCTGCGCTGCAATTCGATGCTCTCCCTGATCGGCCGGATGGCGTCGCCATAACGGTTGTCGTACATCAGGATCATCCCCCGGAAGAACTGCTGGTAGGCCAGTTTCTGCCTGTACTC
>CAZAXA010000712.1:0-2939 GCA_964488965.1 uncultured Phaeodactylibacter sp. | reverse complement strand
GGGGCCCCGCGCTAGTTTATCTTACCTCTTTTACAAGGGAGAAACATTTACGCCCGCCGGCGTACAATCGGCCAACCTTTTTGACTATGGCCTGGGCGCCTTTGCCCGGTACAAGATCATACGCTCCATTTTCCTGCATGTGGAATATGGCTTCGATAATGAAGCCAGGATATCCGGCTATGACGAAGAATGGCTTATTGACCGGCGAATAAGGAACAACGCTTTCATTGGCGGCGGTTATAATGACGGCAATGGGGTCTGGGGCTACGAGATCAGCCTGCTCTATAATATCCTTCAGGATGAAAATTCCCTGAACCTGCCTTTCGATTTCCGCTTCGGCATCACTTATAATTTCTGATGGCTTAAAAATAGAACGCGGATGACGCGGATTTGGCGGATCAGCACGGGCCGGGCTCATTTTGCCCACTCGTGAAAATCCATACTATCCACGGGATCCGCGTTCCATTTTTTCTGCTTGCCGCCGCTTACGGCCTCATCACCATCAGTTTCTGAACCTTCACCTCCCCGCCGTTGACCAGGTGGGCCACATACAGGCCTCCCGCCCAGCTGCCAACCGGCAGTTCGTAGCGGTTCTCACCCGGTACGGAGGCCACTTGCGCCGACTGCACCAGGCGGCCGTTGCCGTCCATGATACGCAGCCCGCTCACTGCTTCTGCCTCCGGCCCCAGGGTAAAGCGGAGCACCGCGAAGTCGGTTGCCGGGTTGGGCGCCGCCTCGAGAGTAAGGATAACGGCCGTCTGGACATCCTGCGGCGCCGGCCGTTGCGGGCCGCTGGTACGGGTGACGGTTACAAAGTTGTCCGAAAGGTCCCAGCAATCATCCGACAGCGCGGATACCGAAGCGGTATCTCCCGCCATGGCCGTCAGGTTGCCGGTAAAGGCCAGCCCCCAGACGCGGCATACGCCAGGGCTGCCTCCCTCGAAGTCATAAGTATCGCCGTCAAACACATCCAGGATGATGTTATTCTCGTCGGTGATCACGTAGGCGAAATCAGAAAGCGACCCCCCCACTTGTATGAAACTGATCTCGTCGGGTATGCTGTCGCCAACCACTATGGTTACCGCATCGGCAGTAGTGGAAGTAAAGACGGCGCCGGCCTGTGGCGCCTGCCGGATGACGGTGATAAAGTTGCCGGATAACTGGAAGCAGCTATCCGTGACCGGCGTCGTCAGCAGGTTGTCGTTAAAGCCGATCGTGACCGGCCCTGTTATGGAAACACCCCATACGTGGTAAGTGCCCGGCGCCGCCCCTTCAAAGTCGATCACGGGATTGATCACATCCGGAACGATGACTCTGTCGTTGGCATTGGTAATGATATACCGGTACACCAGGTCCTGGCTGGTCGTCAGCATCTGGATCAGGTCTGCCATACCATCCCCCGGGCATTGGTAAACGGTATCCCGGCCGCTGGCGGTGGATACAAGCCCGCCATTTACTGCCGGGCCGCGGCTTACCGACACAAAGTTGGAAGAAAGCTCATAACAGCTGGTGGACAGCGTTGCCGTCGCGGCATTCTGGCCAATGATGCTGTTCAGCGTACCCGTATAGGAAAGCCCCCATACGCGGTAGGCGCCCTCCGGCAACTGAGCGAAGTTGATCATGCCCTCATCATAAATATCCAGAATGACGTTGTTCGGATCCGTCAGCAGGTAAACGTAGGCATTGATGGCCGTGCCGGTAGTAATAAAGCTGGCCATTCCGTCGCTCGGGCCGAGGCAGATGAGGATGTCCGTCTCGCCCTCTTCCGTAGCCACCTGCCCGCCGTCGGGGAAGTCGCGCACGATGGTGATGACATTCTCCGACAGGTTGTAGCATCCATCAGAAAGCGTAACGGCAGTGATCACCTGCCCCACATTGAGCAGGAGGTTGCCTGTATAGGAAAGGCCCCATACCCTGGCAATACCCCTGCCAGCCAGTTCGAAGTTGAAAGTATTACCGGGTGGCAGGAAGCCGATGACGACGTTATTTTCATTCGTGATGGGGAATGCATAACCGGCGCTGACCGCACTGGTGGTCGTGAAAAACTCCAGCTCATTAGCCACTCCATCGCCAACGCAGAGGTTGATGAGGTTGACGCCTACGCCCTCACTGCTGAAAATCGTCGCTCCGTCGACCGCCGTAGCGGTGATCTCGACAAAGTTGCCGGTCAGGTCATAACAATCCGTAGAAAGATCATCGTCGAAAATGTTGGCGCCCGGTATGACGACGGGCTGGCCGGTGTACGACAGGCCGTAGACGTGGAAGACGCCTCCTATGGCATTGTCAAAATTGAATGTAGGATCGTCCAGGGCGCTGATGAGGAAGTCGTTCTCGTCCGTGACCAGGAACAGGAAATTGTTGTCCGAGGCGCCATCCAGCACAAAGGTGATGCTGTCGGCAAGGCCGTCGCCGACACAAATCTCCAGGCTAACCGGCCCGGCAAGGGCGCCGATCTCGCCGGCATCGGGCGATTGCCGGATGATAGTAATATAGTTGTCCGACAGGTCGAAGCAGTCGTCGCTCAGAGCAGTAGTGATCACATTATCGCCCATCATGGCAGTGATGTTGCCGGTATATGCCAGCCCCCATAAGCGGCATTCGGCCGAAGGTATGTCGTCAAAATCAAAGCTGTCGCCGGAGGGCAACACCAGGATGTCATTTTCTTCATCCGTAATGATGTAAAGGTATTGCCCGGCCGTTCCGGCACTGTCGAAGCTTATGATATCCGGGTTGCCGTCATTCGGGCAGATGAAGCGCATGGTATCGCCGTTGGGCATGGCCACGGCGCCTCCATCCGGCGTCTGGCGTACGACCGTTATAAAGTTGCCGGACAGGTCGAAACAATCGTCGCTCAGGGCCACGGCGGCGGCATCATCGCCCACTTCTGCCAGCAGGTTCCCCGAATAGGCAAGGCCCCAGACGCGGCAGCCGCCGGCCGG
>CAZAXA010000711.1:0-2944 GCA_964488965.1 uncultured Phaeodactylibacter sp. | reverse complement strand
GGCCTGCAGGTTGTACTGCAGCTTGCGCCATTTGTTGCCGCACAGGGCCAGCCCCGGGCCCATTTGCAGCAAGTCGTCGCGCTTGATGAGCAGGTGGACGCCCGCCCGGCGGAGCGTGGGGCTACACAGTTCCTCCAGCGGGCTGGGAGGGTGGTGAAAGAGGGGGGAGAGGGTAGAAGGCATAACCAATGGTTGTGGAACGATGATGATCCGAAGTTACGGTTTAGTACCTTGATCTTGATTGTGAAAGGGTTGGAATGTTACAGCTTGCCTGGCCTAAAATAAAAAACCGCCCTTTTTCAAGGGCGGTTAGAATAATGAAATGAATTTACGGCCTTGATCCTTGGTTTTCAGGAGTAATTAAAACTTCAGGAAGCGGCGTTTACCATGTTCGGCAGTTGCGATGAGGTACATGCCGGCAGGCCAGCCGCTCACTTTTAGTTCGGCCGCGCTTTGCACCGTAGCGACCAGGCTGCCGCTGGCGTCAAAGACATGGCCGGAAATGGGTTCGCTGAAAAACAACATATCTGCAGCAGGGTTCGGAAAAGCTTTGAAAGCCGTTTCGTTACGCAGTTCTTCGCTGATCCCCACCAGTTCGCCGCCTACCTGTATGATGCCGACGCTTCCGCTGGCCTCATAACCCACCACCAGCAGGTTCTCGCCATTGGGGCTGTCACTGGCCGGGACGAACTTGATGATTTCAGGGGCCAGATCGCCTGTGAAGCCGGCGGGGCCATAAGCGCGGTTGTTGTAGTAAGTGATGAACTCGGGTGAAGCGGGGTCTGTGATATCATATACCACGATGGCGCTCTGGCGCTCGAAACCAACAAAAGCATAGGTGTGGCCGCCGATGGCGCCAATAGCCAGCGCCTCGGGCTCTACCCCCTTATCGTCGGAACGGCTATCTTTTTCTCCCCCGTCTTCATTGAACAGGGCCGGTTCGATGAAACGGGTAATATGGCCAAAATCTTCACCACTGTCAAATACCATATTTCCATAGGCGTCGAAGATGGAAAAGGAACGCCCGCCAAAAGAGTATATCTGGTCATAATCGCCGTCGCCGTCATAGTCGCCATTGGCCAGGGTCGTCTTCAGGCGGCCCATCTTGTCATCGGCCTGCAGGGCTTCGGCATTGGGATAGGCCGCGGAATCCAGGGTGAGGTCCTTCACGCGGCCTTCTTCTGAGTAGCCGTCATAGTCGCGGGAGTCTCCTTCGTTCACGGTAACGATATAGCCTCTGCCATCCGCTTCATAGGTGGCAATGGCATCGGGCAGGAACATACCCAAAGCAGGATGGGCAGTGATGTTGATCCTCCCGTCCCGGTCGCTGGCGTCGAAGCCATAGTTTCCCTGGAATGAAATGAACCCCAGCACCGACTTGTCGGTCACCCCTGCTCCGGCCAGGCCGAAATCGTTGTCGTTCATGACGGCAATTTCTCCGCCCGGCAACAGGGTAAGGCCTTCCGGTTTATCGGAGCTGACGTAGTTGAGGGTAGGCAGGTTGGCCACCTTGGTTTTATGAACGGCCTTTATGCCGGCTGCCATCAGTTCGTCGGCGCTCTGCTGTTCCAGTGTCATCGAACCATTCACAGTTCCCAGGGTGTTGGTTGCGCCCGCCAGGTTGATCTCAAAAATGTACTTCTTGCCTTCGGCAACGCCCGGCAGCTCCGAGTCGCGCTCCAGCACCAGGAATTTGTTATTGCCCGTATATACGGCGTCGCCGATCTTATCCACCCGCGAAGCCGACAGGCCGCTGTACTGGTTGCGCTCCAGCAGGTACACGTATTCTTCTACCGGCGCGCCTGTTTCAGCGTCAACGCCCAGGATGCGGATCACATCAGTTTTGTTGCGCACTGAGTTGTCGGGGTTTTCGATGGGCGACTGGATGAATGCGTAAACCACATCGGTTTCCGGGTTGTAAGCAATGGCCTCGAAGCCACGGTTGTCGCGGCGTTTAGCATAAACGGCAGGCAGCGTTTCGGCGCCGTAAGTGCCCGCCGGTTGCGGCGTTGTTCCCAATTGGGAGGCGCCCTGCGGAACGAAGCGCTCAATCAGGATACCGTCCGGCCGGAACTTGTACAGGGCAGGGCGGTACTCGTCGCACATCCAGAAATTGCCGTCCTTATCCCGGAGGATGCCCTCGAAGTCGCCCCCAAATTCATCATAGGGAAGCTGGTGCAGCTCTTCGCCTGTAGCATTATCCACATAATCGGCATGGGCATAGGGCGTAGCGGGGTCGGCATAGGTGACCGGCACTTCGTCAAAACCGGGGATATTGCCTCTGCCGGAAATGGGAGTGGCCCCATCCTGCCGGTACAATAAGATTTGTTCATTGAGGGAAACCGTGCCGGCCTGCCGGTTGAAGGTGAACTTTACGATGCGGCCCTGGTAGTCAGGCAGCTTGAAAGGGCGCAAATCCCTGGGCGCCGGCGGCGTGACATTATTGGCGCCAAAGGGTTCATCATTGGGGCCGCGGTCGGGCACGGTGTAGAAGACATAATTGTCAACAGTCGATTGTGTGGGGTCGTAGTACAGGCCGGAGAAGCCGCCAAGCAATACCGGGTCCTGGCCGCCATCATATACAGGCGCACCCAGTTCGGGCCAACTGGCCGCCAGTTCATTGATAACATAAGATTGCAGCGCGGGGCTGCCGGGTTACTGTGGCGGAAGTAACGCCGCCGGAGAGGCCGATCACAGAAACCGATCCCATAGGATCGGCCGTATAATCGTCATTGGGTTCTCCTTCATTGGCCGTCAGGAGCATGGACCCATCGGGCGAGAATGTTATCATATCAGGCAGAGCGCCGACGGTAACTTCGTGAAGGTAGCCGCCATTGGTATCGAAAAAGACCACCTTGCCGGGATCCGTCTTTGGATCTGCCTCTACCGATACCGCTACCAGGCCATTGAAGACGGCCACCGAGTTAGGCCCCGCCCCGTAGGG
>CAZAXA010000710.1:0-2951 GCA_964488965.1 uncultured Phaeodactylibacter sp. | reverse complement strand
GGATAGGAAGTTCCAGGAATAGCTTGTCTTGTGCCGGGTTGGGGTACAGGCGGATATTACCGTTGGGCTGGATTTCAGAAGTGGGCAATTCCCAAACCGGAAGCTGCCTATAATGCGGCTCTTCGCCCAGGCATGGCGGTTCTGCCGACAAGCCATTTCGACGAAGGAGGTTGGCGGCCAGAAAACCCGGCTCCCAGCATTGATCAAGCAAAGGCAGCAGGCCGTCCAAGATGCTGTCCGGCAAGGCATTCAAGCCAGGCTCCCCTTCCTGTACAAAAGGGCGGAGGAGGCTGAACAATTGCCCCAGGCCATTGTATTCGGCCAGTCCGGCTCCGGTGAGTTCGTAGAAGTAGGGCAGGCCCGGCCAAAGCCTGTCAAACAAGGCCAATTGGCCGGTAAAAAAGTAATGGCGGGCCCGGTGGTAATCGGCGGAGAAAGTTTCGGCCAGTTCCAGCCAGCGAAGGATAGAATCCGTTTTAACCTCCACTGTATCCAGGGCGTAGTGCTGCAAAACCAGGCTGGCCTCCCGGTTCATGCTCAGCCGCAGCCGGTGGATGGTATCCTGGGTCTGCTCCCGCTCTTCTTCATCTGATATAAAGGGCAACTCCTCCAGCGCTTCTTTCCACTGCAGGCGGTGCTGGTAAAAATCGGTTTTTATCTCCTGGATCTCTTCTGCTGAGCAAGGAGAAGTGCATGGCGCCTGGCCGGCGCAGTAACCGGTATATCCGTTTGCCTCAAATGATACGATACCCACTGCGCCTAAAGTCTGGCCTGGAGCCTGAGAGGACGAATCGCCGTCATAATAATATTCGATCAACGGGTTCAGGGTATCGTTATAGAAAGTATAGCCAGCCTTGGAAAAGGAATTGCCGGTGGGCAATGGTAATGGGAATGAAGGGGAAAGCTGTCCTTGGGTTCTCCTGATGTTTCCGCCTGAAGTCACTTCATAATCTTTAGGCTCAATCCCTTCGGGAAACTTTTCAATTTCAGCCGTCAGCAGGTGAGTATTGCAGAGGTAGAGCAGGCCGTCGCCGTCATAGCCATTATCTCCCGAGGCGCGGTTGCCGATCAGGAGGTTTTCGTAGGTGTTGCCTTGTATGGTGTTGCCCATCCCGTCGCTGGTACCGGCGCAGTTGGCGCCGATAACCGTATAATCCGGCAGGATGGTATCCTGAGAGAACGCATTGCCGGCAAAGGTAAAACCAAGCGTATTGCCGGTGATGTTTGCCCCTATCACTTTATGTGGCGGGCAGGGGAGGGAAACATCGGTAAAAAACTCGTTCTTGCTGATCAGGAAGCTTTGTCCAAGGTCCACCCAAAGGCCCGTATGGCAATTCCGGAAAGTATTGGAGAAGGCGGATAGGGAGCCGTTGGCGGGCCGGAGCTGGCTGGCGTAAATACCTTCGCCGAGGCCTTCGAAAATGCTTGCCGTACAACGAAAGCCGGCTTCTTCTGAATAGATGCCTTTTGCTCTTGGAGTGTTGGGATCGCATCCCACCCGTTCATCCGTAAAGGTGGTGTAGTAAACGCTTAACCCCTTTATTTTGGACAGGCGCAGGTGGACGGGCGCCGCATCCCCGCCCAGGTAACCGTCGGCAATAGTGAAAAACCCAAAGTACAACAGGCTGGCGTTTGTGAAAGGGTAAGTATCAAACTGTATGCCGGTGGCATTATTCCGAAAATCGCCTCCCCATACTTCGACTATCCCTCCATCATTGGCCCGGACGCCACAGATGGCATTTTCAATAAGGCCATTGCCCACCACGGCCACCTTTCCATGCGTGGCTGGGCTTTGGGGCTCGAAAATATCGCCTTCCACGGTTATCCCCTCCCACATTTGCCCGCATGCGCCGGCAATGGCAGATTTTACCCTTAGCGTAGCGCCTGGTTTTACCGTGATGGACGCACCGGGCATCATCTCCAAGGGGCTGTTAATAACGAACTCGCCGGACAGGATGATAATATCTCCGGAAATGCCGGCCGGGGAACTGGCCGGGAAGGTGTCAGGCAGGGCTATCGGGAGGGGAGCCAACATGGGATGGCCATTTAGGTGGGCATGCATCCGCCGGGCTTGTTCGGCTGTGAAACGGTCGCGGCAGCCGCTTGGGATAGTGTAACTCATGAAATTGCGGACAATATGTTCCGGAAGTATTGGATGCTGGCAGCCTGGTTCGGGCTCGATGGAAGAATCAGTATGGGATTCCGTATCGCATACAAGGTCGCCGGTACAGTTACAAGCCGGCTCTTGCCCCGGGCAGGGAAGGGCGGTATTGCATAAGGTTTCATGAGTGTGCAGCAAGCCCAGGGCATGCCCCATTTCATGAACGACTACCGGGGATTCATTTGCCCAGGCGCCTCCTTCACTTCCATCCGTATGAAGAAAGAGGCTTGGCGCACTATAGGCCCAGCCGGTAGCGCTTCCTGTGTTGCCCAGCACATAAATGTCAATACCATCCGGATGAACTTTGTCGGCTTCGCCCTCCGACCGGATGCTTTCCACGTCCAAATCGGATTGAAAGACATTTGCCGTATCGTACTTGCATGTGGAAAGCCCATTGACAAAATAGATATCGTGTCCGTTGAATGCTGCGTTCAGCGCTTCCATCGTCTTTCCGGCGCTGGCGTCCGCTTCAGCCTGGCTTATCCATGAGTTGCCCGGTGGGTTAATAAAGTTGACGTATACCTTTAAATATATATTGCCGCCGGGCTCCGGGTAGGGGCCATACAGCCGGGGTTCTTCCAGATAGCAGCTCGATTGCCCGGATGCCGCCTGTGTTATGCCGGACATCATCATGGCTGGAAGGAGCATTTGGATAAAGAGCCTTTTCGCCTGGATTGTGAGGAGGCTTTTACACACACACACACACATGGTTACGGTAAGATTGATCATCGTGGCCTTCATGCGAAAGTGGTTTAGGCGTTAACAATACATGAAGATACGAAAAACCTTA
>CAZAXA010000709.1:0-2951 GCA_964488965.1 uncultured Phaeodactylibacter sp. | reverse complement strand
GAGGGGCCCTTCCGCCGCCAGGTCGATGCCGATCAGGCCGGCCTGGAAGACCTGTTCGTGCCGTTCGTTGTTGCCCGGCCGCAGGCGCATATCGAGCACGCCGCTCAGGGCGTTGCCGTAGCCGGCCGGGAAGGCGCCGGTGTAGAAATGGGAAGTGCCCAGCATTTGCGCGCTGAGGATGTTGACGCCGCCGCCGTTCTGGGTGACGCGGTCGCTGAAAGTGCCGGCATTGGGCGTGTGGTTGGGGTTGACGATGTCCACTCCCTCCAGGCGCCAGGAAAGGCCATTGGGGGAATTGCCGCGGATCACCAGGCCATTGGCCTGGTCGTTGTCGTTCACCACGCCGGCAAAGGCGGCGGCCAGCCGCGCCGGGTCGTAAAAGGTGGCGGGAAAACGGCGCGTCTCTTCCACTGTAATGGTTTGCACGCTTAGGGGGTGCGCTACCCGCGTATCGCTGCGCGAGGCGCTGACCTCCACTGCTTCCAGCTCCAAAGCGCTCTCCCGCAGCTCAATATTCAGGACGGCCTCTTTTCCGGATTCCAGCAGCACCTCGGCCAGCACAACCTGGCCATAACCTACATGGCGCACTTCGAGTTGATACCGCCCCACCGGCACATCCTCCAGGCGGTACTGGCCGCTGGAGTCCGTCGCCGCTCCTCTTTCCAGGGCAGGCAGAGACACGGTGGCGCCGGCCAGCGGCCGCCCGCTGTCCGCATCGGCAATCCTGCCGCGGATGTTTTGGGTAGGAACCTGTGGGAAGGCGATTAAAGGAAGTATAAAGAATAAGAAAAGGGTAAACCGTTGCTTCATGAACAATTTTTTCCGGCTTCTCAGAATGACTGGCTTTGAAGGGCACGGCAAAGGTAGGAATATATCGAAAGTTCTTACGACAGGCGTTTGAGGTTTCGGAAAACCTCAAACGCCTTATGATTTGCAGCCTTACAAACCCAGGATTTTCCTGTTCTGCTCCTCATTTGCGCCGCCGCCGGCAAAATCGTCGAAAGCCTTTTGGGTCACCTCGATGATGTGGTCCTGGATGAAAACAGCGCCTTCGCGGGCGCCCTGTTCGGCGCTTTTGATGCAGCACTCCCATTCCAGTACTGCCCAGCTGTCGTAATCGTATTCCGAAAGCTTGCTGAAGATGGCGCTGAAGTCCACCTGTCCGTCGCCCAGAGAACGGAAGCGGCCGGCGCGCTTCAGCCAGGGTTGGAAGCCGCCATAGACGCCCTGCTTGCCGGTGGGATTAAATTCGGCATCCTTCACGTGGAAGGCCTTGATGCGCTCGTGGTAGAAGTCGATGAATTGAACATAGTCCAGGCACTGCAGGACGAAGTGGCTGGGGTCGTAGTTGATGCAGGCGCGCGGGTGGCCGTCCAGCGCTTCCAGGAATTGTTCGAAGGAATCGCCGTCGTGGATATCCTCGCCGGGATGGAGTTCATAACAGGCGTCCACCCCGTATTCTTCGAAAACATCCAGGATGGGCCGCCAGCGCCTGGCCAGTTCTCCGAAGCCCATCTCCACCAGGCCGGCAGGGCGTTGCGGCCAGGGGTACATGAAGGGCCAGAGCAATGCCCCGGAGAAGGTGACGTGGGCGTCGAGGCCCAGGTTGCGGCTGGCCTGCGCTCCCCACTTCAACTGTTGTACCGCCCATTCGGCGCGGGCCTTTGGGTTGCTCCGGCAGGCCTCAGGCGCAAAGCCGTCAAACAGGCTGTCGTAAGCCGGGTGGACGGCAACGAGCTGCCCCTGCAGATGAGTGGACAGCTCGGTGATCTCCAGCCCGTGGCCTGCAATCCGTCCTTTCAGTTCATCGCAATACCCTTTGCTTTCCGCCGCCTTTTGCAGGTCGATGAGGCGGCTCTCCCAGGTGGGGATCTGTACGCCTGTATAGCCCAGGCCGGCGGCCCAGCGGCATATGTTGTCCAGTGAATTGAATGGCGCTTCATCGCCCATGAACTGGGCCAGAAAAAGGGCGGGGCCTTTGATGGTTTTCATATCGTCAGTTTTCGTTAATTCAACAGGACTCTAATTTAGGGATTATCGGCCAAATAACTTTTTTTTCTTCGAAGCCTTCATTCCTGTAGCTTTCCAGGATACTGCTCTAAACGAAATGAAGCGGGAACGTTCGTCCGCCATATTCGAAGATCAAACTGTGGAATGAGCTTGCGGTTGTTGGGCAGGAAAAATATCCTGACATAAAAAAGGCCTTCCCTCACGATCGTGAAGGAAGGCCTTGCTTTTTACCGGGCGATTAAAATCGCCTACACTATTCGTTTATTCAACGATCACCGACTGCGTAAACTGGGCCTTACCATCCATAACCTGGATCATGTAAGCGCCAGCCGGCATGTTGGTCACGTCGATCTCGATATTGCCCGCCTGCAGGGCGCCGAGGTAGCGCGTGCTGACCACCTGGCCGAAGGCATTGATCATGCGGATCGTCAGGTTGTCGGCAGCTTCCGGAAGGTCGACACGGACGTTGAGCAGTTCCCTGGCCGGGTTCGGGAAGACGCGGACGCTGTTGGCCAGCGTCGTTTCGTCTACGTTATCAACACAGGCGACGCAGTAGCCAAAGCAGACCACGTCGAGCGTGAGGTCATCGCCGCCTACGTCTACCTGGCGGTCGCCAAAGCCGCCTACGGTACAATCGCCGACGATGCTTTCCCATCCATCGGGGCCGTTCTTGAACTTGTACTGGTAGGCAGTGTTCGGGTCGAGGGCCAGTTCGGCCACCCAGATGCCATCGCCGTCGGTATCATCCATGGCTGTGTTGCTGGCGAAGCCATCCCAGGAGCCGGCGAGGAACATACCTTCCGGGCTCATGGTGCCTGCCTGGTTGAGGAGGAAGGCATCCACCTGGAAGGTGACGGTAACCTGAACCTGCGTCTCCTGCGTTACCTCGAGGCAGAATTGCCCATCTGCCGGGAAGTCGGGGCCGAAGCCGTCGACCATCA
>CAZAXA010000708.1:0-2961 GCA_964488965.1 uncultured Phaeodactylibacter sp. | reverse complement strand
AGGCCTGCGAAGAGGAGGAAATCCCCGAGCCCGACATTTTTACCGAGTTCGGCAAGTACACCGTCGGAGAAAGCGGCGCGACCATCTTTTCCGTGCTGGGCCAGAAGCTGCAGAACGATGCCGAAATGTGGTACATGATCGACAATTCCCTGATGACCACCCTGCCCGACACCTGGGGCATCGGCGAACGCTTCATCCTCCTGCCGATCAACAAATGGCAGAACGAATACCGGCGGGTCAACATCGGAGGCCTGAGTTGCGACAATTCCGACTACTACAATTCCGAAGTCCACGAAAGCCAGGTCTACCTGCCTGCCTATTCGCCCGACGACACGGAACCCCTATACCTCGGTTTTTTCCACACCGGCGCCTACCAGGACGCGATCAGCGGCTACGGCGGGATCAAACATTGCCTGATCCCTTCGCCTAAACACGTCATCGTATATAAGAATGCCCAGGGCAATCTCGTTGATAAAATATACCAGCCGGAACAAACGGCGGAGGAGATGATGAAACTGCTGGGGTATTAAGAGGGGGGTATTTGCCGGCCGGCCACGTTTCATCATCAGCTGGCGGCAGCAGCGGCGGCGGCGAGCAATTCGCGCAGTTCTTCAACGGTGGGCATATTGCCGTTTTCGACCAGCACCTGCCCGTCGAGCAGAATAGCGGGGATAGCGCTTACCTTAAAACGCAGGATTTCGTCCACTTCCGTAACCTGCTCCACCTTGGCATGCATGCCGGCAGCTTCCAGGGCATACCGCAGATTGCTGCTCAACCTGCGGTGCCTGCTGTTGCCTAACCCGAGTACCTGTATCCTGACCATGTTTAGTGGGTTTATGCTATTGGGCGAAAGTGCGGCTTTTTGGGATGGGTAACAAATGATATTTATCAGAGCAGGGCCTGAGTTTTATCAACCAACGGCTTTTTTACCGTATTTTGTACACTGAAATGCGCGCGGGGCTTTGAAAAGGGATCAGAGCATGTTAATTTTATAGAAAAACCCTAGCCGAACGACTCTATGAAACCTTCTGCCGAGATTATCGAATTGCTGGATAAAGGGTTTGACTTCGAGAATTTTCTCAACACCCACATCAACGGGCTCCTGGCCATCCAGAAAGACGGGCGGGTGCTGTCTGCCGACCGGGGGGCGGCCGCCCTCTTCGGGTATCGGCCCGAAGATTTGGAAGGAACGCCTCTGAGCCGGGTGCTGCCGGGGCTGGAGCTTCCCGCACAGCTCGCCGGGCCCGAAGCAGAACAGGGCCGCACGGCCGCTCTCCATAAAAAGGGAACGAGCCTGCCGGTCTCCTATACGATCCGCCAGGGGTGGCACGAAGGGCGCCATGCTTTTTTCCTGCTGCTCCACCAACGGTCTTCCATCGCTCAGAGCCTGGAGCTCTATACCCAGATGTTCGACTGGATGCCGGTAGGCCTGCTCGTCTACAGCCTTGCCCGGCAAGCTCCGCTGAAGGGCAACCGGGAACTGCTCCATCTGTTTGAAACCGGCGAAGAAGGGCCTTTCCTGCAAGAGGGCCCCCTTTCTCCTCGACCCGCCCACCGGCAGCCCTTCGGGACACTGCAGGAAATACTTCACGAACTGGCCCCCGGCCAACGCAACGAATTCAGCCTGCAGGCCAGGCTGGCCAACGGCAGCGAAAAATTCTTCCAGGTGACCACCGCCCTCATCCCCGCCTTCAACGAAGCCCTCCTCCTGCTGCAGTTCCAGGATGTCACCCAGAAGAAAAAATCCGAACAGGAACTGATACAAAGCCGGAAAACCCTGGAAGCCGTCATCAACACCGCAGTGGATGGCATCATCATTATCGATGAAAAAGGCATCATGCAAATGGCCAACCCGGCTGCGGCCCGGCTCTTCGGTTACGAAAAAGCGGAACTGGCCGGCCGGAATGTCAACCTGTTAATGCCCCCGCCCCATGCAAAGCAGCACGACGGCTACCTGGCCAATTACCTGCAAACCAGCATAGGCAAGATCATCGGCATAGGCAGAGAGGTGGAAGGCCTGCGCAAAGATGGCAGCCGTTTCCCCTTCAAACTGGGGGTCAGCCGGGTCAGCCTGGAAGATAAAGTGCTCTTCGCCGGCGTTATCCATGACCTTACTGAACAGAAACGGGCCGAAGCCCGGATACTGCACCTGAACCGGGAACTCGAACAAAAAGTAGAGGAACGCACCGAAAAACTGACCGAAGTCGTCAACAAACTACTCCAGTCCAACATCAAACTGGAACGGGAGATCAAGGAGCGCAAAGCCGCCGAAGGCGCGCTGCGCCAAAATGAAGAGGAACTGCGCCGGTCCCTGGAAAAAGAAAAGGAACTCAGCGAACTGAAATCCCGCTTTGTCTCCATGGCCTCCCATGAATTCCGCACCCCCCTGACCACCATCGCTTCCTCAACCGAACTGCTGGGCCTGTACACCCATACCGAACAACAGGATAAGCGGGATAAACACCTGCGCCGCGTCAAATCCGCAGTGGCCAACCTTACCGGCATTCTGGGCGACTTCCTCTCCCTGAGTAAGCTGGAAGAGGGCAAAATACAGATCAATCCCGTCTATTTCACCGTCAGCGAACTCGGGGAAGAGGTGACAGAAGAGATGAAAAGCCTGCTCAAACCCGGCCAGAAGATACAGGCCAGTTTTAAAGATGGCCAGCCGGAGGCTTTCCTGGACAAAAAAATCCTCAAGAACATCTTCATCAACCTCCTGTCTAACGCCATCAAATACTCTCCGGAGAATAGTTCCATACATTTTCACCTGGCCCAGGAAGACGGGCTCATCAAGGCCAGGGTGCAGGACGAGGGCATCGGCATCCCGGAATCTGACCAGAAACACCTGTTCAGCCGCTTCTTCCGCGCCGCCAATGCGGTCAACATTCAGGGCACCGGCCTGGGGCTGAATATCGTCAAACGCTACGCCGACCTGCTCAACGGCAGCATCCGCTTCGAAAG
>CAZAXA010000707.1:0-2966 GCA_964488965.1 uncultured Phaeodactylibacter sp. | reverse complement strand
AAACTTTTCATGTTAACACCCGAGTTTTCCTTCAGAGATATATTAATACGGTCTTAAAGCGGTCGTAAATATAGGCTGTTTGCCTATCTTATCAAAAATAAATATTTTCTTTTTGTAAAACCCCGTAAAAGATTAACAGGCGCAATATACAAATCTTCCGGGTTCTCTGGTTATCGAACCGAAATCTTCCTACAAGGCCCGTGGATTGTAAATGATCTTTGGCAGGCGGCCGGCGCCGATCTGCTTGTTGAGGTTGTAATTCAGCATTACCTCGTGGGAGCCGTTGCTCACCTGCTTCAAGGTAGAAAGCGTCAGGTCGTAGGCATAGGCCAGCGTAATATTTTCGCTGAGCTTGAAACCTGCGATGAAAGCGATGGCGTCGATATTGTCGCTATTGTAACCTCTAAACGATGCCCCTGCGAAAATATTGTCGTCATAACGGAAAATTGCCGCCAGGTCTGTTTGAGTCTGCGCCAGGTCGGAACGGAGCAGCAGGGCGGGGTGCAGCGACAGGGTTTCGCCCAGGTCGAAATGGCCGGCCGCAGAGAAGAAATAAGCCCGCCTGAGCTGCAGGCTGATGGCGTCCAGGTTTACCGTCGGCTCCGAAAGGTGGCGGGCGGCAAGCCCGGCCTCGAAGCGCTCCGAGTAGTAGTACAGGCCGGCGCCGAAGGTGGCGGCGGCGGCGTTCACCGACGAGATGGGCAGCAGGGCGTCGTTATGAATAATAATGGAAGCGTCGATGTCATAATCGCCTTCCGGGGTCCTCAGGCGCGACCCGTCGAGGGTGCGCTGTGCGATACCTGCGCTCAGGCCGATGGCCAGCAGGCCTTTGCGCCCCATCGGCAGTTGATAATTGTAGGATAGCGTTCCGGTAGTCCGGCGTTCAGCCCCCAGCTCGTCATTCTCCAGGTTGATGCCAATGCCGCTGCTGAAAACGTACAAAGGCATATGAGCATTGACGTTCTGCGTGATGGGGTTGCCCTCCAGCCCATCCCACTGCGCCCGGTAGATGCCGGTGGCGCTCAGCGAATGGTCCATCCCGGCATAAGCCGGATTCCAGTTGAGCTTGTTCATCATGAACAGGCTGTACTGGGCGGGCTGCTGCCCGAAGGCCACGCCTAAACCCGAAACCAGGGCTAAAAGAGTAAAAAACTGCTTCATATGGCTGTATAGTTCTTGCTGTTTGTTCGCGCCCCTCGCTAACACGCTAATTACCCCCTCATCATCTCCAGCGCCTCCTCTACCGTCTTAACGGGCCGCTGGCAGGCATATTCTTTGCACACGTAAATATTTGTGCCGCCTTCCGCACTTTTACCGGCCAGCAGCGGGAAGGACTCGTCGGCTTCCGCGCTTGCCATCACCACCATGTTGGGCACGAAGGAGGCCTGTAATTCCCTGGCCTTCTCTGCGGCATCCCGCCCGACGATGGCCACCTCGAACATGGGGTGCGCCCGGCAGAGCAGGGCCCGCGCCCAGCGCGAGAAGGAAGAGGGGTAGCGCTCCGCCGGGCCCTTCATGCTCCGCAACATATCTACAGACAGTCCCGCAAAGCCGTTATGGCCCAGCAAAATGCCCAGCCGATGCAGGTTGTGCGCCATGGTGGCGTTGCCGGAAGGCATAGCCGAATCATAGAGCCCTTTACGGCGCAGGATGATATCCTGTTGCTGCGCTCCTGTAAAATAAAACAATTTGCTGTCCGGATCAAGAAAGTGGCCGATGAGGTATTCGGCATATTGTCCTGCCCGTTGCAATAATGCCGCATCGTAATTGACGCTGTACAGTTCGATCAGCGCCTCGATCAGCAGGGCATAATCTTCGAGGAAGGCATCGTACTGAGCGTTTCCTTCTTTATAAGTGTGATACAGCGCCGGCGCTTCCGCCCTGGCGAATTTTTTTATCAGGAAATCCACATTGCGCTCTGCCGCCCGCCGGTAGGCAGGATCGCCCAGCGCGGAGAAGGCCCGGCAGTAGGCCGTGGCCATGAGGGCGTTCCAGCCGAGCAGGATTTTATCGTCCAGCCCGGGGCGGATGCGTCCGGACCGTTCGGCGAAGAGCCGGCGGCGGGCCTCGTCCAGAGAAGCGCGGGCTTCGGCTTCGTTCAGCCCCTGCGCTTCGGCAAAGGCCGCGAGGCCCTGTTCGCGGTTCAGGATATTGACGCCCTCCCAGTTGCCGCCGGGGCTGACGCCATAGTAAGCGTTGAACAACGGGGCATCGTCTCCCAGCAGTTCATCTATCTCCCGCTTTGCCCATACGTAGAACTTTCCTTCCACGCCTTCCGAGTCGGCGTCCAGCGCGGAATAGAAGCCGCCTTCCGGGCTCGTCATTTCCCGTTCGATGAAGGCCAGGGCCTCTTCGATCGTCTCCTTGTACAAAGAATCCGGCCGGAGGCGGTAGGCGTCGGCCAGCAGGCCCACCAGCAGGGCATTGTCGTAGAGCATCTTCTCGAAGTGGGGCACGAGCCAGTCGCGCGTGGTGGAATAGCGGGCAAATCCGCCGCCCAGCTGGTCGTAGATGCCCCCCATGATCATCTTTTTCAGGGAAAGCTCCACATGCTGTAAAGCTTCCGGTTCACCGGTGAGGAAATGGTAGTCGAGCAGGTAGCTCAAAGACATGGCGCCCGGGAACTTCGGGGCGCCGCCAAAGCCGCCGTACCGGGTATCGAAATTCCGTTTCAGGGCGGCAAAAATATTAGCGGCGAGTTCCGGGGTGAACAACTGCTCCGCCGGCGCCTGCAGGGCGCCTGTTTTCAGAAAGACATCATCCGACCGGCTGATGGCCTCGGTCAGCTGATCGGCCTGCTCCTCGACCTCCTCCCGCCTTTCCCGGAAGACGCCGGCGATGTGCTGCAGCAACTGCATCCAGGAGGGCCGGTTATGGGCAGGCCGCGGCGGGTAGTAAGTGCCTGCCATGAAGGGCCGCCCGTCGGGCGTCAGGAAGCAGTTCAACGGCCAGCCGCCGCTGCCGCT
>CAZAXA010000706.1:0-2970 GCA_964488965.1 uncultured Phaeodactylibacter sp. | reverse complement strand
TGCTGCGCCTCAATAAGGAATCTGAAACCACCATCGTCATGGTCACCCACGATGAGGCCATGGCCAGAAGGACAAACCGCCTGGTGCGCCTGTTCGACGGAAGCCGGGTGGGGTAGAGGGGAGAGGTGTGAAGGTGTAAGGGACAGTATAGGATGTGTGTGAAACCCTTACGCACCCACACCTAAACACCCAAACACCTAAACACCTAAACACCCAAACACCCAAACACCTACACCCTTACACACAAAAAAAAAACCATGCTGCAGAACTATTTAAAGATCACTCTTAAGGTTTTGGGCCGCAACCGTTTCTTTACTTTTGTGAGCCTGTTCGGCATCGTATTCACGCTGGTGGTAGTGCTGGCTCTGTCGGCCTTTTTAGACCACCTCATCGCGCCGCACTATCCGGATGTGAACCGGGGGCGCTGCCTCTATGTAGGCATGCTTGACTGCTGGAACCCCGATGAGCAGTCGCACCGCATGGGGCCGCCGAGTTTTCACTTTCTGGAAACCTATGTGCGGCCGATGGAGACGCCGGAAATGATGGCGGTAGCCTCCCTGCCCAGCTATGCCAACGCCTATGTCGGCAACCGGCGGCTGAAGCTGAACCTGAAGTTCACCGACCCGAATTTCTGGGCCGTCACGGCCTTCGGTTTTCTGGAGGGCAAAGCCTATAACGAGGAGCACATCCGCAATGGCGATTACGTGGCCGTCATCAATGAGCGGACGCGGGACAACTACTTCGGCGAGGGGGCGGCGGCGGTGGGCCAGCCCATTGTGGTGGAAAATGTATCCTACCGCGTCATCGGGGTGGTGCGCGACGTGCCCATCACCCGGATCATGGTGTCCGGCGATGTGTACCTGCCCTATACGGTCAGTAAAAGCCAGGCGCGCGGCCAGAGCCTGGTCGGCAACTACTTCGGTATTTTGCTGGCCGACAGCCCGGCGGGCCTCCCCCGTATTCAGGAGGAGTATCAGCACGTGCTCAGCAAGATCGAGCTGCCAATGGAGGACGACGGCTTCGTCTTCAAACAACTGGACTCCGAAGCGCGCACCTACCTGGAATACTTCCTGAACCTGGGGTTGATAGACCTCGGCTCGAAGGGCGTTTTCTATACCGTCATTGCCATCTTCATGCTGTTGTTCATGCTGCTGCCCGCCATCAACCTGGTCAACCTCAACGTCAGCCGCATCATGGAGCGCTCTTCGGAGATTGGTATCCGCAAGGCCTTCGGGGCTTCCTCCGGCAAGCTGGTGGTGCAGTTCCTCATCGAGAACATATTCATTACCCTGCTGGGCGGGGCGCTGGCCGTCCTGCTGACGGCCGCCCTGCTGAAGATTTTCAACGACAGCGGGCTGATCCCCGGCGCCGACCTGGCCATCAACCCGCAGGTGCTGCTCATCGGGCTGGGCGCCTGCCTGGCCTTCGGGCTGCTCTCGGGAGTGATCCCGGCCTTCCGCATGTCGAGGCTGAATGTGGTGGAGGCGCTGAGGGGCGGGGAAGGCTGAGGCGGGCGGGTGTAGCCAGGGTGCGGTTTTCCACCGTGCCCTGGCTTATAAAGATGAAGCGGCACAAATCAGGAAACACATGGAAGTGCGTAGAAAAGTGTGGGAACGGTAGAAAAATGATCATAAAAAATTGCGATCTAACAAAACGGCCATGATAAAACACTTAATTAAACTGATCTGGAACAAAAAGCGGAGCAACTTTTTGCTGACGACGGAAATCTTCGCTTCTTTTATTGTCCTGTTCGGGGTGCTGAGCCTGGTATTTTACAACTACGGCAATTATGCGCAGCCGCTGGGCTACGATTACAAGAATGTCTGGGCGGTGTATTTCAGCAGGCAAGACATGCCGGACAGCCTGTTTCAGGATGCCCTGGAACGCGCTAAACGGCAGGCGGCGAGCCATAGTGAGGTGAAGCAGGCTGCCTTGAGTTCGTTTAACACACCCTATTCGCAGGTCACCATTCAGTGGAGTGTCCACTATGAGGATAAATCTACCCTGGCGCAGATGGTGATGGCAGATGAGAACTATGCGTCGGTGATGAATATGCCGCTGGAGGAGGGCCGCTGGATGGAAAGGGCGGAAGTGGAAAGCGGCCAGCCGGTGGTGGTGCTTAACCGGCAGGCGAAGGAAGCTCTGTTTGGCGACGAGCCGGCGCTGGGAAAGATAGTGGGCTTTTCGGAAGAGGGAGGCCAGAAGTTGAAGGTAGTGGGCGTACTGGGCAATTTCAAAATGAATGGGGAATTCCAGAGCCTCGAGCCGGTAGTCTTTATCAACTACCGGGCGCATGAGGAACAGGCGAATGTGGTGTTCCTGAAAGTCAATGCCGGGGCGGACGCCACCTTTGAAGCGGCTTTGATGAAGGAGTTCAACGGCCTGGCCAGGGGCGCCAACATCGAGCTGTCTTACCTTACGGACCAGCGCCGCAGCCAGCTGTCCATCACCAGAGTGCCGATGATCGTCGCTTCGGGCGTCTGCGGTTTTCTCCTGCTCAACGTAGGGCTGGGGCTGCTGGGCGTCCTCTGGTTCAACATCCGCAAGCGGCGGGAAGAGATCGGCCTGCGGCGGGCGCTGGGCGCTACCCGTAGCGGCATCCTGGGGCACTTCGTAGGCGAGGCCATCGTCATTGCCGCCTTCGCGATGGCTGTGGGGCTGTTCTTTGCCGGCCAGTTCCCCCTGCTTGGTGTCTTCGGCCTGGATACTTCCATCTACCTGAGCGCGGCCCTGGCCTCGGTGGGCATCCTGCTGGCGCTGGTGGCGGCCTGCGCTTTCATGCCCAGCCGGGAGGCGGCGCAGGTGCAGCCGGCGATGGTGCTGCACGAGGAATGAGGGGGGCTGAGGACGATAAAATCCTTATATTCGCTACGGCTAAAAAAGGTTTATGATACTGATCGTCTATGATGACAGTGCGGTGCGGGCCTCGCTGGCCCTGCTGCTGAAGAATGAAGGCTTCGTTACGCAGGG
>CAZAXA010000705.1:0-2979 GCA_964488965.1 uncultured Phaeodactylibacter sp. | reverse complement strand
ATTTGCCCTCTTCGCTGTCCCAGGCGGTGAGCAGGCACTGCAGGCGGCCGCCGGGAAAGTCCACGAGGTATTGCTGTAAAGGCGTTACGCCAAAAGTATAGCGCACTTCAAAATCCTGATAGCTGCCGTCCGGCCCTTCGGTATTGACAAAAAACCTGCCGTCTTTTTTGAAAAAGCGGGAAGTTACTCCTTTGCTGGTAAAGGTGGCGTTGTTGAAATCGCCCAGCACCGTTTCTGCGGTAGCTTCCTGCATGGCCAGGTCGTGGTGGGAGCCATGCCAGTCGTTGTAGGCTTCCTCGTGGCAGCTTTTGCACTGCCGGGTTCCGATGTATTCCTCCTTCAGGCCGGCGGCTGTGTTTTCAGTACCGGTGGAGCAATTCTGAAAAAAGGTGGCGAAATACACTGCCAGGCACAGCGAAAAAACCAGAAATACGATCGAAGAGCGGCGCCTAAAAAGCGTGAACCACATGTTTTTCTGAAGTTGATGCGCCTGTAAAGGTAACAAGTAAAAAGAGGAATCGCTATTGTTAAGCCGCCTCCTTCAATGACTCAGCGAATGTTATATAGCCTTCGGCACCCCGCTTTATCCATTCGTATTCCAGGTTCAATGTATCGATAAAACAAGGTTAGGTGGCAAACTAAATAGTGACAAAAATTTCATAAATTCACTAAAAACCCGAAACGATGAGAGACACCGAAAAAAGTATGATCCCCGACAACGCCCACAAGGACATACCGGGCAACCCTTCCACCGCCAGGAGCAGCAAAAGAAAGCTCAACGACCGCTCCAACGGCCGCCCCCTGCGGGTGCTGAGCGAGGACGACTGGGCATTCTGGCAGCACAACGGTTACATCGTCGTCAAAAAGGCCGTGCCCCGGGAGCAGGCCCTTGCCACTGCCGCTTTCCTCTGGGAGTTTGAGGAAAAGAACCCCGACGACCCCTCCACCTGGTACACTGCGCCCCGTGCCGAGATGCAGATGAAAGAGCTGATCGGCACCGGCATGGTGGAAGTGTACAACCACCAGCAACTGTGGAACAACCGGCAACACCCGCGGGTGTACGAAGCCTTTACCGACATCTGGGGGGCGGACGAGCTGTGGGTGGCCATCGACCGGGGCAACCTGAACTTCCCCATGCGCCCCGGCTTCGAATACAAGGGCTTCATCCACTGGGATTACGACCCGGAGACGAAACCACAGAATGTACAGGGAGTGCTTGCGCTTTCCGATCAAACCGACGAGCACATGGGCGGATTCCAGTGCATCCCCTGGCTGTTCCGCCATTACGACTCCTGGAAACAAACGCAGCCCGCTGATCGCGACCCCTTCCAGCCGGACATCACCGGGCTGGAGGACAAGATCGTCAAGGTGGGCATGGAAGCGGGCGACCTGCTGATCTTCAACAGCCTGTTGCCACACGGCATCCGCCCCAACCATTCCCTGGACAAAGTGCGCGTCGCCCAGTACATCTCCATGATGCCCGCCGAGGAGGACAACGAGCCGCTGCGGCAGTGGCGGATACGCTCCTGGCAGGAAAGGATAGCGCCGGAGGGCTACGCCTTCCCGGGCGACCCGCGCCGCTGGGAACAGACGAAGTACGGACGGGCGGAACTTACCGAACTGGGAGAAAAATTACTGGGGCTGAAGAAATGGTAAGGCCAGGTTTGAGAACCTTATCCCCGCCCTGCCTGGATAGGTTCTTAAACCTTGAGAAAGGGATGCTCACACGAATACACAATCATTCCTTCCCCAACGCCCCCTCTACCACCTCATCATCCGCAACATACGGCATGGTGATCTTCAGCCCGGGCGTCTGTTCCATGGCCCTTTGGGCGCTGTGCATGGCGCCCTCGTTGCGCGCCCAGGAGCGGCGGGCGATGCCGTTGTTGACGTCCCAGAAGAGCATGCTTTCCAGGCGGCGTTCAGCCTCCGGGCTGCCGTCGAGCACCAGGCCGAAGCCGCCGTTGATCACTTCGCCCCAGCCGACGCCGCCGCCATTGTGGAGGGAAACCCAGGTGGCGCCGCGGAAGCTGTCGCCGATCACGTTCTGCACGGCCATATCGGCGGTGAAGCGGGAGCCGTCGTAGATGTTGGCCGTTTCCCGGAAGGGAGAGTCTGTGCCCGATACGTCGTGGTGGTCGCGGCCCAGGACGACAGGGGCGGAGATGGCCCTTCGGGCGATGGCCTCATTGAAGGCACGGGCGATGCGGATGCGCCCCTCCGCATCGGCGTAGAGGATGCGCGACCTGGAGCCGACGATGGGGATGTTCTCTTCCGCCGCTTCGATCCAGCGGATGTTGTCTTTGAGCTGAGCATGAATCTGCTCCGGGGCGCCTTCCAGCATTTCCTTCAGCACCTGAGCGGCGATGGCGTCCGTCTGTTCCAGGTCGTCGTTCATGCCCGAAGTACAGACCCAGCGGAAGGGGCCGAAGCCGTAGTCGAAACACAGGGGGCCCATGATGTCCTCAACGTAAGAGGCGTATTTGAACAGGCCTTCCGCTTTGTCCTTCCAGATGTCGGCGCCCGACCGGCCGGCCTCCACCAGGAAGGCGTTGCCGTAATCCCAGAAGTACATGCCCCGCTCCGCCATGGCGTTGACGGCGCGGACGTGGCGGCGCAATGTGCCGCGCACCTCCTCCATAAAGCGGGCAGGGTCTTTGGCCAGCAGTTTTTTGGCTTCCGCAAAAGTGAAGCCCGCCGGGCAGTAGCCCAGGCCTTCGATGTTGTGCAGGGAGGTCTGGTCGGAGCCCAGTTCCACCTCTGCTCCTTCTTCGACGAACTTCTCCCACAGATTCACCACATTGCCCTGATAGATGAGGGCGACGGCTTCCTCCTTACGGCGGCATTCCTCCATGCGGGCAATCAGCGCATCGAGATCGGTATAGATGTTCTCCTTGTGGATGTATCCGTCGGCAAGGCGCTGTTGCACCGCGTCGGGGTCCACCTCGGCGATGACGCCCACCGCCCCGGCGATGACGG
>CAZAXA010000704.1:0-2979 GCA_964488965.1 uncultured Phaeodactylibacter sp. | reverse complement strand
ATTCCTGGCCGCCGCACTTGCCTTTGGAGATCAGGCGCCGCACCCGGTCGCTGAGAATTTCGGCGCCGGCGCCGGGCAGGGAGTCCAGGCCAGCCTCCTTCAGGGCCTGCAGCACTTCGATATGAGTAGACTTTTCCAGCTTGGTGATGTGGGCCACTTCGGGCGGGCCGAGGGCATGAAGCCTGAGCGTGGGATACAGCCCCTTGAGCTGCCGGAAGAGGCTGGTATAGAAATCCAGCCCCAGTTCCGGATGGTGGCCGCCCTGCAGCAGCAACTGCTCGCCGCCGAAGCGGAAGAGCTCATCGATCTTTTGCTTATATTCTTCTATGGTGGTGACGTAGGATTCTTCGTGGCCCGGCCGCCGGTAAAAATTGCAGAACTTGCAATTGGCGATGCAGACGTTGGTCGTATTGGAATTGCGGTCGATGATCCAGGTGACGACATTGCCGGGCACATGCCGCTGACGCAGCTTGTTGCCGACGTACATCAGCTCGGCCGTCGAGGCTTTCTCAAAAAGGAAAACGCCTTCGCCGGCACTGAGGAATTCCAGGTTCAACGCCCGGTGTAACAGCTCGTCAACTTTCATGTGCTCTGGTTGTTCTGATTTTTGTTTAAACAAAGATAGGAAAGTCCGGTTCAGGAACGTTCAAAAAATACTGAAAGTATTAAAATGCCTCAAAAACAGATGATTATTACAGGCCTGTTGCCTGTTAGGAATAAAATGCTTATATTTGCAGCAGTTAGCGAAAAAACTCGGAAGAGGGAACCCACGGTTCCCTCTTTTTAATTCCGGATAGTACTGTGGTAGAATCCAAGATCGCATCTCTCCTGGATGAAAAATTTCAGGAAGAAGGCTTTACAGACTGTTTCCTCATCGAGGTGAAATTACACGCCGGCAACAAGCTCGAAGTTTTCATCGACAGCGACACGGGAATTACTTTCGAAAAGTGCCAGAAGATCAGCCGTTACCTGGAGCCCTACCTGGATGAAGAAAGGTGGCTGGGCGACGATTATGTGCTGGAGGTATCCTCTCCGGGCATCAGCCGCCCGTTGAAGCTGCGCCGGCAGTACCCCCGGAACATAGGCAGGCAGGTAGAGTCCAGCCTCCGTGACGGGAGCAAAAAAGAAGGCCTCCTGCTGGCGGTAAACGACGAAGGCATCACCATTGAAGAAAAAATGAGGGTGAAAGAAGGGAAGCGCAGGAAAACCCTGGTAATCCAGACGAAGATACCTTTTGAAGACATTAAGAAAACTGTTGTTAAAATATCATTCTAAATCTGTTATACAATGATGAACCTGGTGGATACTTTCTCGGAATTCAAAGCCGGGAAGAATATAGACCGTCCGACCATGGTCCGCGTCCTGGAAGATGTATTCCGCACGCTTATCCGCAAAAAATTCGGAACGGACGAGAATTTTGACGTCATCGTCAATACGACCAAAGGCGACCTGGAGCTCTGGCGGGTGCGGGAGATCGTACCCGATGGCGAGGTGACGGACGACCGCAGCCAAATCTCCATTTCCGAAGCCCTTGCCATCGATGAAGATTACGAGATCGGCGAGGAGTGCTACGAGCAACTCCACCTGGAGGATTTCGGCCGCCGCGCCATCATGGCCGCCCGGCAAACGCTGATCTCCCGCATTATGGAACTGGAGAAAGACGATGTCTACCGCCGCTACAATGAGCGCGTAGGCGATATCGTCTTAGGCGAAGTGCACCAGATCCTGAAGCGCGAATTGCTCATCCTCGATGATGCGACCGGCACCGAACTGGTGCTGCCGCGCTCGGAAATGATCAAGGGCGACTTCTTCCGCAAAGGCGATATGGTGCGGGGCGTGATCAAGAAGGTGGAAATGAAAAACAACAACCCCGTCGTTATCGTATCCCGCACTGACAGCCTGTTCCTCGAAAAGCTGCTGGAACAGGAAGTGCCGGAGATCGAGGACGGCCTGATCACCGTACGCCGCATCGTCCGCATTCCCGGCGACCGCGCCAAGGTGGCCGTGGAATCCTATGATGACCGCATCGACCCGGTCGGCGCCTGCGTCGGTATGAAAGGGTCGCGCATCCACGGCATCGTCCGGGAACTGCGCAACGAAAATATCGACATCGTCAACTATACCAACAACCCGACCCTTTTTATCCAGCGGGCGCTGACCCCGGCAAAGGTCTCCTCGATAGACCTTGACCTGGACAAAGGGCACGCCAACGTTTTCCTCGAACCCGAACAGGTGTCTCTCGCCATCGGCAAGGGCGGCACCAATATCAAGCTGGCCAGCCGGCTGACCGGCTTCGAGATCGATGTGTACCGCAATACCGTTGACGAGATCGAGATCGACGATGTCGACCTGGAAGAATTCAGGGATGAGATCGACGAGTGGGTCCTCGATGCGCTCAAAGGCATCGGCTGCGATACGGCCCGGAACGTCCTGGAACTGAGCAAGGACGAGTTGCTGCGCCGTACAGACCTGGAGGAAGAGACCGTAGACGAAGTACTGCGCATCCTGGCCGCCGAGTTCGAAGAAGATCAACAATAGTTTCGGGCAATCGAACTCTTTTCCGGGGGATTGTGTTCGATTGGCAGGCAAAGCGCAGAAAATTAGAGCGAAACGAGGGTTTTTTCTCGTTTTTATACAAACAGGGTTACGGAATAGACGGTAATCCTCTTATCTTTGTAAAAGTTTTCAGGATGCCTCCCGGCCAAGGAAGCGAGGCATCCTGAAATTGTTTGAGTAAATTTCACTTTGGTGGGCAAAAGTTTTCTCCAAATCGCCTCATTATTTTATTCATCCATAAAAGATAATAAGATATGTAAGGAAAAGAAATTTTCAGAGAGAAGCTTTTGTCTATCGGCAAACGTTGCATAAGTACTAAAACTTCATAATGGCGAAACGTTTAATTAAGATAGCAAAAGAATTAAATGTGGGGACAACTACTATTGTTGAACATCTCACCAATAGTGGTTTTGAAATTGAGAA
>CAZAXA010000703.1:0-2995 GCA_964488965.1 uncultured Phaeodactylibacter sp. | reverse complement strand
TGCCAAGGCCATCTTCCGGATGGGCATACCGGTATCGCCCAAAAATATCTTCCCTTCCAACATACAGGGGCTGCCTACCTGGTACGAAGTTCGTATTAATGAGAAGGGATACCTGGGCCGCCGCGACGGGGTCGACCTCATGGTCTGCGTTAACCCTCAGAGCATGGCCAGAGATGTGGAAAGCGTCAAGCCGGGAGGCTATTTCGTCTATGACAATACCAAAAAACTCCACCCGGAGTTTGTCCGGGAAGACATCCACTACATCGGCATCCCCATGACGGCGCTGGCCATGAAGCACTACAGCGACCCCCGGCAGCGGCAGCTCTTCAAAAACGTGATCTATGTTGGAGCGCTATCGGCATTGCTGGGCATCGAGATGGAAGTGCTCAGGGGGATCATCGAGGGGCAGTTCCAGCGCAAGCAGAAGCTGATCGCGCCCAATGTAAAGGCGCTGGAAATCGGAGAATCCTATGTGCACGAGCACTACCAGTACCCGCTGGATATCCGTTTGGAAAGGCGGGACAGGGTGGGTAACCACATCCTGATCGACGGCAACACGGCCTGTGCGCTGGGCGCTATCTATGGCGGGGCGACCATAGCCGCCTGGTATCCCATCACTCCCTCTACCTCCGTCGTTGGGGCTTTTGAGAAATACGCCGGCAGGTTGCGGGCAGACCCCGGGAGCGGCAAACGCCGGTACGCCATCATTCAGGCGGAAGACGAGCTGGCAGCCATGGGCATGGTTATCGGCGCCACATGGAACGGCGCCCGGGCCTTCACTGCCACCAGCGGCCCCGGCGTATCCCTGATGAGCGAGTTTCTGGGGCTGGCCTACTTCGCCGAAATCCCGGCGGTGCTGATCAATGTACAACGGGGCGGCCCCTCTACCGGGATGCCGACCCGTACCCAGCAGCCTGACCTGCTCTCCACCGCTTACGCTTCTCACGGCGATACCCGCCATGTGCTGTTGTTTCCCAGCACACCGAAAGAATGCTTCGATATGACAGCCGAGGCCTTTGACCTGGCCGACCGCCTGCAGACGCCCATCGTCCTGATGTCCGACCTCGACCTGGGCATGAACGACCACATGTCGCCGCCTCTGGAATGGGATGACAACCACAGGTATGACCTCGGCAAGGTGTTGAGTGCTGAAGAGCTGGAAAATATGAAAGAATATGGCCGTTACCTCGATGTGGACGGCGACGGCATTCCCTACCGCACCATCCCCGGCACACACCCCACCAAGGGCGCCTTTTTCACACGGGGCACCTCCAAAGATGAGTATGCCCGCTACACGGAATACGGGCCGGCCTATGTGCGCAACGTCGACCGGCTTATGAAGAAGTGGGAAACCTCCAGGCAGTATGTGCCGCCGCCGGAGCTGTACCAGGAAAGGAAGCAGAACCCCTTTGGGCTCATCTTTTTCGGCACCACTACCTATGCCGCCCTGGAAGCTATGGAACTGCTCAGGGAAAAGGGCATTCAGCTGGACGCCCTGCGCCTGCGCGCCCTGCCCTTCAACGATACCGTCCGTCGTTTTATCGACGAGCACGATAAGGTTTTTGTAGTGGAACAAAACCGCGATGCGCAAATGCGCAGCCTCCTGATCAACGAGCTGGACCTCTACCCCCGGCAGCTCGTGCCGGTGCTGAACTACGACGGACAACCCATCACCGCCGACAGGATCGAGCGGCAGATCATTGAAAAATATCCTAAAGAAAAAACAGACGATGACGTACATCAAACCGCAGTTCCGGCATCCTGAGTTGCCAAAAAATAAGATCGGCTACGCCAGGGCCGATTATGAAGGCGCCATCTCTACGCTTTGCGGCGGCTGCGGCCACGACTCCATCAGCGCCGCCATCGTGCAGGCCTGCTATGAGCTTTCCATTGAACCCCATAAGCTGGCAAAGCTCTCGGGAATAGGCTGTTCCTCCAAAACGCCTACTTATTTCCTGAGCAACTCCCATGGGTTCAACGCCGTCCACGGCCGCATGCCGTCAATCGCCACCGGCGCCAGCCTGGCCAACCGGGACCTGATCTACCTGGGTGTCTCCGGCGACGGCGACTCGGCCTCCATCGGCATGGGCCAGTTCGTGCACGCTATCCGGCGCAACATAAATATGGTGTATATCGTGATGAACAACGGCTGCTACGGCCTGACCAAAGGGCAGAATTCCGCTACGGCCGACATCGGCTCCCTCAGTAAGGGCGGCTCGGAGAACCGCTATCCGGCCATCGACCTGGTGGGGCTGGCCCTGGAACTGGGCGCCACTTTTGTGGGCAGGAGCTTCTCCGGCGATAAGACGCAACTGGTACCCCTGATCAAAGCGGCCATGTCGCATGCCGGTTTTGCCCTGCTGGACGTAGTTTCGCCCTGCGTAACGTTCAACAACAGGCCGGAGTCGACAAAATCCTACGACTATGTGCGGGCCCACCTGGAAGCGACGGCGACCATCGACTTCGTTCCGGAAAAAGAAGAGATCACAGTGGATTACCCCGCCGGGCAGTCCGCCCATGTGGAATTGCACGACGGCTCCGTCGTCCATCTTCACAAACTGGCGCCCAACTGGAACCCTACCGACCGCTTCTCCGCCGTCAACCGCCTGCTGGAAGCCAAGATGAAAGGGGAAGTGCTGACCGGCCTGCTCTATATCGACCCGCAGAGCAAGGATATGCACGAACTGGAAGAAACCGTGGAGCAACCTCTCAACAGCCTGCGGGAGAAGGAATTGTGCCCCGGCTCGGACGCCCTGGAGAAGATCAATGCGTCTTTTCGGTAGGGGTGTTCTGTTTGTTGTTTGTTGTTTGTTAAGGGGCGCCATTCACCTGCTGAAAGACGTATAACTGAAAGATTTTTTAATATTTTCTAAAATTTAATGTAACTATTCACAGGAGGGCTGCGTACAAGTTAAGGAGCAGGCAAAAAAAAACCGGCCGCATCGGGCCGGTTTCCAAAAGAGCTTTGAGAGGCTATCTACATACCAAAAATGAG
>CAZAXA010000702.1:0-3017 GCA_964488965.1 uncultured Phaeodactylibacter sp. | reverse complement strand
GCCGATGACGCCCAGGGGCACGGCCAGGCGGCTCAGCTGCAGGCCGTTGGGCAGGCTGCGTTCTTCCAGCACCTGGTTGAGCGGGGAGGGCAGGGAGGCCACCTTGCGTAAGTCAACTGTGATGCCCTGCAGGCGCTCTTCGCTGAGCAGGAGGCGGTCGTACTTGGGGTTGGCGGGGTCCATGCGTTCGAGGTCCTTGCGGTTCTCAGCCAGGAGGAGATCGGCGTTTTCCATCGTCAGATCCGCCAGTTGGTTCAGGATATCGGCGATGTCGGCATCGCTGAGGCGGATGAGGCGGCGGCTGGCGGTTCGGACGGCCTTGAGCTTCCCCTCTATGGTAGCTTGCAGTTTTTGAGTGGTAGTAGTTGCCATTTTTGGGCGGTTGAATTATTAGTATATTGTCTTGCTGCGGAGCAGGCAGCGGTATTGGTTATAGTACAAAATTGGGCGGTTAGGGAAACTAAGGGCGTACAAAATAGGGAAAGGCAGGGGGAAAAGCAACTCGTGCCGCGATCATCCCTGCCTCCGCAGGCCGTAGAATGCGGGAAAAGGCAATGTTCCTGCTCGGTGAAAAAGCGGGCGGTTTCCGGTTTTTTAAGCCGATGTTGTGATTGTGGTGAATCTGCCGGCGCCTATGTTGCAGCAGTTTTTTGTGGAGGTGTACTGGGGAAGCAGCCGGGCGATACGGCTATACGGCTCTGCCGAGATGGCCGCGGCACAAGGACTTCTGCCTTCCAGTCCATATTGGGATAGTCGAGGGTATAAAGAAGGTCTTCCGGTACATACTTTTGAATGGCCAGATTCCCATTGATCTTCGATCCACAGGCCTTCGAATAGCTCCCGGCTGCCGATCGGATACTTCATGCTTCAAAGCTAACGTTTTTCCGGGTTCGGCAGTTGCCTCCATTGGTTTGAACGCCCATCGGTGTAACCTTTGGGGTAGAAAGGCATTCTGATTAAAGTGGTAGTAGCGCAGGAATCTATATTCCTGCTTCTCCACCAAGAAGCTAAAACCTCAATTTGTGAGGAGAATCACTATAAAGAACCTTCACCCCTTCGGAAAATACTTCTCCATCAACTGCCGCACCTCCTTCCGCTTGTTCAGAAAGTGCACGTTGAGCGCTTTCTCCGTCGGGTCGATGATGTAGCGGTACTCCCCGTCGCCTGTTTTCACCTCGAAGGCCATGCTGCGCACGGTATATACAATAACGCCGCTTTCCTCGTTGACCGACTTTACCTCGCCGGCCTTCTGCCGCTCCTTGAAATCCTCGGAGTCCATGCGGCGCTGTATGCCGCGGTTGCGTTCGTGCTTCTCCAGCTTGTAGATGATCATCTGGCCGTCATCGCCGATGGTTATGGTTTCCAGGACGTGCACCTGGCCGTACAGTTCTTTGGTATAGCCGTCGCTTTCCAGAGGGGAGGAGGTTAACTGGTTTTCTGCGACCAGCAATTCATTGGCATCATCCAGGTTGCCGTCATTGATGGCAAGGTAAATTCTTTGCAGGTCGGCCTGGGTCTTGCCCTGGTCGCGGGAACAACTGCCGAGCGCGCTGATGAAAAGCAGGAGAACAAGGGTACGGTACATGGTTGCTTGTCTGTTTCGGAAGCATTAACGCAACCATGATACCTTTAGTGTAAGGGAGGGATCATTTTCGGGCCATTTTGTGGGGCTGGCAGTTGCCGGTTGCCGGTTGTTTGTTGTCAGCCCGAAGGAGCTTTCGGGCCGGCAACAAACGGGGCTGTTCAATGTTTTTGGTTTTTTACCCGGCTGAGCGTGCAGCGAGGACGGGCTGGTTTCTGGTTATCCGGAAAACCAGGCTCTTACAGCGCTGTTGACACAGTTATTTGAACACTCCCCAACAAATCACAATCAACCAATCAACCTACTTGTTCGGCGCCCAGGCCGGCGTGCCCGCCTCATACGGGCGGCATGCCTCATTCACGCCCGGCACCGGGTCGTAGGCAAACACTTCTTTGCCCACCGTTTCGGAGGTGAAGTAGCCCAGCATGATGAGTTGTTTAAGATTGAGGAAGAAGGGGTAGCTCTCTTCATCCAGATAGGGATTGGCCTTGACGGCGGCGCGGGCAGACTGGTCCTGCTCGTTGAGGAAGGCCAACTGCTGCTCGGGGCTGCAATCCAGGAAGGGCTTTCCATTGGCCTGTTCACAGCCGGCCATCAGCTGGGCCATGCCGGCGCGAAACCGCTGCTGGCCTTCCGGCGGGTAGCAGTCGCCTACCATGAGGTCGACGAACTCGTGCACGAAGACGTCCTTGGCGCCCGGCGTGTCCGTTTTCGGGAGGATGGCCTCGCCGATCTCGGCCAGGGTGAGGCCTTCTTCTCTGGTAAAGAATTTTGGCGCCCAGCTGTCGAGCGGGCTTTTGGCCTCCGGCTGGCAGCCCTGCAGCAGGCCGGCGACGGCCGAGGAGGATATGGCAAAGCCCGTCAGGAGGGCGGTTCTTTTTATGGCTTCTCTGCGGTCCATGGATGGAGTTTGTTGTTTGTTGTTTGTTGCTGGTTGAACCAACAACCAGCAACAAACAACGGATAACTAACTAAAGGTTCATTTTCTTCATTTCATTCACGGCGTAGTCGGCCGCGCGGGCAGTCAGGGCCATGTAGGTCAGCGACGGGTTCTGGCAGCCGGCGGAAGTCATGCAGGCGCCGTCGGTGACGAACACATTGGGCGCGTCCCAGACCTGGTTCCATTGGTTGAGGACTGAGGCCTTCGGGTCGCGCCCCATGCGGGCGGTGCCCATCTCATGGATGCCCAGGCCGGGGTAGGATCCGGCGTCGTAGGTTTTGATCTCCTTGAATCCGGCGGCTTCCAGCATTTCGGCGGCGTCGTTCATCATATCCTTGCGCATGGCCTTTTCATTTTCCTTGAACTCGCAGTCGATGGTGAGGGTGGGCAGGCCGTGTTTGTCGAGGACGTCTTTATTGAGCGTCACCCGGTTCTCCTCGTAAGGCAGGCATTCGCCGAAGGCGGTCATGCCCAGTTGCCAGGGGCCGGGGACGA
>CAZAXA010000701.1:0-3018 GCA_964488965.1 uncultured Phaeodactylibacter sp. | reverse complement strand
CGGATGGAGGTATTCTTCGGCCATTCAGCTTGATCCTTTTTCTGTTTAACTTTTAAAGATAAAAAAACAGTAAACTTGAGGTTATATTTTAATAAATTTTTATGAAAAGAAAACAGCAAAACTATGAAAAGCGCCCCCTTCCTCGCCTTCCCTGCCATTCTCCTCCTGCTGGCCTGCAACGCCCGGGCGGGCCGGGAGCACCCCCGCGCCAACGCCCTCATCAACGAGAGCAGCCCCTACCTCCTGCAGCACGCCCACAATCCGGTCAACTGGTTCCCCTGGGGAGAGGCGGCGCTGGAGAAAGCCCGAAAAGAAGACAAGCTTCTGATCATCAGCATCGGCTATGCGGCCTGCCACTGGTGCCACGTGATGGAAGAAGAATCCTTCGAAGACACCACTATCGCCCGCATCATGAACGAGCGCTTCGTGGCCGTCAAAGTGGACCGCGAGGAACGGCCCGATGTGGACGACGTCTACATGACGGCCTGCCAGATGGCTGGCGGAGGCAACTGCGGCTGGCCCCTCAACGCCTTTGCCCTGCCCGACGGGCGGCCGGTATGGGCAGGCGCCTATTTCCCCAGGAAGCAATGGCAGGAAATCCTCGAATATTTTATCAAAATTTACCGGGAGGACCGGGAAAAACTGGAAGGCTACGCCGGCCGCCTCACCGAAGGCATACAGATGGCGGGCAGGCCGCGGCCGCCGGCCGAAGAGGCCGTTTTCACAGCGGAAACCCTGGCCGGCGTGGCGGAACAGTACCTGGCCAATATCGACTTCGAAAAGGGCGGCAACCTGGGGGCGCCAAAATTCCCGACGCCCAATATTTACGAATTCCTGCTGCAGTACCAACACCTGTCCGGCAACGAAAGGGCGCTGGAGGCCGTAACGCTTACGCTGGACAAAATGGCCGGCGGCGGCATCTACGACCAGTTGGGCGGCGGCTTCGCCCGCTACTCCACCGATGCCGGCTGGAAAGTGCCCCACTTCGAAAAAATGCTCTACGACAACGCCCAACTGGTAAGCCTCTACAGCAAAGCCTGGCAGGTTACGAAAGAGGAACGCTACCAGGATGTGGTGTTCCAGACCCTGGAATTCATCGAGCGGGAAATGGCCTCTCCCGAAGGTGGATTCTACTCCTCTCTCGACGCCGACAGCGAAGGTGAAGAAGGCAAATTCTACACCTGGCAAAAGGCGGAGATCGACTCCATCCTGGCCGATGAACGGCAGAGCGCCATCTTCTGCGGCTTTTACCAGGTAAAAGAGGAAGGCAACTGGGAGCGCCATAATGTTTTGTATCGGAGTGAAAATGTTGAGAAAATTCTGACTGAGTATAAACTGACTCTATCTGAGTTAAACCAAATCCTCGGGCACGCCCGCAGGAAGCTGTTCGAAGCCCGCGCCCGGCGCCCCCGCCCGGGGCTGGACGACAAGGCCCTCACTGCCTGGAACGCCCTGATGCTGCAGGGCTACCTGGATGCCTACCGGGCCTTCGGGGAGCCGGCCTTCCTGGCCAGGGCGCTGAAGAACGGGCAGTTCCTGGCGGACAACATGATGAAGGAAGGCTACCGCCTGTGCCGCAACTATAAAGGCGGGCAGGCCTCCATCAACGCCTTCCTGGATGATTACGCCTTCGCCATCCACGCTTTTCTGTCTCTCTATGAAACTACCTTCGGCGAGCAGTGGCTGCACCGGGCGGAAGGCCTGGCGCAGTATGCCCTGGCCCATTTCCGGGACGAGGAGAGCGGTTTTTTCTACTATACTTCGAAGCTCGACCCGCCCCTCATCGCCCGCAGGATGGAAACCGAAGACAACGTGATCCCGGCTTCCAATTCCGCCATGGCCCGTGCCCTGCACCGGCTGGGCACGCTGCTGTACAAAAAGGAATACCTGGAAATCTCCGCCCGGATGCTGCAATCCATGGCCGGCCGTTTCACCGCCACTGCCCAGCCCCACTTTTTCTCCAACTGGTGCGCTTTATATGCCGGCCTGGCTTTCCCCTACTACGAGATCGCCATCGTCGGCCCCGGTTTTCAAAAACTGAGGTAGGAAATGAGCGCCCGCTACCTGCCCAATGCCGTTTTCCTGGGCGGCAGAGACGAAGGAGGGCTTGAATTGCTAAAGGGTAAACTTCAGGAGGGAGAAACTTTCATTTACGTATGTAAAAAGAATGTGTGCAAGCTGCCGGTGCGAAGCGTGGAGGAGGCGTTGGGGCAGGTGGGGGAATGAGAAAAAGGATCATATTTCGCCCTCCTTGAGCCATTTCCTGATAGCGTTTTCCGCCAGCGCCCTGGTTTCTTTTGTAAGGGACGAGGGGCGGGTAGGTTAAAAAATGGACGCTCAATTGCAATTCCTATAGTCTACTCCGGACGAACGGGGCAGCATCAAACTTATCTCATTAAAGGGCGCTACATCCACCAGCCAGGATTTAATGATCTTCATCAGCAAGGGTTTAACTACATCAGAAAGTTCGAGCGTAAGTATGAGCATATCATATTCGCCGTCCCATTTTTTAAATCGGGCGTGAAGTACCGGGCGTTTCGAATCCGGTTTTCGTTGTATGATCTGAAGTATTCTGTCTTTGTGGCGGGTGCTGAAAATATGATCGTCGTATATTTTTTGGCCGTTAGCATATGTTGGTTGAAAAAAATGGGCGGCTTCAATGCCCGTTATCTCCTTTACAAGCCTTTTGTAAAAGGCCTCGTTCAGATTATAGACACGCTGATCTTCGAGAAATTTTTTATACAGATGTTTCATCCCAGGAAAAGTATTATAAGCAAAATAACAAACGAAAACCCAAAAGCACCGGCCCAAAGTTCAAAATCCACTCTCGTCCCATCATTGGCGTCTTCATTTTCAAAAGAGCGAAATTCAGGGCTATAAACTCCACCTGATTTAGATGCATTCTTCATAAAGCGCTCTAATTGCCCGAACTGTTTCTCTCGCTTTTTTAATTCTTTTTTGCTCAGTTTTCTTTTTAATTCCTCTACCATATCCAAACCTTGTTTGAGGCCCGGAGGG
>CAZAXA010000700.1:0-3019 GCA_964488965.1 uncultured Phaeodactylibacter sp. | reverse complement strand
TCATCATTCTCATCGAAGAACCTGTACTTCGTAAGATGGTAGTCGGTATCGGGTTGTATGCGGATCCATGTGAAAAAGTTCATGTACCACTTCATCTGGTTGCTGGGCCAGCCCTTTTTCAGATAAGCTTCGATGAAGGGGTGGACCAGCAGTTTGACCTTGGATTTGGGCCGCGACTGTATGATGAAGTTCAGGTCGCGTTCAATCTCGTCGGCAATGAGGATGGAAGCGTTGATCTTGCCGGTGCCGCTGCAGGTAGGGCACACCTCGGCTGTATTGATCGTCACTTCCGGGCGCACCCGTTGCCGGGTGATCTGCATCAGGCCGAATTTGCTCAGGGGGAGGATAGTATGCTGGGCGCGGTCTTTTTTCATAGACTGGCGCATCGCCTTGAGCAGTTCCCGCTTTTGTTCGGCCTTCTTCATATCGATGAAGTCGATGATGATGATGCCGCCGATATCCCGCAGCCTCAGTTGCCGGGCGATCTCTTCGGCCGCCTCCAGGTTGACCCGCATGACGGCTTCTTCCTGGTTCTGGCTGGCCATCTTATGTCCGCTGTTGACGTCGATGACGTGCATGGCTTCGGTATGTTCTATAACGAGATAGGCGCCGCTGGGCATGGTAGCTGTTTTGCCGAATGAGGATTTGATCTGCTTGGTGACGCCGTGGGCCTCGAAAACCGGGCGGGTAGTGCGGTGCAGGGTTACGATCTTCACCTGTTCGGGAGCGATGGACTCCAGGTAGCTGCGGATATTCTGATAGAGCTGCTTGTCGTTGACGACGATGCGGTTGAAGGATTCATTCAGAATATCGCGCAGAATGCTGGAGGTCTTATCCAGTTCGCTGAGCAGTTTAAGCGGGGGCCGGGCTTTGTGCATCTGCCGGTAAGTGTCCTCCCATTTTTGCATGATCATGGAGAGTTCTTCGTGCAGGTCGGCCACCTTCTTACCTTCGGCGGCGGTGCGGACGATGACGCCGAAATTCTTGGGCCGGATACTTTCCACCAGTGTCTGCAGGCGTTTGCGTTCTTCGGCGTTGGCGATCTTTTTGGAAACGGCGACGATATTGGAGAAGGGCGTCAGCACCAGATAGCGGCCCGGCAGGGTGAGCTCGCAGCTCAGGCGGGGCCCTTTGGTGGATATGGGTTCTTTGAGCACCTGCACCAGTATCGGCTGCTTTTTGCTGAGCACCTGGTCGATCTTGCCCGTCTTGACGATATCCGGTTCGATCTTGAAATTATCCAGCAGAAAGGTATTCAGGCCGCCGGACATAGCGCTGTTGGTGAACTTGAGCAGGGAACGGAGTTTGGGCCCCAGGTCGGTATAGTGGAGAAAGGCATCTTTTTTATGCCCGATATCGACGAAAGCTGCGTTCAACCCGGGCATCAGCCGTTTGATCCTGCCCAGGAAAATATCCCCCACGGTGAAATTGTTGTTCGTTTTCTGATGGTGCAGCTCGACCAATTTGGAATCTTCCAGCAGCGCTATCTCAACTTCCGTGGGGGTGGAATTAATAATCAGTTCTTTTTCCACGGGAATAATTTTTTTGCCGCTATCCATCACCGGTAGCGTAAACGCGCTGCTGCGTGCAACGGCTTACACACACAAAGCGGGGGCGGCTAAAAAACCGGCGTCAGGTACTGAGGAGAGCAAGCGGGCAGATGGAAAAGAACTGCTGTACTATTTTTACCCAGATATGAAGGCTGACATGGCCAGGCAGTAAGCGTAAAAAGCGGTCAAAGCCTGATGGTTTTCTTGTTTCTTGTCGTTTTATGGGGACTTAACAAAGGTGATGGGCATCATATACAAAGCAGTGAAATCACGTTCCCACCCTGCGCCGCTTCTTCAGCACCCGACGCCGGAATTTATTTATCTGTTCTTTTTCTTGTGACGGTTCTTACGCAGGCGCTTTTTGCGCTTGTGAGTTGCAATCTTATGTCTCTTTCTCTTTTTTCCACACGGCATATTCTGGACCTTTTAAAGTTAGTGAATAATGATCATAGACCTATAATGAGTCTTGCTTTTATCTTTGCAAATTACTACATTCTTCAGCCAGGGCGCGGGCCTTTTCCTCATCTCCCTGCCCCCGGTAGGCTTCTGCCAGCAGGCAGATCGTGTTCCGGTTATCCGGCTGCAGCTCACGGGCCCTTTCAAGGCGTTCTATGGCCCGGCCGTACTGGCCGGTCTGCAGGGCAAGCCTTGCCAATGCATTCAAAACGAGAACGTTGTCAGGCTCCTTTTGGTTGAGTTCCCGCAGCATGAGCACTCCTTTCATGGGATTATCCTGCGGCGGGTTGGCGGCATAGGCCAGAGCCAGGTTGACCTGATGGGCCTTCTCATCGGGATTGAGCGAGATGGCGTTCTCGAAGGCCTGTATTGCCCTGCCGGTACAAAAATCCCGGACTTTTGGCTCCTGGTTCTGCTGAATGCAGATGGTGTAAGTGGTCCCGGCGATGGACCAGCTCTCCTCCGTACCGATAAGCCCGGCAACCTCCTGGGCATAATATCCGGAGATTGCCGGGAAGCCCAGCCGGTACCACTCTCCCGAAAGGCGCTTAAGCGCTTCTTCCTTCAGAGAGTCGGAAGGCGCAGCCCCGGCCTCGCTTTCCATGGCCAGGATATTGCCCGCCTCCACTCCGCTCAGCCCCTCCTTAGCCTGCTGAAGCAAGGTATTTATATCTGTACTCTCCGCTGCCAGGGCTCTCGACGTTTCGAGGGCTTTTATGTCATTGGGCCTGGTTTCGCAACCGAAATAAAGGATGAAGAACAGTGCTATGGAAGATGCGACGACAGCCCATTGTAACTTTGTCATGAATACCTTTTATCTGTTTGCGGGGCAGCCCCTTCAGGCCCTGCTATTCTTCGTCATCGCTTTCGTCGCCAGGCAGGGTATCGACATTATCCTTGACCTGCTCAACGAAAACTTTGGCGGGCTTGAAAGCCGGAATATAGTGTTCAGGTATCTCTATGGCCACGTTTTTCTTTATGTGGCGCCCGATCTTCTTGGCCCGCTTCTTGAT
>CAZAXA010000699.1:0-3020 GCA_964488965.1 uncultured Phaeodactylibacter sp. | reverse complement strand
TCAGCTTCTCCTTCCGCGGCAACAACGTGGTGCGCGAGGCCATGCACTCGGCCTTCCTCTACCACGCCATTCAGGCCGGCATGGATATGGGCATCGTCAACGCCGGTATGATCGAGGTCTATGAGGAGATTCCCCCGGCCCTGCTGGAGCGCGTCGAAGATGTGCTCTTCAACCGCCGTCCCGACGCCACCGAGCGCCTGACCGAATTCGCCGAGCAGGTGCGGGGCGACGGCGGGCGCTCCGTACAGAAAGACCTGGCCTGGCGCGAATGGCCTCTGGAAAAGCGCCTCGAACACGCCCTGGTGCGCGGCATCACCGATTACATCGAGGAAGATACCGAGGAGGCGCGGCAGAAACTGCCCGCCCCCCTGGCCGTCATCGAAGGGCCCCTGATGGATGGTATGAACGTGGTGGGCGACCTGTTCGGCTCCGGCAAGATGTTCCTCCCGCAGGTGGTCAAGAGCGCCCGCGTGATGAAAAAGGCGGTGGCCTACCTCACCCCCTATATCGAAGCCGAAAAGGCCAGAAGCGGCGCTCAGAACAGCAGCAAGGGCAAAATCCTGCTGGCCACCGTCAAAGGCGATGTGCATGACATCGGCAAGAACATCGTCGGCGTGGTGCTGGGCTGTAACAACTTCGACATCGTCGACCTCGGCGTTATGGTTCCCGCCGACAAAATCCTCAGCACGGCCCGCGAAGCAGGGGCCGACATCATCGGCCTGAGCGGCCTGATCACCCCCTCCCTCGACGAGATGGTGCACGTGGCCCGCGAGATGGAACGCCAGGGCTTTACCATCCCCCTGCTCATCGGCGGGGCAACGACCTCCAGGACCCACACCGCCGTCAAGGTGGAACCCCACTACTCCGGACCGGTGGTGCATGTGCTCGACGCCTCCCGCGCCGTGGGCGTAGCCGGCAGCCTGCTCAGCGAGGACGATAACCTCCGCAGCAATTTCGTGCTGGATGTAAAAGAGGACTACGCCCGTATCCGCGAACAGCGCGCCGGCCGCCAGTCTGCCAAGAAATACCTCAGCCTGGAGCAGGCCCGCGCCAACAAGCTGAAGCTCGACTGGGGCAGTTACCGGCCGCCCCGCCCCCGCTTCACGGGCATCAGGGTGTTCGACGACTACCCCGTCGAAGAGCTCACCGAGTATATCGACTGGACGCCCTTCTTCAGCAGCTGGCAACTGGCCGGCAAATTCCCCGACATCCTGGAGGATGAAGTGGTGGGCACGGAAGCTCAAAAACTCTACAACGATGCCCGGAGCATGCTCCGGCAGATCATCGACGAGGGCTGGCTGAAGGCCAGGGCCGTCATCGGCCTCTTCCCTGCCAATACGGCCAATGACGACGATATCGAGGTGTATGCCGATGAGGAGCGGACAGAGGTGAAGGCGGTGCTGCGGATGCTGCGGCAGCAAAGGCAGAAGGCGCCGGGATTGCCTAATCTCTCCCTCAGTGATTTTCTGATGGAAAAAGGCGCCGGCCATGATTATATTGGAATGTTTGCGGTGACGGCGGGTATTGGAATTGAAAAGCACATAGAGCGCTTCCAGGCCCGGCACGACGACTACCACGCCATCCTCCTCAAGTCCCTGGCCGACCGCCTGGCGGAGGCCCTCGCCGAGCGCATGCACGAGCGTGTGCGCCGCGAGTTCTGGGGCTACGCCGGCAATGAGGCGCTGGACAACGAGGCCCTCATCGCCGAAAAATACCAGGGCATCCGCCCCGCGCCCGGCTATCCAGCCTGCCCGGAGCATACTGAAAAAGGCACGCTCTGGAAATTGCTTGAGGCCGAAAAAAATACCTGCATGAAACTGACCGAAAGCTTCGCCATGTACCCGGCCGCCTCGGTCAGCGGCTGGTATTTCAGCCACCCGGAGGCCAGATACTTCGGGCTGGGCGATATCGGGAAAGACCAGGTGGAGGATTATGCCCGCCGCAAGGGAATGGGCGTGGAGGAGGTGGAAAGGTGGCTGGCGCCTAATATTAATTATGAGCCTTAGCCCTCCTCTGTCCCCCCGAAGAGAGGCCCCTCCAACTTCCCCGGGGGAGGAAAAGGCTAAAACGGGGCTGCTTTAAAGGGGTTGCCTTCCGGATTAGTCCTTTTTCCCTTTTGGCAATAAACTGGATTGCCCCCTTCGTTCTTCATTCAGTTCAAAAGAGTACCCGAAAAAAGGGGGCGTTTGCCTGACGTATAACGAGAGACTCCTAAAAGCGCTCAGTGCCTTTTCCGGGATGTGAAAAAAAACATAATAAATGGCAGAATCACCCGTTTATGCCCATTTTAGGGCATCCCTCAAAAATAATCAATTCCGATCTTTCCTCGCTCAGTAAATTCTAAACCATAATAAACATGAGAGCTATTTACCAGATTTTCAGTTTTCGGGTTCGCTTAATGCTTTTTGCGGCCCTGTCCTTGGCGCTCGTTTGCCAGGTTGATCCGGCCTTTGCCGCAAATTGTGAATACACCGGGCCTGCTTCAGGTAATTGGAATACCCCAGGAAACTGGAGTTGCGGAGTCGTGCCAAACCCTTCAAATGATAATGTGACCATTCCTGCCGGTAAAAGCGTAACCAACAACACCGGATCAGATTTCGCCTTTGACAATGGCAATGACCTTACGATACATGGAACTCTGAATATGAACGGCAAGAAGATCGAAATGAAACATTCCAACAGCGTTCTCACTGTTTCTTCGACAGGGACTCTGACGAATGTAAATGAATTGTTTTTCCTGAACGGCTCGGATGGCATTTTCGCGGGAGGAGCAACCGTGTCCGTCGGGCATCTGAAACTCGATGGCAGCGGGGTAACGCTGACCATCAGCCTGGGTAGTTCCATATCCGTGACTTCCAAACTGGAGAACCAAAGCGGCGCGGTCATATCAGGGACCGGAGGCATCTCTTATTCAGGAGGCAGCGGAAATTTTACCAACACAGGAACTATCTTCGGCAGCACATCATCTAGTGCCGGAGGCACTAAGTCTCTTTACGCTTTTCTTGTTTTTCGGCGGCCTT
>CAZAXA010000698.1:0-3026 GCA_964488965.1 uncultured Phaeodactylibacter sp. | reverse complement strand
ATTCCCGTTTCTCGTAAAAACAAAACACTGTTGTCCAACCTTAGACGGGTAGCCTTTTATCGTTCAGCCTTTTATCGTTCAAAAAATAACCGTTATTTTTATAACGATGACATTTATAATCATTATAAAAGTAATCTTCAACCTGGAGGCCATTCAAAAAATAACGATTATAAAAGTAATGATTATGAATATAGCTACTTTCTTTTTGCAGCACTGCGCAATCATCTTCATCTTCCCAGCCCATAACTGGTAGCAAGGGGCCCTATATGAACTCCAGCAAAGCCCGGAATAATTGCTCGTTCTCCTCCGGCCTGCCGACGGTAATGCGCAGGCAGCCTTCGCAGAGCGCCACGTGCGAGCGGTCGCGCACGATGATACCGCGTTCCACCAGAAAATCGTAGACGCGGCGGGGTTCCTTCATTTTCACCAGCAGGAAGTTGGCATCCGAGGGGTAGATGCGTTCTACGAATCCCAGCCCTGCCAGGTACTGCGCCATCAGGGTGCGCTGGCCCAGGATGCTCTGCACCCATTGCCGCTGCCGCTCTGGTTTGCCCAAGGCTTTGAGTACTGCCTCCTGCGTAAGCTGATTGACGTTGTACGGCGGCTTCACCTTATTGAACAACTCAACGATCTCCTCCGAGGCAAAGGCCATACCCAGGCGGATGCCCGCCAGCCCCCAGGCCTTGGAAAAGGTCTGCATTACCACCAGGCGCGGGTATTGATCCAGCAGGCCGAGGCTGCCGGGCCGGACGGAGAAGTCGATGTACGCCTCATCCACCACCGTGATGCCGGGGAAGCCTTCCGCCAGCCGGCCTATGGTTTCCAGGGGGAAGCTGTTGCCGGTCGGGTTGTTGGGGCTGCAGAGGAACAGCAGTTTGGAATGCTCGCCGGCCGCTTCCTGAATAGCCTCCACATCCGGCTGAAAGCGGGCGCCGAGCTGCACCTCCCGCACTTTCACATCCGCGATATCCGCCGATACCCGATACATGCCGTAGGTAGGAGGCAGGATGATGATGTGGTCCTGCTTCGGTTCGCAGAAGATGCGGATGAGCAGGTCGATCACCTCATCGCTGCCGTTGCCCAGGAAGATCTTCTCCCGGGCGATGCCCTTCATTTCTGTTATCTTTTCCTTCACCTTCCATTGCAGCGGGTCCGGGTAGCGGTTGTAGCCGGTGTCGAAGGGGTTCTCATTGGCGTCGAGAAATACCTCTGCCCTGCCTTTGTATTCACTGCGGGCGGAGGAGTAGGGAGCGAGGCGGAGGATGTTCGGGCGGACGAGGTGGCGGATGGTCATGGTGATCGTTGATTTTTGATTTTTATTGACACTAACGAACAACCGGCAACAAACAACAAATAACGCTCCCTGTTCAACCCTTCCCGAGCCTGATGGCCACGGCATTCTTATGCGCCATCAGTTCCTCCGCTTCCGCCATTCGTTCCACTGCCGGGCCGAGGCGCTGCAGCCCTTCGCGGCTCAGGCGCTGGAAGGTGATCTTTTTGACAAAGCTGTCCAGCGAAACGCCGCTGTACATGCGGGCGTAGCCGTTGGTCGGCAGGGTGTGGTTGGCGCCGGAAGCATAGTCGCCTACCGATTCGGGCGTATAGTTGCCCAGGAAGACGGAGCCTGCATTCAACACTTTTTCTGCCAGGCCTTCGGCATCCTCTACGGAAAGGATGAGGTGTTCCGGGGCATAAGCGTTGATCAGTTCCAGGGCTTCCAGCCGGTTGCGGACGATGATGGCGGAGCTGTTCTCCAGGGCTTTGGCGGCAATGTCCTTCCGGGGCAGTGTGGCAAGCTGTTTGCCCACTTCTTCCTGAACGCGATGGGCGAAGGCTTCGGTGAAGGTGATCAGCACCACCTGGCTGTCTGCCCCATGTTCTGCCTGCGATAGCAGGTCGGCGGCCACGAAGGCCGGCTCGGCGCTGTCGTCGGCGCAGACGAGCACCTCCGAGGGGCCGGCCGGCATGTCGATGGCCACTCCCCGCCGGCTCACCAGTTGTTTGGCGGCGGTGACGTACTGGTTGCCCGGCCCGAAGATTTTGTACACGGCGGGCACCGTTTCCGTGCCGCAGGCCATGGCCGCCACTGCCTGCGCTCCGCCGGCCTTGAAAATTCGGGTAACGCCCACCAGCCTGGCGGTATAGAGGATGGCGGGGTGCACTTTGCCATCTTTCTGCGGGGGTGTGCAGAGCACGATCTCCCGGCAGCCCGCCAGCCTGGCCGGAACGCCCAGCATGAGTACGGTGGAAAAAAGGGGCGCCGTGCCGCCCGGAATATAGAGCCCTACTTTCTCGATGGCCACGCTCCTGCGCCAGCAGCGTACGCCGGGCATGGTTTCCACCTCTTCTATGGTTTCCGCCTGCCGGCGGTGGAAACTTTCGATGTTGTTGCGGGCCGTTTGTATAGCTGCTTTCAGCTCTTCGCCGAGCAGCGTTTCGGCCTCTTCCAGTTCGGCTTCGCTCACCTGAAAGCCGGAGAGCCTCACCCCGTCGAAGCGCTCCGTATAGGCGCGCAGGGCTTCGTCGCCATTGCGCCGCACTTCATCGAGCACCGCCTGCACGGTGGATTCCAGGCTTTCCATTTCCATAACCGGCCGCTGCAGGATGGCCGGCCAGGCTGTTTTGTCGGGATAGGAGTATAACTTCATATCCGGGGTTAAATGATCATTTTTTCGATCGGCACGACCAGTATGCCCTGGGCGCCGGCCTCTTTCAGTTGGTCGATAATATCCCAGAAGTGGCCCTCTTCGATAACCGTGTGGATGGAACTCCAGCCCTGCTCCGCCAGGGGCGTCACCGTGGGGCTCTTCATGCCCGGCAGGATGCGGACGATGGCCGGGATCTGTTCGTTCGGAGCGTTCATCAGGATGTATTTATTATTCCGGGCCTTGAGCACCGCCTCGATGCGGAAAACCAGCCTGTCCAGAATAGCCTGCTTATCGGCAGGGAGGTTAGTGTGGGCCACAATGCAGGCTTCCGACCTCAGGATGACCTCCTTTTCTTCCAGCCCGTTCTTGAAGAGGGTG
>CAZAXA010000697.1:2627-3029 GCA_964488965.1 uncultured Phaeodactylibacter sp. | reverse complement strand
AGACGGCCTGATCACCGACGCCATGAAATCGGCAGGAGCGGCAAAAAAGGGAGGCTCCTCGCCGGTCACGGACGTGCTTGACTATACGGAGCAGGCTGTCAAACCCGGGTTGAACCTGCTCTGCACTCCCGGCAATGACGTGGAAAGCACCACCGGGCTGGCCGGCTCCGGCGCCAACCTTATCGTCTTCACCACCGGCCTGGGCACGCCTACCGGCAACCCGGTGGCGCCCACCGTCAAAGTGTCGAGCAACACTGCTCTGGCTCAGAGGATGCCAGACCTCATTGACGTGGATGCCGGCGCCATCATAACGGGGGAAGATACTATTGAATCCAAAGGCGAGGAACTGCTGGAGTATCTCATCCGGGTGGCCAGCGGAGAGGCCATCCCCAAGGCCGTAAG
>CAZAXA010000697.1:0-2617 GCA_964488965.1 uncultured Phaeodactylibacter sp. | reverse complement strand
TCGGACAGGACGACTTCATCCGCTTGAAACGGGGAATCTCGCTGTAATGCTTTTCGATTCTCCAGACAAAAACCAGCCGTGCCGCGATCATCCTGATCGCCAGGCAACCGCACCCCGGCGCTGCTGCCGCCGCAGGCGCCAGCCTGTTAGCGCCTCCACTGAGCAGCTTCAGCACCCGCGGACAGCAGGCGAAAAGCCTGATCGCCAGGCAACCCGCCCCCTGTTTTTGCGCCCGCCTGCCCGGCAGGATAAGCCTCACGGCGCGTTCGATCAGGATGATCGACTGGGATGAAAAGAAAAGGCAGCCCCCGCTTTTCGCAAAACTACTAAGCGAGGGCTGCCAGGTTGGTATTCGATGCCGCCGGGCGGCATGCAGGATAAACGGCTGGACAGTTCGTTCACGCTGCCGGCGTCCGTAGAGGCCGGCATTCCGGACAGGGCTGTATTGGCAAGACGGAAACCGAGATTATTGTTCCGGTTCTCCGGGCTGTCGTTGTTCCGATTGGCAACGCGCACGTTGGCGGGGTTATTGTTCCAAGACCCGCCACGGATAACCCGGTTGGAGCCGCTCACGCCGCTTACCCTTTTTCTTTAAGCAGATGTTTTCTGAGGTTAAAATTCCCTCCATGCTGCAATATGGCCCAGTAGCTGTTCATGCTTTGCAGGAAGGTTCCTTCCGAAATGCCGCCATTGCTAAACTCTTCTTCCCGCCTGTCCATACGGCGGGTGATGCGCCGCAGGTTGGCCGGCGCCAGGCGCACCAGGTTGGGGAAGATGCGCCGGCCCAGGAACGTGAGGCCGTTGGCAGCGGAATTGATAAAGGTAGCTCCCGGCTTCAGCCGCAGGCCCAGCTCTTCGGCCAGATAGGCTTCGATGGCTTTGCGGTGGGTCTTCAGCGTTTCTTTTTCAGCTGAAAATTGCGCGAAGTCGTCCATGTAACGGACATAACGCCGCACCCGCAATTCCTGCTTCACAAAATGGTCGAAGCCGTTGAGGTACACGTTAGCGAAGAACTGGCTGGTCAGGTTGCCGATGGGCAGCCCCACGCCGTTTATGCCGCCGTTGCGGACGATGCGTTCGGTAATGGCCAGCAGGCGGGCGTCCTTTATCTTCCACTCGATCAGATCAAGCAGGGTGCTGTGCCTGATGGAGTCGAAATATTTGTCGATATCGCTTTTGAGGAACCAGCCTGGAGGCCAGCGTTCCAAATGTTGTCGCGGGCCTGGAGCGTGGGCCTCCAGGCCCGCGCATTTGGTTATTACAGCCTTCCTCCCCGCTTCCTGAGAAAAGCAACCTCCCTCAATAGCCTGGTTTTCTGGGCCTTCAGCTTAATTCCGTAATCTTAATTTGTGGGGAGATTCACTATAACAGCCAGTGGCTTCTCCATAAAAACATTGTCGCGGGCCTGGAGCGTGGGCCTCCAGGCCCGCGCATTTGGTTATTACAGCCTTCCTCCCCGCTTCCTGAGAAAAGCAACCTCCCTCAATAGCCTGGTTTTCTGGGCCTTCAGCTTAATTCCGTAATCTTAATTTGTGGGGAGATTCACTATAACAGCCAGTGGCTTCTCCATAAAAACATTGTCGCGGGCCTGGAGGACAGCGCTCCAGTGGCGCCGCAGGCTGAAAACTTATAACTTTGTTTAATTCTACTAAACAGGAAGGCGGAGTCTCGACAAAATTGGGGCAGGCTTTCCGAGTCCGCGAACGTGGCCGGAAATACACTCATAAAAACATAAAAACGTAATAACGTGGCGGGCCACAGGCCCGCGTTCCTAATTTGCGCCTATGCCCTCCAAAATCTTTTACCGCCGCCGCCTGCCCCACATCCAGCCGCCGGAAAGCTCCTATTCGATCACTTACCGGCTTGCCGGAAGCCTGCCTAAATCCATTACCGAAGAGATGAAAGAGGCCTATCAGGCCGAAAAGCTCGGAATATTAAGCAAATATCAGGGAAAGGAAGATGCCGCATCAAAGGAAGCGTTGGCGAAAGAAACATTGGTTTTGAGAAATGCTCATTTCCTCAAAATGGACCGCTACCTCGACCAGGCGCTCCACGGCCCTACCTGGCTGAGCGACCCGGAAATAGCTAAGATTATTATGGATTCCCTGCATTTTATCGGGCACAATCTCAAATACTGGGACATTTGGGCCTACTGCCTCATGGCCAACCATGTTCACCTGGAATGTACCCTGACGCCTGTAGCTCCTGCTCTGAATAGGGTCATGAAAAGCCATAAAAGCTTTACCGCCAGGCAGGCGAACCTGTATCTCGGCCGGGCAGGCAGCCCCTTCTGGCAGGAGGAAAGTTTTGACCGGCTCATCCGGAATGAGAATGATTTTTACTATCGCATTTATTATGCCATCAACAACCCGGTGGAAGCGAAACTGGTTAAAAGCTGGCAGGACTGGCCTTACACATATGTGCATCCGGAGATTCGCAAGAATATTATGCCTTAACTGGAGCGCGGGCTTGCAAGTCCGCGAACATAATATAAATAGAAGCTTCTGCAACTTGACCAGGCTTTTTCCGGGGTCCGTAAATGCGCGGGCCTGGAGCGTGAGCCTCCAGGCCCGCGCATTTGGTTATTACAGCCTTTCTCCCCGCTTCCTGAGAAAAA
>CAZAXA010000696.1:0-3036 GCA_964488965.1 uncultured Phaeodactylibacter sp. | reverse complement strand
CAAGCTTACCCTGGAATACCACTCCGTGCTCAACGACGCCCGCGAAGGGGGAGGAGACCCGGTGACCGGCGCCCCCAACGATGTCAGGGTCATCCGCCTGCAGGCCCAGGTTTTCCTGTAGAAAACCCGGGGCAGAATTTTAAATCGCCAAAACCATTAATTAACGGCCGGTTCTTCAAAAACAACTGTTTCAGGCGAGGCATCTTAAGCTGGCTTTCAACACACCGCAGTCTTTTTTGTTTTGCTATATAATAAACAAGATAAAAGCATGACAACAAAACGAAGCCTATTATTCCTGTTGCCTGCCCTGCTGCTGTTCGGCTGCGGGAACAGCCCTGCCGGCGAGCAGACTTCTGCCGAAAAGGAGGCCCTGCCGGCCAGCCGGTGGGAAGATACTTCCCTGAAGCTGCCTGACGGCTTCAAAGCGTCCGTCGTTGCCGACAGCGTCGGCCGGGCCCGCCACATTGCAGTGAGAGACAATGGTGATATCTACATTCAGCTGAGCCAGGAACGCAATGGCAAAGGCGCCGCCGCCCTGCGCGATGAGGATGGCGACGGGCGCGCCGACCGTATCGAGTACTTCGGCAGCCATACGGGAACGGGCATGGACATCCGCAACGGCTATCTCTACTGCTCCTCCGATGCGGAGGTTTACCGCTATCCCTTGCCGGAGGGCGACGCCCTGATACCGGATGAGGCCGGCCGCGTCCTGATCGCGGGAGGTTTCCCGCAACAGGACCAGCATGAAGCCAAGTCATTCACGCTGGATGGAGCGGGCAACCTGTACGTCAACGTCGGCGCCCCCTCCAATGCCTGCATGTTCCAAACCCGCACCAAGGGCTCTACCGGGCAGGACCCCTGCCCGCAGCTCCAGTGGCAGGCCGGCATCTGGAAGTTCGACGCCGCCCGCCCCGCCCAAACCCAGAAGAACGACAGCCGGCGTTACGCCACCGGCCTGCGCAACTGCGTGGCCATCGAGTGGAACCCCCTCACTAACAGCCTCTATGCCCTGCAGCACGGCCGCGACCAGCTGAGCTACCTTTATCCGGAAATGTACACCGACCAGGACAATGCCGAACTGCCCGCCGAGGAATTCCTCAGTGTGTCCGAAGGCGATGACTTCGGCTGGCCGTATTGCTACTTTGACCAGCGCAAAGGGCAGAAACTGCTGGCCCCGGAATACGGCGGCGACACCCGGAAACAGGGCCGCTGCGCCGATGTGAAACAACCCCTGGTGGCATTCCCCGGCCACCTGGCGCCCAACGACCTGGTATTCTACACGGCCACACAGTTCCCCGAGAAATACCACAACGGCGCCTTTATCGCCTTCCACGGCTCGTGGAACCGGGCGCCACTTCCCCAAAAGGGGTATTTTGTGGTTTTCGTGCCCATGAAGGACGGCAAGCCCTCCGGCGAGTGGGAAGCCTTTGCCGACAATATCGCAGGCATGGACAACATCGTTTCGCCAAGAGACGCCCTCCACCGCCCCACCGGCCTGGCCGTAGGCCCCGACGGGGCCTTGTACATTGCCGATTCCGTAAAGGGCAAGGTGTGGAAGATCGTGTATGCCGGTTAGTAAACCTAAGGGCAAAAACCTTTGAGGTTTTGGAAACCTCAAAGGTTTTGCCCTTCCTGATCAATCTCCGGCAGGATGGAAAAATAAGTTCACGCCTACCCTCAGGCCGATACCGCTATCCACAAAGGTGTAAAAGCGGTTGCTTTGCCGGCTGACAGCCCCGGGGGCGTCCGGCCTTGCCTTCTCTGATTCATAGCCGATGCCGCCGACGGAAGCGTCGACCATAAATCGCGGGCTGATGAAGTAATAGAGCCCCGGGTTCAGGCCGAGCTCGAAGGAAGAGACATTTTCTTTTACTTTCTCCAATGCGCCATTAACCAGGCGGTCATCGGTGCTTTTTCCGAAGCCCAGCCCGCCAAAAATATCGAGTTGGAAACCCAGCTTATCGCCGAATCCCTTGTAGTAACGCATAAAGGGCCGGAAAGTGAAAAGCCGCAGGGCGCTCTCCTGCGTCTGGGGGAAGAAGCTGGAAGCAGGCGGTTGTTTCTGTTTGGTGGAAGTATAGGCATAACTCAGCTCGAGCCCGCCGGCCAGGTTGGCCGCAAACAGGTAGCCCAGGCTGGGGGCCACTTCCACAATGGTGGAGGAAACATCCGGGCCGAGCACCAGGAAAGGCGTACTGATGAGCAGCGCCCCGCCGTCCTGATTGACGGACTGGACGCCCAGCTGGCCGCTCAGGAAAAAACTGCCCTCCTGAAGCTGGGCATGGGCTGTGGTGGAAATGATCAAAAAGAGCAGGTGGGTGTAAAGTAAGTTTTTCATGATATTTTTTTAACAGGGAAAATACTGTATTCGCCAGGTTCAAAGGTAAAGTCTTTGTATCATCCGAAAAATACAATTTTGGAGGCGATCCTGAAAGGAAGCAGGAAGGCGGCGCCTTTGGATATTATAAATTGATGGGGTTGACTGTCCCAGTCAACCCCATCAACCCATCAACCCTACTCCTTCCCCGCCACATCCGGGTCCGCCAGGCTCTTCATGATGTCGATCATGTCGATCAGCTCGCGGCGGTAGCCATTGGGGTCTTTGCCCTGGGCGCCGCGCGCCAGCTTGCCGGCCTGGGCGTAGGTGGCATTACCCTTGAATTCGGAATCGCGCAGCAACAGGCCGAACTCGGCCACGGCGGCGGCCCAGCGGAAGTCGTCGCTTGACTTGTCCAGCTCAGTGCCTTTATCCAGCGCCGGGTGGCCGATCAGCCGGCTTTTGTCGCCGTCGGGCTGCTTGTAGCGCAGCTTGATGGTACAGAGTTCTTTAGACTTTTCCGCTTCCTTTGTCGCCGTACTTTGCTGATACTTCAGTTCATCCACGGCGGCGAGGTGGGGGCTCTCCACGCCCACGGGGATGATCTCGTACAGGGCCGTCACGGTGTGGCCGGAGCCGAGCTCGCCGGCGTCCTTTTTATCGTCGTTGAAGTCTTCGTCGTTCAGCAGGCGGTTCTCGTAGCCGATGAGGCGGTAACC
>CAZAXA010000695.1:0-3051 GCA_964488965.1 uncultured Phaeodactylibacter sp. | reverse complement strand
AAAGCTTTTACATGGGGACAAATCGCAACTGCGCCCACCCCTGCTTTTCGGCCAGCGCCTAGCAGCCTGTTCTCCGACAGGCTCCTAGTGAAACCTTTTCCCCGATATTGAACCCGCTCGTCAGGCTGTCCACCGTTACGGGGCTGACGCCGGTGACGAACATCCTGTCCACCAGGCCGGATTTGGTTTCTTCCTTGATCACTTCGTAGAACTTGCGCACGAAGCCGTTGCGGCCGACGATCTCCCGGAAATGATCCAGTTGGGAGGCGATCAGCTCATTGGCGAAGTGATCGTACTCGTCGATGAGGATGTAGAGCTGCTTGCCGGGCGCCTTTGCCCGGACGATCTCGAACAAAGCCTTCAGGGCGTCGTTGGCTGTCCCCTGCCTTTTGACCTCCTCGCGGTCCTCGTCTCCGAAATAGCCCCGATAGGCGGAAAAAAAGGCCAGGATGCCGAATTTCACTTTGTTGGCGAACTGTTGAAATACCAGTTCCCGGGTATCCGTCAGGATACCGCTGAAGTCGAAGTTGAGCGCCAGGTAACGGTTGGCCAGCGGCGTGGGGTTCTTCCCGATGTAATACTTTCCAAACAGGCGGCCGAACTCCCCCTTCCATTCTTCCCCGTAGTAATGCCCCAGCATGGAGATGAACAGGCTCTTGCCGAACTCGCGCGGCCGCAGGTAGAACAGGAAGCGGCTGGCCAGCCCCTCCAACTGCTCGATGTAGGCCGTGCGGTCGACGTAGTAAAATTCCGTGGCTACGTTCTTGAAATTGCTCTGCCCGTAAGGTAGTTTCATCCGGCAAAAATAGTAAAAGTAAGGCAGTACCCGGCAACTTCGGCTGGCATCACCAGTGCCTCCGGAACGAAGTTCCGGGGCAGTTGATTGTTGATTGTTGATTGTTGTTGCCCGCCAATTGGCTCTAAGCTGTTGATTGCCAACGAACAACCAACAACTGCATTCTGCTCCCTGGGGGAAAATAATTGTCCCGTTAACTAGTGAAGTTCCTGCGCAGTTTCCAGTTTTTACCCGGACTTTGGCCTGAGCTCTGCGAGAACGGGCCTGGCCCCTGCCGGGCCGCTGAGCCAGGTTGCTGGTTACCAGCAACAAGAGGTAATGCCCGCTTTTATCCGTAGCCGTTATGGTGGAATTGGCTAAGATAATAACGGCGCCAAAGAGCAGATTTGACCAAGCGGTTTTTAACTAAAAAAAAAGCCTGCATATTAGGTTCCTATTTACAAGCTGTAAGGAGGGCGCAATTATTTTAACCATTTTAACCTTTCATTGGCCTTGAAAAGTACAAACGCCGGCATCTTCCGGGACGAACGCCCGGCCCTCATCCGCCTCACGGCCCTTTGGGCGCTCAATGAAGCCGGCCTGGGCGGCCTGATGCACCTGTTCCGCAGCCCTTTCACCGGCATTTTTGTCGGCGGGGCGGCCATTCTGCTCATTTCGATGATCGCCCATGTCGCGAAAAAGCCGGGGCCGGCCATCCTGCGCGCCCTGGTGCTGGTGCTCATCATCAAGGCGGCGGTAAGCCCCCATTCCCCGCTGCCGGCCTATCTGGCCGTCGGTTTTCAGGGGCTGATGGGGGCTTTGCTCTTTAGCGCATTGCCTTCCTTTCGCCTGGCGGCCCTGTTGCTGGGGGCGCTGGGCCTGCTGGAGGCCGCCCTGCAGAAGCTGCTCGTATTGACGGTGCTCTTCGGCATGCCGCTCTGGGAGTCCATCGACGCTTTTTTCAATTATGTCCTGGAAAAGTTCGGCCTGCTGGCCGGGGGGGCAGGCGTTCAGGGCAGCCTGTGGCTCATCGGGCTGTATATCGGGCTGTACCTGGCCAGCGGGCTGCTCATCGGCTGGCTGGCCGGGCGGCTGCCGGCGGAAGTAGAGGCGGCGGCTCAGCGCCTTACGTTGCCGGCCATGGAGCCGCCGGTTGCCGAAGGGGCAGAAAAAGGCGCCCGCCGGCCCTTCTGGCGGCGGCCGGCGATACGCTGGGCAGCCCTCATCCTGCTGGCCCTGTCCGGCATCTACCTGCTGGCGCCGGGCAGCCGGGCGCCGCTGTGGCTGCTGGCGCGGGTGGTGGGCGTCCTCGCCGCCTGGTATTTCCTGCTGGCGCCCCTGCTGATGCGCTTCCTGCAGAATTTCCTCAAAAAGAAAGCGTCGGAGTACCGCGAAGAGGGGGACGCCGCCCTTGAGCTGTTGCCCGTTTTTCGGTACCTTGCCCGGGCCGCATGGGCGGAAACCCGCAAGGAAAAAGGCTGGCGCCGCTGGAAGGAGCTGTCGGTCCGCCTCATTGCCTATGCGTTGCTGTATTCCGGAAGAAAAACCTGAAAAGTATGCCCGTCAACTTGTTCGTATTCACCGCGCCGGTCAACTCCGGCAAGACCACCGCCCTGATGGAGTGGGTAAAAGATAAAGAAAACGTAGGCGGCATCCTCGCTCCTGATATCGACGGCCTGCGCCGCCTGTATACGCTGCGCGACCGCGTTCAGCACCCTTATCAACTCACGGACGAAGCGGCCGCCGCCGCGGCGCCCGATGAGATGGTCACCATCTGCAAGTTCAACTTTGCCGCCCCGGCCTTCGCCCTGGCGCGGCAAAGGCTGCTGGAAGACAGCCGGCGGGGCTGCGACTGGCTCGTCATCGACGAGATCGGCAAACTGGAACTCAAAGGCGAAGGGCTGGAGCCGGCCGCCGGCGAGGCCATCCGGCGCTTCCAGGCCGGCGAGGCCCCGGGCAAGCTGCTGCTGGTAGTGCGCGATGAACTGGTGGATAAGGTGGCGGAATACTACGGCCTGAAGGAATATGAGCTGTTCCGGCTGGGGGAGGCGCTGCCTGCCTGAGCCATCCGGAGGTTTAAGAACCTATCCGTCCGGGGGGCGGGCTGAAGGTTCTCAAACCTGGCCCGGACAAGCAACTTTCTGTAAAAAAACTCATCGTTCCATGGGAAAACCGCATTTTGCCATCGAACAAACCACCGCCATCATCCAATGCAAAGATCCCTTTACCTCGTTTTCTCTTTTTCCCTCCTGTTCGCCCAGGCGGCCGGGTGCCAG
>CAZAXA010000694.1:0-3054 GCA_964488965.1 uncultured Phaeodactylibacter sp. | reverse complement strand
CGCGGGCCTTTTCCAAAGCCTGGCGTTCCGTCCGGGCGGCCTTTTTCTTTTCTTTTAGTTCCTCTTCCATGGCGGCGGCCGCCTCTTCTCCCAGGACTTCCAGCGTTTCCAGTTGTTTTTCCAGTTCTGCCAGGCGTTGTTGCTCCAGCTTGTGGCGCTCGAAGGCGGCAATGGAAATGCGGGTGTATATTTCGGTGCCGGTGATGCGCTCCAAAAGGTCGCTGCGATCCCGTTCGCTGGCCTTGAGGAAAGCGGCAAAATCGCCCTGCGAAAGCATGACCGAACGGCAGAAGCGCTCATAATCCAGCCCGGTAGCCTCTTCTACCAGCGTATCGGTTTCCCGCACCTTCTCGGCGATGATCTCAAAGGCGCCCTTCTCCGGGTTCCAGCGCGACAGCTCCCGCTCCGGCCCTATGATGTTGCCGTCCTCCCGGCGGTGCGCCCGCCAGATGCTCCACTTGGAGCGGTAAATAGCGCCCTGCACTTCAAACTCCACTTCCGCCAGGCTTTCCACGGCGCCGTAGGACATCACCTCCTTGACTTCCTTGTTGCGGTGCACCCGCCCGTAGAGGGCCAGGGTGATGGCGTCCAGGATGGTCGTCTTGCCCGCCCCCGTATCGCCGGTAATGGCGAACAGGCCGGCCTGGGCAAGCGGCGCCTCGTCAAAATGGATCGTCTGCCGCAGGCGCAGCGAGTTGATATTGTGTATCGTTACTTTGCAAATCTTCATTTTTTCAGCGCTGTTCTTCCATCCATTCCCTTAACTCCAGAAAAGTTTCGATGAGTTCTTCCATTTCCCCGGGAGCGTTGCCGTAACTCCGGCACTTCATTTTAAAAACCTCCAGTTCTTCCAGCTCGCCCAGTTCGGGGGCGTCCGACTGAACATCCAGGGGCTGATACTGCCTGATGATGCGGATTTTCAACAGCTCGAGTTCCATATCGGCCGTCAGTTCGTGCAGGCGCTGGTCCAGCTGCGGGATCATGCGGTCCGTTTCCACCAGGGCCTCCACCCAGGGGCGCAGCCCTTGCCGTTCTTTAGCTGCAAAACGGCGCAGGCCTTCCTCTACTTCTTCCAGTGTCCCCTGTATGGTCTTCAGCCGGCGAAAGGCAGGCACGGGGAGGCTTTCCACCCGCATCAGCTTCCTGCCTTCGAATTCGAGCAGGTAAATGCTCTTTTCATCCCTGGTTTCGCTGAAGCTCAAGGGTATCAGGGAGCCGGAATAGCGGATATGGCCCAGGCCCCCTACTTCCTGCGGGCGGTGTATGTGCCCCAGCGCAATATAATCAAATACTCCGGGGAAGTCGCGTGCCGCTATGTTCTCCTTATTGCCGATATAGATGTTATCCTGGCGGTCGGAGGCTTCCGCGCCGGCAGCGTACAGGTGGCCGGTAGCGATCAGGGGGGCTCCGGCCTTTGCGTAGCGCTCTTCCACCAGCGCGCCCAGTTCCTCGTAATGGCGCCGGATGCCTTCTTTGATGCGTTCTATGCGGCCCGTGCCGCCTTCGCCGGAGACGCTGAAATGCAGGTCGCGGTCGCGCAGGAAAGGCACGGCCGCCACAACAGCCATCAGCCGCCCCTGCTCGTCTTTCCACTCGACCACCTCGCTCTCTATGTTTTCAGAGGCCTCCCCTATGACATGAATATTGAGGGCCTGCAACAATTCCCGGGGGGCATTGAGCATAGATGGCGAATCGTGGTTGCCCCCGGTGATGACGACCTGCCGGCAGGAAGTGCCCATGAGCTGGGTCAGAAAACGGTAGTACATGCGGCGGGCATAATTGGGCGGGTTGCCGATGTCGAAAATGTCGCCGGCCACGATGAGCCCGTCAGCTTCCTGCTCCCGGATGGCGGCCAGCAGCCAGTCCAGCGCCAGTTGGTGCTCTTCCTCCCGGCCCATGTAGAGGAACTTCTGCCCCAGATGCCAGTCCGATGTATGGATGATCTTCATTGGTTGCTGGTTGTTGGTTGTTTGTTGTTGGTTGCTGGTTGACAACAAACAACACTTCACTCATAAAGCAGGTACTTCCAGCGTATCTTCCGGAACGAATCGAGCCCTTCCTGCCAGCTCTTCCGTATTTCCGCCTCCGTCTTCCCTGCGATGATCTGTTGCCGCAGCCTGCTGCCGCCGGCCAGTTTATCGAAGAAAAGGTTTTCCAGGAAGAAATTATCCTTATCGGGAAAGTTCCGGTAGAAGTCGATCAGGTAGTTCAGATTGACCATAGCTCCGGCGCGGATGGAATCCGGATGTTTATCTGCCAGGCTATATCCCCGGCACAGCCGCCCCTCCAGCTTGGGTTGCTTTGCCCCCGGCATGGAAACGGGAGTGAAAGTATAATTGCCCGCCGGATAATCCGGATGCCCGTACACCTGAAACTGATTCGTTGTCCCCCGTCCTTCGCTGGCCACCGTGCCTTCGAAGAAGCAGGTCGAAGGGTACAGGTAAATAGCCCGCATATTGGGCAGGTTGGGGCTGGGCGCCACCGGCAGTTCATAGGGCGTATCGTGGGTGTAGCCTGCGCAGGTAACAACCGTCAGCTCGCATTGCCGGCCGCCAGGCAGCCAGCCTTCCCCGTTGATCATCCGCGCGTATTCCCCTACCGTCATGCCATGCGCCACCGGCACGGGGTGCATGCCGACAAATGAGCGGTAGGCCGTATCCAGAACGGGCCCGTCCACGTAATGCCCGTTCGGGTTGGGGCGGTCCAGCACCATGAAGCGCACCCCCTGTTCGGCACAAGCCTCCATGGCGTAGTGCATGCTGCCGATGTAGGTATAAAAACGCGCGCCCACATCCTGGATGTCGAACACCACCCAGTCGATGCCCTCCAGGGCCTCCGCCGGCGGCTTCCGGCTGCTCCCGTACAGGGAGATGATGGGCAGGCCGGTCTGCAGGTCCTTCCCGTCGCGTACCTTCTCGCCTGCATCGGCCTCGCCCCGAAAGCCGTGTTCGGGTGCGAATATCCTGCTGACCTTCACGCCCAGGGACAGCAGGGTATCTACCAGGTGCGTATTACCCACCATGGAAGTCTGGTTGACCAGCAAGGCGACGCCCC
>CAZAXA010000693.1:0-3055 GCA_964488965.1 uncultured Phaeodactylibacter sp. | reverse complement strand
GTTTTGTTTTTACGAGAAACGGGAATATAGATTCCCGTGCTTTATCTCCTTATAACAGCGCAGGAATCTATATTCCTGCTTCTCTGTCCAACCTTAGACGGATAGGTCAAAATGCATTGATTTTCAACAATACAACCATCCGGCAACATCCCCCTACTGCCTCTCCGCTGCATCCAGCCGGTCGAATTTTTTCACTTTTTTACGGCCTTTAAAAGGCATATAGCGATAAGGCCGCCCCTGGAGGTCGCTGATCAGGGAATCGGCGCGCTGGCTGAGTTCGCTGATGTTGTTGTACAGTTCCTCATCCTGCAGGAGCTTGCCGAGAGAACCCTCGCCTTCCCGGATTTGGCCCACCACGCCGGAGACGCCGTCGAGCGCAGTATTGGCGGATTGCAGGGTGGTTTTCAGGCCTTCGACCGCCGCATTCACTTCCTTCAGGGTTCGCTCCAGGTCGGCGGCGGCGAGCTGGCCGCTCAGGGTGTCGGCGTTGCTGAGGATGCTGTTGATCTTATCGTTGTTTTGTCTCAGGTTGCCGGTGATGTTGTTGAGGTTGGCAAGGGCGCCGTTGATGTTGCCGGAAGAGGAGCGCAGCAGGCCGTCCAGTTGGCCGGTGGCCGAATTGAGGTTGGCAAGGGCGGCGTCCAGGTTCTTCACGCTTTTTCCCAGAGGGGATTCGGGGTCTTTCAGCAGGGCGGCATTCAGGGTGTCGATCACATCCTGAAGGCCCTTCTTGACGATATCCATGTACAGCTCCACATTATCCTCTCCCACCATAGAGCCCAGCAGGCCGTGGATTTCTCCTTCCAGCACATCGCCGCGTTCCGCACAGTCTTCGCCGCTGCAGGGGCGGGGGTACTCCAGCAAAATGGCCTTGCCGCCCATGAAGCCGGTAGAGACGATCACCGCTTTGGTATTTTTCGGAATGCGGATGCTGGGGTCCAGGTCGAGGACCACCTCCACGGTACGATCCACATCTTCGAGCAGGCGGACGCTGGCCACGCTGCCCACTTCAACGCCATTGATAAAAGCCTGGGTACCCACCTGCATGCGGTCGACACTGGGATAAAAAACTTTATAGGTATTGGACTTGAGCAACAGGTTGTTGCCCCGGATAAACTTGTAGCCCCATATAGAAAGCGCCACTGCGACAACAGCCAGAATACCGACCTTTACTTCGTTTGACATGGTATATCGGGTTTAAAGCGTCGCAAAGGTAAAAAAAAGCTCCAAATAGCTATGGTATTCCAAGCTCCCGTTTTGCCTGCTCCATAGAAATGCGCTGCCCGTCTTTGTACGCGACGATAAAGGCGTCGGGAAAACCCCGTGCCTGCAGGAGCAGCCGGGCTTCGAAGGCCTGCTGAAGGGTAGAAAAATTGCGGGCCTGATATTTGTAGAGGTTGTCTTCCTGCACCACTTCGATCAGGTAGCCGGTATTGCGCCATTTGTCGGGGCCGGTGTCGATGGGGCGCGAAGCTGCCGCCAGTTGAACATTGAACTGAATGCCGGCCGGGCCGGAATAACGGGTATCTCCCGAGGCGGGAGTTCCCCGGGAAGAAGTGGAAGAATAATCGTAGTTGAGAGGTATGATTTTAGGCTCCGGATAAGTTTCTGTGGCCCGGGCCGGCGCGCGGCCGGCGCCCTGGGTTCTGGCGGCCGTTTTCTCTTTTACCGGGGGAGGCGGCTGGTAGTCGGGGGCTTCCGCCTGCCTGGAATAGACATGGGGTTCCTGCCCTCCCACGCCGGCGGCGAATTCGGGGTATTTGCCGTTCTCAACCATATCTTTGTATTCGCCGAAAGCCAGCAGGATGGACTCGGCAACAGATAACTGCCCCTCTTCGGCCTTCAGGAACTCTTCCTCCTCCTGATTGCTTAAAAAGCCGATCTCGACCAGTACGCTGGGCATGGCCGTTTCCTTGAGCACTACGAAACCGGCCTGCTTGACGCCCCGGCTCTTTACCTGGGCGTGGTGCTGAAACTTATCCTCCACCCGCTCCGCAAACAGGATGCTCTGTTCCAGGTAGGCATTCTGGAACATGGCCAGCATGATGTGCCCCTCCGGCGAGTTGGGGTCGTAATCGTAGTTTTTCTGATAGTTGTCCTCCAGCAGGATAGCCGCGTTTTCCCGCTTGGCTACCTTGAGGTTGTGCTCGGCGGTGTGCAGCCCCATCACGTAAGTCTCCGAACCGCGGGTGGCCGCCGAACCCGGCATGAAGTTGCAGTGAATGGAAATGAAGAGGTCGGCATCATTCCGGTTGGCAATGGCGGCGCGCTCGTACAGCGGGATAAATACGTCTTCACTGCGGGTCATAATTACCCTGATGCCGGGAAAACGGGCCTGCATATACCGCGCCAGGGCCAGGCCGACGGACAGAGCTATATGTTTCTCCTGCGAGCTGCTGCCCAGGCAGCCAGGGTCATGCCCGCCATGGCCGGGGTCGATCACCACCGTGCTGATGCGGTAACCGCCCTCATCCATTATCCTTTCATGGATTGTTGGTTCTTTGACAACTTTTGTGGTATTAAGCCGCCTGAAACCCGGAAAAATGCTCCGGCTCAGATAGAACGGGGCCGCATTTTTCCGGTTTTCAACCGGCCCGCAAAAATCGTCAAAGAAGGGGATTATTTTGCCCGTCTCGCCGCCAAAGCTTACTTTCGCCCCGGGATGCGGCGCCGGGCTGTGACAAAGCTCAGGGCCGGCAGCCCCCGAAAGGGGAAAGGATAATGAAATGTTAAACCCTTTTTGGGTGAACGGCAAAAAACAAAGAAGGAACGTTTGTAGAAAAGTGACCGCTTTCATCATAGCACAACTAATGAACTTTAATCCTTGAGAGCAAAGTTACCAATAATAATCTTATCCCTCATCTGGCCTTTGATGAATCTGTCGGCCCAGATTGATAGCCTTCCGGCGCGGGACACCCTGCCGCCTGCCCCGGCAGGCAGCCTGAGGGCAGACAGCCTTGCTCCGCCTGCCGACAGCCTCCTCATTCCCCTGCGGCAGGTGGCCTTCTCCAAAGACTCTCTCGACGCCCCGGTCGGATACAACGCTACGGACTCC
>CAZAXA010000692.1:0-3069 GCA_964488965.1 uncultured Phaeodactylibacter sp. | reverse complement strand
CCAACGAGAAAGGCCTCCGATTGTGTTCGAAAATCTGATTAGCACTTCACTAAGAAATGCGCTCATGACATATATCATTTCCTCCCACCTCCAATTGTCCTATATTTTAAGGTTGGGTTAGCAGCCTATCCCCAAACAAAAAAGAAAACTCATGCCTGAAAAACAATTCCCCCAAGCAGCCGGTATCCTGGCCTTCACCCTTGCCGGCGCAGCTGCCCTGGCGCTGAGCACCTTCCCTTCCTGTCAAAACGGTTTCTTCCCCCGCCAGCCATTGCTCATAGAAAAATACGGCCCGCTGGTGGAGGATCCGGCCGGCATTTTTGACTTGCCTGCAGGTTTCACCTACAGGATTATTTCCCGCCCCGGAGAAGTGATGAGCGACGGCCTGCTCACGCCCGGCAGGCCGGATGGCATGGCTGCCTTCCCCGGCAGCCGCGGCCGGGTTATCCTGGTACGGAATCACGAGCTGATGCCGGGTAATGCCGGCCCCTTCGGATCGGACGGCGCCCTGGCCGCCGGCATTCCGGAAGATAAGATTTACGACCGTGGAGACGGAACGCTGATCTGCCCGGGAGGGACAACTACCCTGATCGTCAACGAAGAAACTCTGGATGTGGAAAAATCCTTCCTCAGCCTGGCCGGTACGCTCAACAACTGCTCCGGAGGCCCCACGCCCTGGGGATCCTGGATCAGCAGCGAAGAGATGGTTGTCAATGCAGGCAGCAGCATCTATCAGAAAGATCATGGTTACAACTTTGAGGCGCCGGCTACTGAAGATATGGGGTTGGCCAACCCCATCCCCCTGAAGGCCATGGGCCGTTTCCGCCACGAAGCCGTCGGCGTCGACCCCCGGACCAGCATCGTCTACCAGACTGAAGACCTGGAAGACGGGTTAATCTACCGTTTCATCCCCGGCCACCCCGGCGCATTGCATAAAGGCGGCCGCCTGCAGGCCCTGGCCATCAGGAGCCGGAAAAGCTTCGACACCCGCAACTGGGAAGAAAACTTCTTTCCCCTGCAGAAGCCAATGAAAGTGGAATGGATAGAACTGGATCAGGTGGAAGCCCCGGATGATGATCTTCGTTTCCGCGGCTTTCAGAAAGGAGCGGCGGTATTTGCCAGGGGCGAAGGTATGTGGTTCAAGGACGGAGAATGTTATTTCGCCTGCACCAGTGGCGGCAGGAAACACCTGGGGCAGATATTCCGCTATACGCCCAGCCCTTACGAAGGAACTCCCGGGGAAGAAAACCAGCCGGGAACACTGGAGCTGTTCCTCGAGCCCAATGATTCGGAACTCGCCCAATGGGGCGACAACCTGACGGCGTCCCCCTGGGGCGATCTCGTCGTCTGTGAAGACAACCCCCGGCCCTACCTCTTCGGCGTCACTCCGGAGGGAAATATTTACAAGCTGGGGCAGAATGTCGGCTTCAAATCCGAACTGACGGGCTGTGTATTTTCACCTTCCGGGCGCACCTTGTTCGTGAATATCCAGCAGGCGGGGATCACCCTGGCGATACAGGGGCCGTGGGAGGAGAAGGAGCCGGCTTTATCAAATCTTTGAGGTAAGCCCTGTCAAACAAGGAGGCTGCTATTACCATCTTAACCGGGTGCGGCTCCATTTTGATGTAGCCTAAAAGCCATACCTATCAACTTTATAGCCTTCTCCTGGGCAAACTGCGATACCCAGCTGATGTAGGTTTTGACCGTCGAGGCGCTGTAGCCCCTGCGCTCCATGTAGCGCATCATCTTGGCCCGTAATGGTTTCATCGTAAAGCGTTTTTGGTGAAATAATAATCTCTCGCTTTACGAGTTAAGCTTTTTGGTGGTGGGATGCTACCGCCGGTACGGCGGTTTAGTTCAACGTTTTGGCTACCTGCCGTGCCGACGAATGGAGGCATGGGCAGGTAGCTGGTGTTAGCGGCATTTTTTTCAAAAATTAAGCTCTCAAAGGGTTCTTCACTTTTTTCTGTTCTTCTTCTCTGGTTTCCTCGTCTTGTAAAATTACGAATTCCTGTTTTTTGGCCATTAATTTCCACCAAAGCCTAGCACTGATTAATTTCCCTGAATGTTTCTCTAACCTATAAGCTAATTCAACACTTGGCTCTTCTTTATCATTAATAATCCTGCTTAACTTCGTGTAATGAATCGACAAGTCTTCTGCAATTTCTTTTCTCGTTTTATTCAGTATCCTAATGTATTCTTCCAAATATTTCCCAAAAGTTTTTTGAAACGAAAACCCACTTTTCCTTGCATACGATTCTATCTGAAACCTCAACCTCATTACATCTGATAGAATCCTGTCTTCTTCTGTCGTTTCCCTCAGTTTCTGCATCCTTATCTCTCTCATTTCTTCGTCCAGTTCCTTTCTTTCCTCCTCATCTAAGTCCGCAGGGATCAGCATTGAATCAACAATTTCCTCGTCGGTGTACTTTTCCCTCAGCTTTTGATATATTTCTTCGTATTTCATGTCATAAATATTTTTGTACAAGGTGAATTGCCGCTTTCCCTTCAATTGCCAGCTGCCTTCCATATTGGCTGAATCCATATTTATTCACATATAGCCCAATTAATTTCGTTTTGGGGATTAAAGACACAAAACCGGAATATCCATTCTCAAATGAAATTTGGGCAGCAAATGCTAATAAACATCCAGCAATCCGGTCAACCTTTTTCTTTTCTCCTTTATTTTCGTTTGAGTTTTCGATCAAATTCACATGTATCCTGAATTCCTCAGGTATATTCGTGATTGACAATAATCCAAATATTTCTTCGCCGGCTTCTTCTGAAGCCCTCATGATTTTGAATAGATGGTTTTTCCCTTCCCTCTCTTTTGCCCAGTCAAACTGGAATTGCCTGGAATTTCTAATCCATTTTAAGTCTTCATCAGTAACTTCATGTATTTCTGCTTCAAACTCTTTCTGTGTTTCAACAATAAGCAGTTTCATAAACTAAAAAATTATTTTACAAATATCGTAAAATAATTTTACAAAAGCAAATTTGCCCCATCCCTTATTGCGCCGAACGGGCCGCATAAACGCAGGTGGGGTGGTTAACCCCACTTGCCGTTTT
>CAZAXA010000691.1:0-3072 GCA_964488965.1 uncultured Phaeodactylibacter sp. | reverse complement strand
GCCCGAGCTGACATCGCTGTATTCATCGAAGCGGTTTCCTTCCGTGCGGATGGACGGATAAATGAGCATCAGGTTGTTGCCGGTGAAGTGCTTGCCCAGATGTTTGGGGAGCAGTTTCAGTTCATTGTTATAGGAGACCGAACCTTCCCGCGCCGCTACGACTATCAGAAAATCTTCCGGCTTTATTTCCCGGGACAAGCTGAGAAAATCATCCGGTTGGCCAAATGGCAGGTGGCTGACGGACAAACTGGCCCTGGTTTTTATCAGAAAAGCACTGATGGCCTGCCAGGCGCGCTCATCGGAAAAAACCCTGATGCCGGCGCTCAGTTCCCTGGCCAGCAGCAGCATTTTACTCAACCAGTGATAAAAGCCGGGTTCCAGTTCGGCAGCGGGCGGGCATACCATCCGGATCGCCTTCACGGTATTGACCGGCTTTCGGAGGTTGCAGAGCAAAATGGTTTTATGAGTAGAGTTAACGATGGCCTCAGTGGTTTGTCCAAAAATCTTATCGATAAATTTCTCCTTCCTGGGCCATCCCATGATGATCATATCGGCCAGTATTTCCCTGGAGATGCGGATGATCCCGTCAGCGGAGTTGACATCGAAAGTGACAATGGGATTGAGCCGCGCATCGGCAGCGGCCATATACTGCACGAAATGGAACAGCCGACGCCGGGCCTTCAGCATTCTGGCCTCCGCCTCATCATCGTATTTCACTACGGAAAGGACATGCAGGGTGGACGGCATTTTCCGGGACCTGAGCAGAATGGCCAGGTCGAGCAAAGGCTCCAGGTTGTCAAATTTGGCGATCGGGATCAGCAGGTTTTCTTCCTGCAGCCAGGGTTCCGATTCCTGGGCCTCCGGCTGTTCCTGCTCCCGGATGATCTTCATAGCCGCATTTTCCGTAACAAAGGAGGCGGTAAGGCAGGTGATCAGGATCAGGATGATCGTCCCGTTGAGGATATTTTCGTCGATGATGCCGCTGTTGTACCCCACCAGGATGATGGCGAGGGTTGCTGCCGCGTGGGAACTGCTCAGCCCGAAGATCAGCTGCCCCTGGTTCCGGCTAAAACGGAAAGCCCATTGGGTCGCCAGGGCGGCGATCCCTTTCCCGGCCAGGGCGGCCACCGAAAGCGTCAGGGCTACGACGACGGCCGTCGGCCCGTTCAGCAGGATGCTTACGTCTACCAGCATGCCTACGCTGATCAGGAAAAAGGGAATGAAAATGGCCTGGCCGACAAATTCCAGCCGGTTCATCAGCGCCGAGGAATGAGGGATGAACTTATTCAGCGCCAGGCCGGCCATGAAAGCCCCGATGATGGACTCCACGCCTGCCAGTTCAGCCAGAAAAGCTGAAAAGAAGACCAGGGACAGTACCAGCACATAAAGGGAACTTTGCTCCCCTTCGAGATGAATGAAAAACCAGCGGGCAACCCGGGGCACTACCGCGAAAATGATCACGGAAAACACGCTCAATGACAGGAGCAGCCGAACCCAGAAGCCCAGGCTGAGCCCCCCCTCCACCGAACCGATGATGACTGCGAGAATGAATAGTACCGCCGTATCCGTCAGGATGGTGCCGCCGACCGCAACCGCTACCGCCTGGTCTTTTGACAGCCCGAATTTGGCCACGATGGGATAGGCGACCAGAGTATGGGTGGCAAACATACTGGCAGTAAGAAAACTGGCCGCCGCATCATAATCCAGCAGATAACGGCATACCGGATAGCCCAGGCAAAGGGGGAAAATGAAGGTAAAAAAACCGAAACCAATGCTCTTGTGCCTGTTCTTTTTAAATTCGAACATGTCCAGCTCAATGCCGGCGATAAACATGATGTAAAGCAGGCCGATGGTAGAGAACAGGTTGACGGCAGAATTCTGCTGCAAAAGGTTCAGGCCGTGCGGCCCAATGGCCACTCCGGAAAGGATCAGGCCGATAATGCCCGGGATTTTGACCTTCCTCAACAGGATGGGCGACAATAAAATGATAAAAAGTATCAGTGCAAAAACCAGCACGGGGTTTTGCAATGGCAATTCGAACTCGTGGAGCAATTGGCTGAATGATCCCATCTCTGCCCTTTTATCATTTACCCTGCAAGTTCCGCCAATACCTGTGGGCAGAGATTAGGAAGGGATTAGAATTTCTGCCCATTTGTTGTTGGTTGTTCGTTGTTGGTTGATTGTTGCCCTAATGGAGCAGCCCTGAACGAACAACCGGCAACGAACAACAAACGACACTCACTCAAAAAAATTCTCGTAAGAATTATCCCCGCTCTTCCCCTGCGCCCGTTTTTCCGGGCGTGCGACGGGCGAATCCAGGTCGAGCGTGTCTTCCGATTTTGCCCGCCCGCCTTCCAGCAGCATCAGGGTGCTTTCCTGCTCCCACTTTTCCAGCATTTTCATGCCTTCCTCTTCGAACACGCCGTTCTGCAGGTCGATCGACTGCATGAGGTTGGAAGACATTTCCATGAAGCGCTCCATCTCGCCTACTTTGCTGGCCACGTCATCGGCGACGGCCTCCATGGCGGCGTCGAACATGGCGCGCTTATCCGGGTCGCCGGAGATGACGCTCATAGCGGACCTCATGGCGGAGTGGGAAGTGCGGATGGCCTTGCGTTCCTGTTCCTTCAGGTTCACCTGGTCTTTGGTGTCCTCCAGCAGGATTTCGGAGTTGGAGTGCATTTTGGTCAGGATGCGGTACATCACCTCCATTTTCTGGTGGAGCACCTGATATTTCTCGTTGCTCTCCTTCAGGCGGGCGGCCTTGCGGGTGTTGAGCATCACCTGGTTATCCATGCCTTTGTCCTTGGCTGCGCTGGCCATTTTCATGCTTTCGTCGATGGTACGGTCATTGTCTTCCATCAGGGTTTGCAGCTTGCGCATCTGCCCTTTGAGGACGCCGATCTGCTTGCGCATCTTCACCAGGTTGTCCTGCAGGTCTTCCACATAGCTCTTCAGGATGCCGATGGGGTCGATCTGCACGAACATGCCGGTGACGGAGCGCATGACGCTTTTATAGGCGTACCACACCAGGTTGCGCATCCGGGGGTCGAGCACCATATAAACGATGGC
>CAZAXA010000690.1:0-3075 GCA_964488965.1 uncultured Phaeodactylibacter sp. | reverse complement strand
GCAGGATCAATGCCGACGGCACTATGGATTTCAGCGTAAACTTCCGTTACCCGCCGACGGCTGCGGACATTGCCAACATGCGGGCAATGCTGCAGCAGGCCAACAACATCATCTGCGACGCTACCGACGGGCAGCTTCGCTTCGGAACCGTCCGCCTGACGGCCGGCGGCGCCCATGAGGACGAGGCCGACATCTGGGTCTACGCCGAAGGGGGGCGCTCTGCCGTTTCCTTTTTCACTGATGGTTCCAGCTTTGGCACGCTGGGCGACCACATCACCCTCTTCCAGGGCGGCATTACCGGCGGCACCATCGCCCACGAGCTGGCCCACCTGGCCTTCGGCCTGGGCGATGAGTACAGCGAGCAATGCCGCTGGGGCGGCCCCTGCGGCATCGGCCCCTGTTTCGACGCCGCCGGGCCCAACCTGATGATGCAGTCCGGCGACCAGTCCGAGCTCTGCGTGGCGGCCAACCACGACCCCCTGCAGGGCAACAATGACGGCTGCCCCCTGGTAGAGACCTGCGCCGGCATGGGCGTCTGCGCCGCCGGCAATTGCAACCTCACCTGGAATTCCACTACCAACCGCTTCGAAACTACCCAGCAGACGCTGATCCACCCCGGCCTGTCTGCCTGGGAAACCCTTGACCAGAACTACCCGGCGCAGATCACGCCGCCGGCAGGCCTGCCCAACAACAACCCGCCGGGCGGCTGCGGCGCCCCCGCCTTCATCGAGGATGTGACGGGCAGCGACCAGGTCATGCTCTTCATCGACCGTTCGGGCAGTATGGGCAGCCGCATCAACAGCGCCGACCCTGCCAGCCAGACGCGGCTCGACTTCGCCAGGGCGGCCGCCCGCGCCCTGATCGACCTGCGCGCCGGCAACGGCATGCCCCTGCCGCAGATGGGCCTGGTGGCCTTTGACCACAACCCCGTGCTGGTGCGCAACATCATCGACCTGCCGCTGGCCGACAGGGATCCTTTCAAAACCCAGGTCGACAACCTGACGCTGGGCGGCACAACCGCCATCGGCACCGCCCTCAATGCCGCTATCTTCCCCTTCCAGGCCGTTGAGGCCGCCGGCCGCACCCGGACGGCCTTCCTGCTGTCGGACGGGCAGAACAATACCGGTGTGGACCCCGAAACGGCCGCCGCGACTCTGCGCGGCATGGGCGTCCGCATCTTCACCATCCCCGTTGGCGACGCTGCCGACCGCAGCCTGCTGGCAGATATCGCCTCCACTTCCGGCGGCGCCATGCTCGATGCGCCGGTAGGGGATGAACTGCCGGCGATCTATTTCGAGCTGGCCGCCCGCTCCCGGGGCGAGAGCCTGAACCTGGCCCGCACCCCCATGGCCGTCCGGGGCCGGAGATCCGGCGGCGACGACGTGTTTATTTACGGCAATATCCAGCAGGGCGCCCTGCCCCTGGCAGATACGGTAGGCTTCGAGGTAGAGCCTTTCTCCGGGCGGCTGGACGTCATCCTGTCAACCCGCCACAGCCGGGTGAATACCTGGCAGCCCAATTTCACCCTGCGCGGGCCCAACGGGGAGGAGTTCACCCAGAATGACAAGGACGTTCTTTCCACAGACCCCTACTACATCCTCATCCGCCTCGACAACCCGAGCGCCGGGCGCTGGGTGCTGGGCATTTCTTCCGGCAATGGCCTGTCGCAGTTCACCTACGTGGCCGCCCATGCCGAAAACCCGCAGCCCGACCTGATGATCGACGCCCGCCCGCGCATCGTGAACCCGGGGCAGGAAGTGGTGATCTCGGCCCTGGCAACCTACGGGGCTACCCTGGAAGAAGGCGTAACCTATACCGGGCGGGTGAAACGCCCCGACGGATCCTTCGTGCCGGTGGCCTTCACCAGCGACCCCTACACCCGCAAGATATCGGCCGTCTTCAACCAGTTCAATGGCAACGGCGTGTACGAAGTGCAGGTGCGTTGTGACGTGGCCGCCGGCGCCACCCTGATGCCGGGCGAGAGCATCTTCGCCGGGCCGGAAACATTGCCCGTCAGCGTAGAGCCTTTTACCCGCGCCACTACCACCGCCTTCATCCTGAAAGGCGACGGCACGCCGCCCTGTAGCGGCAACGACTGCGACAACGACGGCATTCCCAACGATCAGGACGGCGACGACGACCCCGACGGCGACGGCCGGCCCTCCTATCAGGATACCGACAGCGACGGCGACGATGTGCCCGATGCCGATGAAGGCACGAGAGATACTGACCAGGACGGCATCGACGACCACCGCGATACCGACTCCGACAATGACGGCATCATCGACGGCCTTGACCCGGACAACAAGGTAGGCGCCGTTGACAACCAGCGCAGATGGTGGATCAGCGCCCACGCCGGCTCCGCCCACCCGCTGAGCGCCCTCGATGAGGTGTCAGACGCCAACATCCACGCTCATGCCGACCTGACTTACCGCCTCCGCGACAACCTGAACCTCAAGCTGATGCTGGGCATCAGCCAGTTCACTGCCGAGAGCAGCGCCGGCCTGCAGCACCCGCGCTTCTGGCACGCCAATGCCAATGTGCAGCTGATCCTCCCGCGGCCGTTGAACATGAAGCCCTATCTTCAGGCAGGCCCGGGCGTTTACCGCGACAAGAGCAATGTCGATACTTTCGGATGGAATGCCGGCATCGGCTGTATTACCCGCATCAATCCCGAGCTGTACCTGAGCGCCGGGCTGGATTACCACGATCCGAGGGACGATGCCAGGAGCCGCTTCCTGGCGGCGCATCTGGGGATGTTGTTCCGGTAGGTTCTTCTTCTCAAGCGCCAATTTCCCATTGGCGCTTGAGTTATTTATTATTAATCCAGCAAATTATACTTCAAAATACAATAGATCGCCCTGAACCCATCTTTCCAGTTGATCTTTTTCCCTTCCGCGTAGGTGCGGCCGTAGTAGGAGATGCCCACCTCATAAATCCGGATGCCGGGGATGCGCGCCACTTTGGCCGTCACTTCCGGTTCGAAGCCGAAGCGCTTTTCCCGCAGGTCCAGGCTTTTGACGGCCTCGGCGCGGAAGAGCTTGTAGCAGGTCTCCATATCCGTCAGGTTGAGGT
>CAZAXA010000689.1:0-3082 GCA_964488965.1 uncultured Phaeodactylibacter sp. | reverse complement strand
CGCTGACCATCAGCGACGTGACGGGCAAGGTACTGCGCCTGGTTCGCCTGGATGGCGTGAAGGGTTACAACAACGTCGTTGTCAACTCCAACAGCCTGCCGGCCGCCGGGGTACTGTACTACACCGTTGAAACGGCTGACCACACTGCTACCAAGAAGATGGTTATCATCGAATAATCGTCCTCTGACAGTAATCTAGCATAAAAGGCTAGGTGGCCCCCGGGCTGCCTAGCCTTTTTTCGTTGTTTGTTGTTTGTTGTCCCAAAGGCCTTTGGCATTGGTTGTTCGTTCAGGAAGAAACCCAGAAACCATAAAACCCATAAACCTCATAAACCCATAAACCCATAAACCTCCCTCCATCAGCTACCCGTCCCTTCTTCACCCCGGAAGTCGCTTTGGGCAATATGGAGCAGCAGGATGCCAATAATGATCATGATGAGTTTGATGACGAATCCGAAGAGCCGGCCGATGGAGTCAAGCCAGGTTAAAAAGGCGAACTGAATGCCCACCAGGCTAAGCACGATGGAAAGGAACCCCAGTGCGGTGAGGATAAAGCCGAGGAGAGATACTATGCCTCTATTCATTTGTTTTTGGATAAAACACGCTTAAAAAGTGATAGTTTATAAAGCGTTGGATTTTGGTTTTATCTGCCTAACTTTGGATCATAAGAACCCTGAAAACGACATCAAAGCTCTAACCATTCATGGTCAAAATAATTGAATGCCCAAGGGATGCTATGCAGGGCATCAAAGAATTCATCCCAACTGAAAAAAAGGCGGCCTACCTCAACCAGCTGTTGAAGGCCAATTTTGATACGATTGACTTCGGGAGTTTTGTATCTCCGAAAGCTATTCCGCAGATGCGGGATACGGCAGAGGTTCTGAGCAGGCTTGAACTAAGCGGGGCCCGAACCCGGCTGCTTGCCATTGTAGCGAACAAGCGGGGAGCTGACGATGCTGTTCAATTTGAAGAGATCGCGTGTCTGGGATATCCGTTTTCCATTTCAGAAACTTTTCAGTTGCGCAACACCAACGCGACCATTGAAGAATCGGTAGGCCGGGTGCAACAGATACAGGATATCTGCCTGGCCAGCGGCAAGCAACTGGTCGTGTACATTTCTATGGGTTTTGGCAACCCATACGGAGACCCCTGGAATGTAGAGATCGTTCAGCGCTGGGCCGGCCGGTTGGCAGAAATGGGTATTTCGACCATACAGCTTTCCGATACGATCGGGGTGGCCAGCCCGGAAAGTATCCGCTATTTGTTCAGCAACCTCGTTCCCGGTTACCCGGAAATTGATTTTGGCGCTCACTTTCACACTGTTCCCGGCAAGTGGAAGGAAAAGATCGAAACGGCTTATCGGTATGGCTGCCGGCGCTTCGATGGCGCCATTAAAGGTTACGGGGGCTGCCCCATGGCCAAGGATGACCTCACCGGGAACATGCCGACAGAAAATATGTTGTTCTATTTTATGGATGAGGGCATCGAGACCGGAGTAGATATGGATGCTTTCAGGGAGGCCATGGCCATGGCCGGGGAAGTATTTCCGGAATAAAAAAAACCTTTCCGCTGAACGGAAAGGTTTTTTTTATTGAAGAGTGTGATCACATCATACCCGGCATACCGCCGCCCGGCATACCAGCCATCGGGCCGTCTTCTTTCTCCCGTTTATCGTTGATCACGCATTCTGTAGTCAGCACCATTCCGGCAATGGAACCGGCGTTTTCCAGTGCGATGCGGGTCACTTTAGTCGGGTCTATCACACCGGCTTTTTTCAGGTCTTCAAAAACGTCGGTGCGGGCATTATAGCCGAAGCTGCCCTTTTCACCGAGCACCTTCTGAAGGACGACGGAGCCCTCGGCGCCGGCATTGTCAGCGATGATACGCAGGGGCGCTTCCAATGCTTTCTTAACGATCTGTACGCCGATCTTTTCATCTTCATTTTCGCCGCCGACACTGTCGAGCTTTTCGATAGCGCGAATCAGGGCGACGCCTCCGCCGGCTACGATACCTTCTTCAACAGCAGCGCGGGTGGCGTGCAGGGCGTCGTCGACGCGGCCTTTCTTTTCTTTCATTTCCACTTCCGTGGCGGCGCCGACGTACAGCACGGCCACGCCGCCGGAGAGCTTAGCCAGGCGCTCCTGGAGTTTTTCGCGATCGTAATCGGAAGTGGTAGCGTCGATCTGGGCTTTGATCTGGTTGATGCGGGCCTTGATCTGTTCCGTATCGCCACGGCCGTTCACGATGGTCGTATTGTCTTTGTCGACGGTAATTTTCTCCGCCCGGCCGAGGTGTTCCAGCCCGGCGCTTTCGAGTTTATACCCCTTTTCGTCACTGATCACCGTGCCGCCGGTCAGGACGGCGATGTCTTCCAGCATGGCCTTGCGGCGGTCGCCGAAGCCCGGCGCTTTAACGGCGACGACTTTCAGCTGGGCGCGCAGGCGGTTGACCACCAGTACGCCAAGGGCCTGGCTTTCAATATCTTCAGCGATGATCAGCAGGGGGCGGCCCGCCTGAACGACCCTTTCCAGGATAGGAACGATATCCTGCATATTGGCGATCTTCTTGTCGTGAATGAGGATGAAGGGTTCTTCGTATTCCGTGACCATGTTTTCGGTGTCGGTCACGAAATAGGGAGAAAGGTAGCCTCGGTCGAATTGCATGCCGAGCACTTCATCGACATAGGTATCCGTACCTTTGGCCTCCTCAACGGTGATGACGCCGTCTTTGGACACCCGCTTCATGGCATCGGCGATGAGGCTTCCTATCTCTTCGTCATTATTGGCAGAGATGGCGCCTACCTGCTTGATCTTTTCAAAATCGTCGCCAATGACTTCTGATTGCTTCTTCAGGTCATCAATGACGGCCTTCACCGCCTTGTCGATGCCCCGCTTGAGGTCCATGGGGTTAGCGCCGGCTGTGACGTTTTTCAGCCCGGCATTGATCATGGCCTGGGCCAGGACGGTAGCGGTAGTAGTGCCGTCGCCCGCGATATCCGCTGTTTTGGAGGCTACTTCTTTAACCATCTGAGCGCCCATATTCTCTACGGGGTCCTCGAGTTCTATTTCCTTGGCCACCGTCAC
>CAZAXA010000688.1:1390-3092 GCA_964488965.1 uncultured Phaeodactylibacter sp. | reverse complement strand
CTGCTTCTTCAGCGCACCCCTTACGGAAAATCGTCGGAGCGCTTCATCCCACAGGCCACTTACTTTGCCGGCCAGGGCTATGTGGTGGCCCTGCAGGACCTGCGCGGGCGCTACGATTCCGGCGGAACCTTTACCAAATATAACCCGCTGGAAGCCCACGACGGAGCGCTTACGGTGGAATGGCTGTCCCGCCTGCCCTATGTGGACGAACGGGTCGGCATGTGGGGTACTTCCTACGGGGCGCATACGGCGGCCGACGCTTCCAAGCTCCGCCCCGAAGGCCTCTCCGCCATGGTCATCAACATGGGCGGCATGGCCAACGCCTGGGGCCACGCCGTGCGGCAGGGCGGCGCCTTCGAACTGGGGCGGGAACTGACCTGGGCCTTCCGGCAAATCCCCATGGAGATCGACGACCCCGTGGTCAGGGCGCATTTCGGGCGCGAGCAGATCGACGACTGGTACCACGCATGGCCCTTCCGGCGGGGGCTCAACCCGCTATCCATCGCCCCGAATTTCGAAAGTTACCTGCTGGAAGAATACGCCCACGGCGATTACGACGGCTACTGGAAGGAAATCGGCATCAACTGGGAGGAATATTACGATCAGACGGCCGATGTGCCCATGGTGCACGTCGGCGGCTGGTACGACATTTTTCTGCCCGGCACGATACAGAATTTCCAGGAGCTGTCGCGCCGGCAATCTTCTCCCAAATGGCTGATCATCGGCCCCTGGACGCACAGCGGCAACGAGCGCACCTACGCCGGCGACGTGGATTTCGGCCCGGCGGCCGCCATCCCCGATTTCCACAGCGGCTTCCAAATCCGATGGTTCGACTACCTGCTCAAGGGAAAGAAAGCGGAAGGCATTCCGGAAAAACCCGTGCAGCTCTTTGTGATGGGAACCGGCGACGGCAGCAAAAACCAGGCCGGGCGGCTCAACCACGGCGGATACTGGCTGGAGGCGGACGGCTGGCCCCCGCCCAATGCGAAGCCCCTTACTTTCTACTTCCACGCCGACGGCAGCCTGGGCATACAGCCACCCCGGGAAACAGTTTCCTCCACTACCTTCACCTTCGACCCCGATCACCCCGTGCCCACCCTCGGCGGTAATGTGTCTGCCCGGGTGAAGGACGGCGCTTTCGACCAGCGCGAACGGCCCGATTTCATCGGCAGCCGCCCGCCTTACCTGCCTCTGCACGCGCGCAGCGATGTGGTGGTGTTCCAGACTGAGCCGCTGGAGGATGATATGCAGGCCGTCGGCCCCATTACTGTAAAGTTATTCGTATCATCCACCGCCAAAGACACCGACTTCACCGTCAAGCTACTTGACGTTTATCCCCCCAGCGAGGACTTCCCCGGCGGTTTCCATCTGAACCTCACCGACGCCATCGTGCGGATGAGCTACCGCAACGGCCGCCACGAGCGGAGCCTCATTACCCCGGGCGAAGTATATGAACTCAGCATCGAGCCCTTCCCCACGGCCAACGTCTTCAAAAAAGGCCACCGCATCCGCATCGACATTTCCAGCAGCAACTTCCCCCGCTGGGACGTCAACCCCAATACGGGCGAGCCTTTCGAAAGCAGCCGTAGGAAGGTGAAGGCGGATAATACCATCTACCATTCCGCGGAAAGGCCCTCACATGTGGTGCTGCCGGTGGCGCCAATAAGGGAAAGCAGCAAATAGGAAGCTTGAATTTTCGATG
>CAZAXA010000688.1:0-1290 GCA_964488965.1 uncultured Phaeodactylibacter sp. | reverse complement strand
GATGCGCGATGTGCCCTCAGGCGGCAGCCCTCAATGCGCCAAATCATATGCCCCCCTCGGGCAGTATAAATTAAATTGGCCCTACGCACTTACACAAATTGGCTCTTTACATCAAGCCAATTCCGCCTTTTCTTTGCACAAAAACAGCATCAGGACATGCCAAGGCCATATTTACAGCAGGCGCCAAACGAGCTGCGCCGTAAGGACCGCGCCGTAGAAGACGAAGCCTGGATCAGGGTTTTCCTGCGCCGGGCGCCCTTCGGGGCCTTTGCCTTCAGCCAGGAGGGCCAGCCTTTCATCAACAGCAACATCTTCGTTTACGATGAGGGCCGCCATGCCATTTATTTCCACACCGCCCGGGAAGGGCGCACCCGCAGCATTCTGGAACAGAACCCCGGCGCCTGTTTCAGCATCAGCGAAATGGGGCGCCTCCTGCCGGCAAAGGAGGCGCTGGAGATGAGCGTGGAGTACCGGGGGGTGGCTGCCTTCGGCAAGGTGCAGGTGGTCGAAGATGAAGAAGAGAGCTATGCCGCCCTGCAGGGGCTCCTGGACAAGTACTTCCCCCACCTGCGGCCCGGCGAGGATTACCGGCCCACCACGCCCGAAGAATGGAAGCGCACCGCCGTCTACCGCTTCGACATCGAATTGTGGAGCGGCAAGGAAAAAAAGGCGGATGTGGATTTCCCGGGGGCCTTTCTTTATGAGGATATTCAGCATCAATTCTGATGCCCGGAAAGATACTTTTTAACAGCAGATGGTGAACGGCCGGGTGGAACGCTCCCAGGAAATCACCCGACAACTTCTCCCACACCCGGCTCATTGGAGCAGTGTTGCGCCTGGCCTTCACCATCTTCCGGGAAAAAAACAGGATATGATGGCGACAAGCGAGACTACCTCCCGGCCGAAGATCGTCGTGCTGGACGGCCACACCCTCAACCCGGGCGACCTGAGCTGGGACAAGCTCCGCGCCCTGGGGCAGGTAAGCGTTTATGAACATAGCCTGCCGGAGCAAATCCCTGAGCGCGCCGCCGCGGCCGGGGTCATTCTGGTAAACAAGGCGGTGATCGGCGAAGCCCAGCTGGCCCGCCTGCCGGCCCTGAAGTGCATCTGCGTGACGGCCACCGGCTACAACAACATTGCCGTGGAAGCGGCGCGGGCGCGGGGGATAACCGTCTGCAACGCCATAGGCTACGGCACGGATTCCGTCGCCCAGCACGTTTTCGCCCTTTTACTGGAACTGACGAACAAGGCGCGCGCCCACCACGACAGCGTGCAGGAAGGGCAGTGGGG
>CAZAXA010000687.1:0-3108 GCA_964488965.1 uncultured Phaeodactylibacter sp. | reverse complement strand
CACCTGGCCGGGCTGCAGCTGCAGGAAGGCCAGGCGGCTCAGGGCTACTACAACTTCCTCACCGTCTTCAGGGATTGCCGGAGCCGCCGCCACAGCGCCTATTACAGCTTCAACATCAGTTCCCAGGCCGATTGGGACGCCACTTATGCCCTTTGCCAAAACCCGGAAGAAAAGGCTCTGATGCACTTCCTGCGCGGCAGCAAACAGGGCGCTTTAGGGCTGAGCGACGCCGAGCAGATATTCAGCCTGGTGGGCAACCATGAGTGGCTCCGCCTGCTGCTGGCCCGCGAAACCAATAAGCTGGAAAGCCTCAACCTCCTGTATTTCAGCGACGAACCCATCGATGTGCTTTTCCGGACGCTGGAAGGCAACGGCAACCTGCTGAAAAACCGCGAGCATGCCGAGTATGCCGGCCGGCTGCTTCAGTTTGCCACAACGGTTTATTACAACCATCGGGACGACCCCTTCTGGGCGGCAGCCAAGGCCTACCTGGAATTCCTGCTGGGGCGTTTCGATGCCGCCAGGGCCACCCTTGCCGATAACGAGGAGATGGCCGCTCCCTTCGACAAGGTTAAACGGGAGGTCGAACTGGCCATCTTCATCTTTCAGCGCGACAGCTTTACCGCTGAAGAAGAGGATCACATCGCCCGGGAGATCATCGAAGTGTTCGACGACGGCAAAACGGAATTCTCTACGGAGCGCAACAACGAAGAGTTCATCCTGGACCTGCTCGCCTACAAGGCCCGCAAGCGTGGAGACCTGCTGATGGCGGGCTTCCTGAACCGGGAACTGCTCAGCGGCCTCAAGGTGGACCCCCGCCTGGAGCGGGTGGATTCTCTGCTAGAATTCATCCGCCGGCCCCAGCTTACCACGCTGGAACTGCTGGCCCTGAAGCACTATACGGGCAACCGGGAAGAGTGGGCCGCCTGCCGGGAGAACCCGGGCGCCCTGCTGAAAAAAATGGAGGCCGATGTGCTGGATATCAAAGGCGTCCTGCTGCTGCGCGACCCGGCCCGCCTGGAGGAGGCCCTGGCCATCTTCGAGTCCCTGCCGGAAGGCTACGATCATCAGTTGGAGCACAACCCCTTCAATATGAGTATCGCGGATTGCATATGGGATTGCCCGCCCCGCACCGGCGCCAGTTTTACCCGCAACAGCTTCGTCCGCAAACTGATCGAGGTCAGGGATATTGCCAGGAATACCAACAGCGCTACGGATTACTACCTGCTGGGCAACGCCTACTATAATATGTCTTACTTCGGCCCGGCCTATTATGTGATGAACTACTTCCGCAGCGGATCCTACTACTCCGGTTATTGGGACAACAGCCAGGCGCTGGAATTTTACAAAAAGGCCATACAGTACGCCTCCGGGCGGGAGGCCGCCGCCCGCTACTGCTTCATGGCCGCCAAAGCCGAACAGAACCTTTTTTTCCAGCATATGACGGAAAACCTGCCGGACGACTCCTACTGGTGGGGCAAGTACACCATCGATGAGTGGGATTCTGAAGGATACGCCCGCTTCCAGCAGGATATCAAAAAGATGGGTTACCGCCAGTATTTCGAGCGCCTCCGCAGCGAGTACGAAGATACGGAGTACTACCAACGCGCCATCCGGGAGTGTAAATACCTGGAGTATTATGCACGGAGGATGTGACGGAAGAGGCCCCGGTGCGGAGGCCCCGGTTGGAGAACCTTACGCCAGTCCCCGCCCGGAAAGGTTCTTAAACCTGTGCGGAGGCCCCGGTTGGAGAACCTTACGCCAGTCCCCGCCCGGAAAGGTTCTTAAACCTGTGAGGAATCTGCTCCCTTTTTCCTAAATTGCTGCCTCTGTTTTCAATAAAGAAACACATATGGACGATCAGCAGATTTTTAAAAAGGCCAGGCAGCGGGTGGAAAAAAAGAAGGGCTTTTACAAGCACCTGAGCGCGTTCATTGCGGTGGCTTTCTTTTTCCTGGCCATAAACATGGCATCCTTCTTCAGCGGAGACGCCACGCTGTGGTTCTTCTATCCCATGCTGCCCTGGGGCATGGGCCTGCTGATCCATTATTTCACCACTTTCGGCCTGCCGGGCTCGCGCGCCCTTTCCGAAAAATGGGAAGAGGAGGAACTGGCCAGGGAGATGGAGCGCCTGCGGCAGGGCCGGCTGGAAGCGCCGGGAAAACCGGTGGAGAAGGAGGATGGGCTGGAACTGAAAGAGTTGGAGAAAGAGAAAGAACTGAGGAGGAGTTGGGAGGAAGAGGATCTGGTGTAAATGTGCTTAGGTGTATAGGTGCTTAGGTGTATAGGTTGGGCAGCAGGGCACTTCAGGAGAGTGTTTAGAAATGTGTGTCTCGTAAAATTACGAGATTTACCTGATGAAAAAAGAACAAGACAAAAAAAGCCAAGACTTCGACTTTGAGTCATTTGAAGAGTCTGCCATAGCCGGGCTTCAGTCCGGGCGCCCTCTTTTTGGAGAAGGGGGTATCCTTCAGGAGTTGGCCAAACACTTGGTGGAGGCTTCCATTGAAGGTGAATTAGACCATCACCTTGAGGAGCAGAAGGCTGCCTATATAGCCAATAGGCGCAACGGCAAAGGCCGGAAGAAGAAAGTGCGCAGCAGTGTTGGAGACATTGAGATACAAACCAGCCGAGAGCGCCGGGCGATTTTTCTACTCAGACAGTGGGAAAATGGGAACGGGAAATAGGCAGTGGTTTTGAGGATCAGATCCTGGAGCTCTATGCGATGGGTAACAACCAGGAAGACATCAGCCGGCATTTGGAAAAGATGTACGGAGCCCGATTAAGCAACTGTACCTCAGCCTTATACGAAATCGTAAATCCTGGGCTAGGCAGGTGTTCCGTTGGTCAACCATCCAACAAGAACCCATGCAGCTCTATGACCAGCGATACACCAAACATGCGCTGGGGGGATGAGCAAGGCGGCGCAGCGCCAGGGCAGCAGACTCCGTCTTCCGGCCTACGGCCTCCAGACTCCGTCTGCTGCCCTGGCGCTCAACAAAAGGGAACTTCTTTATTTTTTAAACTTTAGACACACATTATTGAACACTACCCCGGTTTCTGGCCGGGCCCCAGCACATTAACACCCAAACACGTCAACACCATGGA
>CAZAXA010000686.1:0-3122 GCA_964488965.1 uncultured Phaeodactylibacter sp. | reverse complement strand
GGGCCAGCAGCTTGACCAGGGTGGTCTTGCCGGCGCCGTTCTCTCCGACCAGGGCCAGCTTCTCTCCGGGCTGAAGGTGGAAGGACAGGTTGCGGATGGCCCAGCGCTCGCTGTTGGGGTATTTGAAGCTCACATTCTCGAAAGTGAAGCCTTCCCTGATCCGCCGGGGGAAGGGCAGGCTGTCCGGAGAAGAGATGATCGAAGGCTGGATCGCGAAAAATTCGAACAGGTCCTGCAGATAAAGCGCCCCCTCGGCTATGCGGGAGAAGCGGCTCATGATGGCCTGCAGCATGCCCCGCATGCGCTCGAAAGAACCCGCCAGGAAGGTGAGCGTACCTACGGTGATGGCGCCGTTGATGGCCTGAATGATAATGAAAACGTATGCGCCGTAGTACGATAAGGCGCCCAGGGCCGAGAGCGCGCTGCCCCAGGCGGCCCGCCGGATGGCAATGGAGCGGTTGGCCTTGTAGTATTCATCCGACAGGAAAGCGAAGCGTTTGGCGATGAAGTCGGCCAGGTTGAAGATTTTGACCTCCTTGGCGGTCTGGTCACTGGCGCCGATGTAGCGGAGGTAGTCCAGTTCGCGCCGCTCAGGCGTCCAGTTCCGGGTCAGGGAATAGGTGCGCTGGTTGAAGTGGGTCTCGCCCAGGAAAGAGGGGATCACGGCAATGATGAGGATGAGGATCAGCCAGGGGTTGAAGGCCACCAGGCCGGCGCCCAGGAAGAGCACCGAGATGATGTCCTGCACCTGAGAAAGCACATTGGACATGAGGATGGTCCGCCCGGTGGTCTGCCGGCGGGCGCGCTCCAGCTTGTCGTAAAAGGCAGCGTCTTCGAACTGGTAGAGGTCCAGGCGGGCGGCATGGCGGATGAGGTCGACGGAAGTGCTGTTGGCGAAGAGGTCGCCCAGCAGGCTGTCCAGCAGTGTAATGCCCCGGTTGAGCAGGTCGGAGGCGATGGCCAGGGCGAACTCCAGCCCGACCAGGAGCCACAGGTAGCCCGTGCTCGTCAGCTCGCCGTTGATCAGCCCGATCACCTCATCGATGATCTCCTTGCCGATGTACAGGCTGAGGAGCGGCACGGCCGACTTGAGCAGGCGCAGCAGGGCGTTGCCGAGGGCCATGTATTTGTTGGCCTGCCAGATGAGCCGGAAAAAGCGCGGCAGGTTCTTCATGGCCGTAAATTGTTCGCGCAGGGCCATCTTATTGTCTTCAGGCATGGATGGATGAGGTTGACGTGGTCTGCGAAGCATATGTTAATATACACATGAGCCGGCGAGATAGTTTTTTCGGTTGCTCCGGGATTGAACCGATCGCCCGGACAGGAGGTTTTAGGAATAAGCCTGTGTGAGCAACAGAGGCCTTGATAATAGAGGACGGCCGGTTTGAAGGGGGGGCTGGGTTTATGGGTTTATGGCTGCCCAGGAGAATGAAAGTAAACCATTTCAATGTCAGAAGCACTTAAGGAACTGGCGGAGCTCGCCGAACTCCTGCAGTTGGAAAAGCAAGAGGATTTCGAACAGTTCAAACAGGCGGTAGAGCGGCTGCCGCTGGAAGAGCGCAGGGAGAAGGGCTACGCCTGGTATCCCCTGCAGGTGAGTAAGAGCGGTTACACCTATGGCGAGCGTGCCTTTGTCATCGTTGAACGCCATGCCGCCCGGGAAGAGCCTCACCACTTTCGCCCGGGCAAGGTGGCCAGCCTGTTCACCCGCCAGCCGGCCGTACAGCGCCCGGAGCGCAGCGGCGTCATTCAGTTCGTGGATAAGAACCGGATGAAGATTATCCTCAACTCCAGAGACCTGCCCGAATGGCTGGGCATGGGCCTTATCGGCGCCGGCCTGCTTTTCGATGAGACTACCTACCAGGAGATGGAGAAAGCCCTGAAGAAGGTGCAGGAGGCCAAAAAAGGGCGCCTGGCGGAACTGCGCGCCATACTGCTGGGGCAGCAACCCCCGCGTTTCGCTCCGGTGAACAGCCCGGTGGAGATTTCCGGGCTCAACGCCTCCCAGAACGAAGCGGTCAACCACATCCTGGCCGCACAGGACGTCGCAGTGGTCCACGGCCCGCCCGGCACCGGTAAGACGACCACCCTCGTCAATGCTGTGAAGCTCCTGTCCCAAACTGAAAACACCATCCTCGTCACCGCTCCCAGCAATACCGCCGCCGACCTGCTCACCGAGCGCCTCTCGGAAGCGGGGCTGGAGGTGACCCGCATCGGCAATATCTCGCGGGTGGATGAAAGCATCATCAGCCATACGCTGGAGATGAAGCTTTCGCAGCACCCGGAAGCAAAGAATATCAAGAAGGTAAAAGTGCAGGCGGCGGAGGCGCGCCGCAAGGCCCTGCGGTATAAACGCAGCTTCGGCGCCGAAGAGCGCGCTGAGAGGAAGCGACTCCATCAGGAGGCCAGCGAGCTTTCCGCCTGGGCCCGCCAGTTGGAAGACCGCCTGATCGATCAGATCCTGGACAGTTCCCAGGCCATTACCGCCACTCTCGTTGGCGCCGGGCATGAATTGCTGGACCGCCTTAAATTCCGGACCGTAGTCATCGACGAGGCCGCCCAGGCCCTCGAGCCGGCAACCTGGATACCCATCACCCGCGCCTCGCGCGTCATCCTGGCGGGCGACCCCTTTCAGCTGCCGCCCACGGTGCAGTCGCACAAAGCCCGGCAACAGGGGCTGGGCGTAACGCTGATCGAAAAGCTCCTGAACCGCCTCCCCGAAGTGAAACTGCTCAAGGTGCAGTACCGGATGCACCAGGCCATTATGAATTTTTCCAACAACCGCTTTTACGGGAACGCCCTGATGGCGGATGAGAGCGTCCGCTCCCACCGGCTGGATATCGAAGACAGCGGGCCGGTGGCCTTCATCGACACCGCCGGCTGCGGCTTCGAAGAGAAGGTGGAGCAAAAATACCAGAGCCGTTACAACCCGGAGGAGTTCCTCGTCCTGTGCGAACACCTGTACCAGTTGCGGGACGCTTTTAACGGCGGCCCGCTGCCTTCCATCGCCATCATATCCCCTTATCGGGAGCAGGTGCTGTACATGCAAAAGGCCATTGAAGAAGATGCGGGCCTGGCTGGCCTGCCCCTGTCCGTCAACACCATCGATGGTTTTCAGGGGC
>CAZAXA010000685.1:0-3125 GCA_964488965.1 uncultured Phaeodactylibacter sp. | reverse complement strand
TCCTGCTTCTCTACCAAGAAGCTAAAACCTCAATTTGTGAGGAGAATCACTATAGCCCTCAAATGGGCGCGGGCTCCATATTCGTTAAACGGATGATACAACAAAAAGATTGCGCAGATAGCGGCGTCAGGCCGTACTGTTTACCCATCCCATATTAACGGCGTACAGCACCAGTTCGGAAGCCGTATTGAGCCTGAGTTTCTTCATGATGTTTTTCCGGTGAGTATAAACGGTATGCGTGCTCAGGTTGAGTTGCCCGGCGATCTCCTTGGCAACAAGCCCCCGTGCGATCAACTGTACGATCTCGACCTCCCGCGGCGAAAGCGGGGTGGCGGCACAGGAACCGTCGTCGCTGTTTCTGGAAAAACTTTTTTCCAGAAGATAATCCAGTATTTTGGTACAGAAGAATTTTTCGCCTTTGGCCGTCGCCCTGATGGCGTCTATGATCTCATCTTCTCCACAGGCCTTGGTCAGGAAACTGTTCACCCCCAGCGCCAGAATATCAAAGATAGTTTCCTTATTGTTGTCCGCACTGATGATCAGGATGTTGGTTTGTGGCGCAGCGCGTTTGATGTTCTCTATGGTAGAACGGCTGAACCGCTCCGGCTGGTTGTAATCCAGGATCACCACCTGCGCCGGGGCATGCCGCAGCCGCTCCAGGAGCTCTCTTTCATTAGTAGCTTCCCCGGATATTCTGAACGCTTCCCTACCCTGAAGGAGATGCTTCAGGCCCAACCTGGTAAGATATTGAGAATCAGCAAGGATGATAGAGACTGGCCGCATTTTGTCTTAAATGGATGCTCGGCGAAATTAGCGATCTGCTGGCATTTCAACAAATTTATTTAGACTTAGTTCAGATAACATACCTGCGGCCGTTTTTTCAATCCTTGTTCTGATAATCATAAGTGGCCGGAGCATATTCGGGGCCATATTCCTGAGATTCCGGTACTTGCCGGAACTGCACCCGGAGGTTGTACCGGCTGCTCATACCTTTAATGGCGGGAGTGAACATGGTGTTCATGATCTCAACGGCCTGGCTTTTGGCCTTTTCCATAATGTCGCTTTCCAGGGCTTCCCGGCGGAATTCCGAGCGCAGCGCATTGAAGTTCTTATTGAGGTCAACGCTTTGTACTTCCCTCAGCCAGCCGATATCGAGCTTGTCGATCTTGGGATAAACTTCGTGCGAGAGGATGGTGGGTTCCGGCAGGGTGATGGTGACGATGCCCGATTTGGAATTCAGGTTGATATCGAAGTATTCGTTCAGGCGAAAACCGACCTTCAGGATACTGATAGCCGACACTTCGATATCGGAAGAAGAAACTGCGAAGCCCAGCACTCTCGTCTGCAGTTGTTTATTGAGCCCTTTTTTATCCCGTACTTCCATGGTCGCCAGTTCGGCAATGGCCTTTTCCACCTTTTCCTGCAGCAAGCCCCGCGAACGGCTGAAGTCTTCAATGGCCGCCCGTTCCTCCAGGCGCTTCATCATGGGGTTGAGGGCTTCCTGCATGGCGACGCCACAGGGCGTGTCTACGTTTTGCCCTTTGGCGTAGATGCTTCCGCCTTTGGTAGGCACCAGGGTGGTGATGATCTGGGTCACCAGAAAGCAGGTGTATTTGCCGGCCACTTCCCGGAGGACGTCCACCGCGTTGCTGCCTTCGTTGTCGTACCAGGTCTGGTAGAGGTTGGAGGTCGTGTCCTTAAACGCCACGAAATCGTGGAAATACAGGTTGCGAAGGTAGGGGTGGTGTTTTTCGTATTCATCCTGCAGCCTGGCCTTATCCTCTTCATTGAGGTTCATCCGGCTGGCCACATGGTAGAGGATGGACATGTTGATGTCATAGACCAGGTCGTTGAATTCCTTGCGGTACCGCTGGGGGTTGGACAGTATGGCCAGGGCATTCTCTTCATCGATGGTGATCCTGAAATCCGATGGCACGTAATTGACCTGGAATTCCTTGGGCACATGGGTATAACCCGCCGGAGAGACGTACTTTTTGTACAAAATAAGGCCTATCAGGCAGAGGGCCAGTATGAGGAAAAATGCCCGGACAATATTTCTGCCTTCCCTTGGGGAAGGGGACGGGGGCGGATAATTTCTTCTTGCCATAAAATACTTTTTCTGAAAACAGCCGTTCACATTCTCCTTTTGGGACGGACAACTACCGCCACAGGCCACTGCACCTTCTCCCGGCAGTGTAGTTATAACTGTTTTCACTATGTAAACACGTATAAACTCCGGCTGTGTTTCAGTAATATCCGGTTTTTTCAGGATTGAAGCGCCGGCAGGGTTTTCCTTTTTTAAAAATTTTGCTCATAGTACTCTACTACCCGCGCATCGGTCAGGATATCCTCCATCCGGATAGGCTGCCTCAGCACGATGCCCTCCAGGCTGCGGCAACGGCTGAGGGCCACATAGGCCTGTCCGTGTTCGAAGGCGCCCCGGCCCAGGTCAATAATGGCTTTGTCAAAGGTTTTGCCCTGAGATTTGTGGATGGTAATAGCCCAGGCCAGCTTCACCGGAAACTGCCGGAAGGCGCCGATCGTCTCCGTTTCGATCTTGTCGATATCGGTAAGGCTGGGCTTGTAGCGCAGTATCTCCCACTCCATGCGTTCCACTTCGATGTGCTGGTTTCCGGTTCCCGGTTCTTCGACGGCTACCGTGATGGAGTCGTCCTTCATGTTGGTTATTTTCCCTATGGTGCCATTGACAAATTGCTTGTCCGGGTCATTTTTGATGAACATGACCTGAGCGCCGGGCTTGAGCCGCAGAGCCGGGTCGGTAGGGTAAAGGCCGGGGTTGAAGTCTCCGGTGATGGTTGCCAGGTAGGCTCTTTCCGGCAATGGTATCCGTTCCAGTTCCTTGTTGTTGATGGCATCCGCCCGGGCATTGCGGGCCGAAAGGGTGATGTAGAAGTCTTCGGGTTCGAAATGAGGCAGGCAGCGGCTGTTGAGGTCTTCCAGGTCGTCGTAGTCGACGCGGTTCAGGCGCACGGCCTCCAGCAGGCGCAGGAAGTGGCGGTTCTCCTGCCGGTAGACCTTGCGCAGTTCCATCTTTTCCAGGGAGAAGTTTTCCTCCTGCATAACCCTTGCGGAAAAAAAGTAGGGCGAATCGTATTCCATCTGAA
>CAZAXA010000684.1:0-3149 GCA_964488965.1 uncultured Phaeodactylibacter sp. | reverse complement strand
CAACTACTTAGGCTTTCCTTTAGTCGGGGTGACAGGATTTGAACCTGCGACCTCTCGCCCCCCAGACGAACGCGCTACCGGGCTGCGCTACACCCCGCATTGTCCGCCGAAACTTTCTTCGATCGACGAAACATTTGTGAAGTCGATAGCGAAGGCGGATTTCTAAAAACCAACCCGCCTTGCATACGGCTTCGGCGGGTGCAGTGGGCGATGGCGGATTCGAACCGCCGACCTCATGTCTGTCAAACATGCGCTCTAAACCAACTGAGCTAATCGCCCTTTAGAAAATGCCCTGCCCTTTTGCAAAGCGGTTGCAAAGATAAAAAAAACCTCTTTTTTTCCACCCTCCAAAGCACTTTTTCTGCGGGTAAAATGCAAACCGTTTTTACTTTCCCGTCACGGCCCTGGCCCTTTTGAGCCTCCTGCTGACCATTGTCACCAACCTGATCCGGAGGTTTTTGTAACTTTAATGGTTACAGGAGCGGGTATAATATGCCGCTCCTCAGCCTTGATAGTTGCAGATAATGCAGGAGCGGGCGGCGCCTGGAAAGTTTTCCACAAACTGTTGAAAATTATCGGCGGGCAGGGCCGTAAAAAACCGCCGTTGGCCCTTACTTTAGAGCGGCTCAAATAAACATCTATGGAAACATCATCCGTTCAGAAAACGAAGAAAAAGAACTTTCCCCGAACCTACAGCTATGAGGAAGCGCTGAAAGCCTCCGTCGAATATTTTGGCGGCGACGAACTGGCCGCCAGCGTATGGGTGAACAAATATGCCCTGAAGGATTCCTTCGGCAACATATATGAGCGTACGCCCGACGATATGCACCGCCGCATCGCCCGGGAGATCGCCCGCATCGAGCAGAAATACCCCAACCCGGTACCGGAAGAAGAAATATATGAACTGATGAAGGGCTTCCATTACATCGTCCCCCAGGGCAGCCCCATGGCGGGCATCGGCAACGACTTCCAGATTTCCTCCCTGTCCAACTGCTTCGTCATCGGCAGCGGGGCCGACTCCTACGGCGGTATCGCCAAGGCCGACGAGGAGCAGGTGCAGCTGATGAAGCGCCGGGGCGGGGTAGGGCAGGACCTTTCCCACCTGCGCCCCAAAGGAACGCCGGTGATGAACAGCGCCCTGACCTCTACGGGCATCGTGCCCTTCATGGAGCGCTACTCCAACTCTACCCGCGAAGTGGCGCAGGATGGCCGCCGCGGCGCCCTCATGCTGACCGTCTCCATCAAACATCCGGATGCGGAGGCCTTCGTCGACGCCAAGATGGAAAAGGGCAAGGTGACCGGCGCCAACGTCTCGGTGCGCATCGACGATGAGTTTATGAAAGCGGCCATGGCGGGTAAGCCTTACCTGCAACAGTTCCCCATCGACGCCAAAGAGCCCATTTTCAAAAAGGAAGTCGACGCGGCCAAACTGTGGAACAAGATCATCCACAACGCCTGGAAATCCGCCGAGCCTGGCGTGCTGTTCTGGGACACCATCATCCGGGAATCGGCGCCGGATTGTTATGCGGACCTGGGGTATAAGACTATTTCTACCAACCCTTGCCTGACTGGAGAAACCCTGGTCGCCGTGGCGGACGGAAGGGGGCAGGTATCTATCCGGCAATTGGCAGAGGAAGGCTGTGATGTGCCAGTCTATTGCCTGAACGAGAAGGGGCGCCTCGATATACAGATCATGCGCAACCCACGGGTCACAGGCTATAAAAAGAAAGTATTTAAAGTCACTCTGGATGACGGCTCGGTGATCCGGGCTACGGCCAACCATAAATTCCGGCTGAAAAGGGGCGAGTACCGGGAAGTCAGGGACCTCAAACCCGGCGATAGCCTGATGATACTAACTAAGTTTCAGGGGCCGGTTGTAAGGGAGGCATTAGGCTCCACAAGGGAAATGTCTTTGCTGGCCGCAGCTGAACCGGGGCTGGTTCATGCCGGCAATGATCCACGCCTGTTGCGAACTTTGCTTAAGGCAGAAAGCCAAGGCTATAAGACAAAGCTGGAAGGAAACACTGTAGTAGTTGAGAAGGAATGCGAATACTGCAGCCAGTCCTTCTGGGTAAACTACCACCGCCGCGAGATCTCTTACTGTTCTTTTGATTGCCTGAACAGCTTCCTGAATACAAATGTAGCGGTCAGGGAGAAAAGAGCAGATTCCATTAATCAGGTTTACTTAGAAAAAGCGGAAAAGAATAGAGTTGCCCAGTTACAGGTTTATACTCAACTGAAGTATCAGCTGCAACGCGAGCCCCTTATGAGAGAATGGGAGGTGGAATGCAAGGAAGCAGGTGTACCCTGCCGGGTTGGCACCAAATATGGTTTCGACTCTTACCAGGAACTGAAGTCCGAGGCGGAATTCCATAACCACCGCGTGGTGTCTGTCGAATTTGACGGCTATGAAGATGTATACAACGGTACAGTGGACAAATACCACAACTTCTTTGCCGGGGGATGGGAAGGGCAAACCAAAGACGGCAAACCCAAACTGGTTTACCTCAACCAGAAAAATTGTGGCGAAATTCCCCTGTGCCCCTATGACAGCTGCCGCCTCCTGGCCATCAACCTCTACGGCTACGTCGAAGATCCCTTCACCGGCAAGGCGCGCTTCAACTTCGAAAAGTTCGCCCGCCACGCGCAACTGGCGCAGCGCATGATGGACGACATCATCGACCTGGAGATCGAGAAGGTGGAACACATCCTGGACAAGATCGACAAGGACCCGGAGCCGGACGAGATCAAGGCCACCGAGCGCCGCCTGTGGGAGAAAATCCACAAGGCTTGTATTACCGGGCGCCGCACCGGCGTGGGCATCACCGCCGAAGGGGACATGCTGGCGGCCCTGGGCCTGCGCTATGGCGCCGACGAGGCCATCGACTTTTCGGTGAAGGTGCAGCGCACCCTGGCCATCAATGCCTATCGTTCTTCCGCCGCCATGGCCGAAGAGCGCGGGGCCTTTCCCATCTACGACCCGGAGCGCGAAAAGGACAACCCCTTCATCGGCCGCCTGCGCGAGGCCGACCCTGCCCTCTATGAGGAAATGCTGGCCAAAGGACGCCGCAACATCGCCCTGCTGACCATCGCCCCCACCGGCACCACCAGCCTGATGACGCAGACCACCTCGGGCATCGAGCCGGCCT
>CAZAXA010000683.1:0-3155 GCA_964488965.1 uncultured Phaeodactylibacter sp. | reverse complement strand
GAAACGGGGTTAACTAATTCATTTTCAAACAACTGTGCAAAGTTTCCAAAAGGAAACGGCTAACTCGTTCTTTTTGGAAACGGAGCTAACCGGCCCGGTTCAGCCACTTAAAAATTGTCCCCTTCTTTTTTACATCCCTGAGGACTTTTTCCGCGATTTCGGCATAAGTAAGGCCCTGGGCCTTCATCTGGTGGCAAAGGGCCACTTGTTCGGCTTTGGAAAGCAGTTCCTTTTCCAATTCGGAAGCTTCCTTGCTCACCTTTGGGCGGGGCAGCCTATAATAGATGTCAATCGCATTTTTCCGAAGGGCCGAAACTATTTGCAGGGCGTTCTGAAAATCCTTTTCATCGCAATTCAGGGTTTCTTCCAGGTAGCCGTTTTCAAAGGCCCGAAGGGCTGTAAACTGCATTGCGATACGGAAAGTAATAAGGCCCAGCCGGTTTACCACGCCGTTTAAGTCGGCCCCCGTAAATTCTCCTAGCTCATGTTTCCATTCGGAAAACAGAGAAACAAAGTGGGCTTCCTGGTGGGGCTGTAGGCTGAATTTGAGGGGTTCGGGCAAGGCTTCCAGGTAGTTGTATATTTCGAGAAACTTCTGCCCAAGATGAGCGAAGTATTTAGGGTAAACTTCCTTCTCGCGGTCAAACACGTTTCGAAACTCCCGGCTGCCCTGGAGCTGGAAGAACAGGAAGCGGGAATAAAGGCCGTTCTGGATCGTCGGAATGAGTTTCAATAGTTGGTCGAAGGTGGAAGAAAGGACAACGGAAAAGGCAGGGTTTTCAATTTCCCGGTATTCCTGTTCCGTCCGCCTGTAAAAGGTGGTGCTTTCCCCGTGAAACGCTTTCCTAAGCAGGTCGGAAAAATTGCCGTAGTCCGTTGAAAGGGCATCCGCTAAAGTGTCGCCTTCTGTTTCAAACAGGATGCCTTTGCCCCGGTTTTCGTGCAGTAACTGAAGCAGGCCCGTTTTGGAGTTGTTGGCCGGAAGGAATAGCATAAAATTTCCCGGCCTTTTGGGGGGCGGCTGCCCTTTGCTGTTTTTGCTGGTTTCCAGTTCAATCTGGTATTCTTCGAGGGCTTGGGCTGCCTGTTCCCGTTTCTGCTGGTGGATGGGCCGGGCTAACTCCCTTGCGAACTTCAGCCCCCCTTTGCCCGTGCCGTAGGCAGCCAGGACGTAAACAAAAAGGTTTGGCCCTGTAAACCCTTGATCGTAGAAGCCATGAAGGTTCGGAAGGATGCCGGAAATAACGCCTAAGGCCCCCACCAGGAAAACTTCCTTTTCGGTTTCATCCTTCAGCACTTCGAGGCAGGGCCGCCTTAGCAGTTCGGGAAGGTTCTCGTAAACTTCCAGGGGAAAGCCTGGGGCTTCTTCGGCGTCGTTAAGGCTGGCCCCGTCCGGCACAATGAAATGAAAAGCCGTATCTTTGTGGCTCATTCCGTTTTCATTCAAGGTGGCCAGGCTTCCGGCGTGGCCATTTTTTATAACAGTCATACCTTTTTCAATTTTCGGCAGGCTGGGCCAGGGCCAGCACTTCTTCCTGCCGGAAGCGTACCGTTTTGCCGATGTAGTGGCGGGTCAGCTTCCCGGCGCGGGCGGCGTTGTCGATTGTCGAAGTGCTACAGCCCAGCTTTTGGGCGGCCTGCCGTTTCGTTAAAAATTCAGGCTGCCCAGGGCCAGGGCAGGGCGGTTCTTCCCTGGCTGGCTGGTTCGCCTTAATCACTACTTTCATGCAATCAATCACGAGAGCTTCTAAGTCCTGCCTGGTTAAGGTGGTAACAATCATCATTTCTGTCATGGCTTAAACTGAATTTGAGCCAAAGGTGGGTTCAATTCGGTAGCGTTACCAGAACTAACCGGACTTTCCGAAAAGTCTATTTTTTCCGGTTTAGCCTGGCTAACAATTCTTTATACAAGACAGGGTAATGTTTTTTGGGTGGAACTTCGTAAAAGGTGGACTTTGAAACGGTTGCCCCGAAATGGGAATAGAACACTTGGAAGGCATCAAGGCTGGTTTTATTTAGAAAGCCCTGCTGTATTGCAGCGTCCCAGGCTGCCCGAAGGGGGGCTTTTCCTTTTCCCGCTATTAGGCCCCCTTTGCCGTCAATAAGTGCCAGTCCCCGAAGGGCGGCCAGCAGTTCTTCCTTTGCCGAAGGATGGACAAACAAGGAATCAAAGGTAAGTTCCTGGGGCAGGCCTTGCCCGGCTTCCGGCTGCCTTTTCTTTATCATTTCCGGGGCCTGTTTCATACCTAGGAAAACGGCTTCCAGCTTCGGCAAAACAAGGGCGAAGCATTCCTGGGCAAACTTCCCGTCCCTGTCTGCCCTTCCATCTTTCCAGGTGTTCACATTGGTTGGATATTCCAAAAGCTGTGCCTTTGCCTCGTCTTTGTGCTTGGAGATATTGGCGGCTATTTCTTCAGCCGTGAAAATGCCACTGGCCAATTTATCAAAATAAGCCTGGGCAATTTTTATCAGTTCCCGGCTTTCCAGTTCCACCTGGGCAGGGGTAACATGGGGGTAACGGTTGGCGGCTTCGGCTACTATTTCAGAAATTTGTTGTTTGTTTAGTTCTGTCATTCTATTGATTTTTAAGCCCTGCCCCACCCCGGCGCTCGGGCCAGGGCAGGAGCAGGGTAACAACCTCTTAGAACTTCAGCAGGCTATACAGCCGGGCCACCAGTACCCGGCATTCCTCTAACTCATGTTCGTAGGCGGACAGCTTGCGGTATAGCCGCCCTAACATCCTCTTGTGATCCGGCAACAGTACGTAGTGCTTAATGCGCATATCGGCAATTACCTCCTTCAAGGTGGCTTCAGAGCCGGTATTGAGGAAGAGTCGCAGCTTGTTCCTAAGCCTCGTGGTTTCCTGCCGGAATGCCAGCACCTCAGCGGCCGGAAAATTCTGCGATGCACGCTTCCCCCGCAAGTTGTGGCGCGTAACATCGACAATTTTCCGGTAGCCTATTGAGGTGAACGCTGCCGCGTTGATTTCCCGCAACTGGCATATCTCGATTACCCGTAAGGTATCCTTGCGGGCCGCCGGCCTGGAGGGCAGGAAGCCGGCATCATACCGGGCAGGAATACGGCCCCGGAAACGCCAGACACGGACCGTCTTAGGCGATATTTCGTAGGCGGCAGCGAGCTCAGCCGCCTTTTCC